>DATGHG010000498.1:0-8345 GCA_035308185.1 Thermoanaerobaculia bacterium | reverse complement strand
CGCCCAAGGCCGAGCACACCGGGGCATCCCTCCTCCATTTCACCTTCACCGGCGACTCCTTCGACGCGGTCAAACGCACGCTGCGCGAGGAGAGGGCCGGCGACCAGCTCCTCGGCTGGTATCACACCCACCTGTTCCCGGCGACCGAGACGATGGGCCTCTCCTCGATCGACCTCGACCTGCATTTCACCACCTTCCGCCTGCCCTGGCAGATCGCCGGCCTGGTCAACCTGGACGGCGCCCGCCGGACTCTCCGCTTCTACGTCCCCCGGGCCGGCACCATGAGCCTCTGCCCGCAATGGACGCTCCGGGAAGAGCGGCAGGCGACATGAGCGCCACCACCACCGCCCTGCGGGTCGTCGAATGGGCCCTGGCGCCGGAGGGCCCGCCGCCCGGCGGCGACCTGCGGCAAGCCGAGGCGCTGGCCCGCCCCTCGCCCGAGCTGGCGGAACGCCTGGGACAGCTCGCCGCCGTGACCGCCGCCCGCCTGCGGCTGGCCGCGCCCCCGCTCGGCGACGGCGCACCGCTCGCCGCGGAAACGGCAGTGCTCGCGGCGGCGCTCGGCTCGCTGCAAACCCCGGCGCTCGCGGCGGCGCTCGCCGGCGCGCTCGGACCGGCCCGCCACCCGGCCGAGTGGGTGACCCGCCACGGACTCGCGGGGAGCGCGGTCCCCTACCTGCCGGCCGCGGCGGCCGAGCCCTGCATGGCGGCGTCGCCGCTCACCGCGCTGATCGAGCGCCCGGCGCCGGGCGGCGAGGCGGCGGCGCTGCAGGTCGCCAACCGCCTGCTGGCCGATCCCGCCGGCCGGCTCGCCCTGAAGCTCCGCCTGGCACGGCCGGCGACCGACCCGTCGGTGCGCCGCTGGCGCGCGGCACTGCTCGACCGCCTGCGGCTGGCCGACGTGACCGGTGCGGCGGCGGCCGGGGAGGCGCCCGGCGAAGCGCGCCACCGGCGCTTCGTGCTCGACGTCTACGAGGCCGCGATGGTCCACCACGAGCCTGAACACCTGCAGCAGCTGCGGTGGGCGCGCTCGGTCATCCTCGATCCGCTCGCCGCCGCGGACGACAGCCGCCTGTTCGACGCCCTGGCGGTGGCGGAATGGTGGGGACCGCTCGCCGCCATCGAGCGCGGCGACGTCGACGCCCTGCGAACCCGGCGTTATCTCGGCTACGCCTACCGCCAGGGGCTTGAGCTCCATCGGCTGGCGCGGCGACTGCGTGGAGGTGTGGCTTGACGATCCGATCGCGGCGGCCGCATATCCGGCTGGCCCCGCTGGTGCCGGCCCAGACCCTCCAGGACCTCCTCTACAGCGGTCAGGATCTGACTCTGCGCGAGCTGCTCCGGCGGGCCCCGGCGCTCAGCACCGAGCCCATCCCGAACGAGCTGCTCGACGAACCGCTCGACCGTCTGATGGTGAGCCCGGTGGAGGTCACCGCGGCGCAGCCGCTCTACCGGCCTGCCGGCCTCGAGGTCGCGCCCTCGGCGAACGGCGGCGCCGCCGGCGCGGATGCGGTGGCCGCCGCCAAGCCGGCGCGCCCGGCGCCGGCCCCGCCTCCGCCGGCCGCCCCGCTGGCAGCGGCCGAGCCGACGCTGCCGCCGCCGCCCGCCGACAAGCCGATGGCCGTCCGCCTGGCCTACGCGGTCGAGATCGAGCGCATCGCCTCGTTCCTGCGCACGGGCCTTTCCGCGCTGGTGTACTGCGACAAGCTGGCGGTCGAGCACCTCTGGCGCCCGATCGCCATCCAGGCGAACCTGAGCGCCCGCCTGCTCGAAGTGCCCGAGGAGGACGAAGGCGGTTTCATGGCCCGCGGCCTGCGCCAGCGCCAGCTGGCCGAGCTGCGGCGGATGATCCGCGAGCTCATCGTCGGCGACGTCCTGATCCTCCCCCACCTCGACCTGCTGGCCGGCGGCTCCGAGTCCAACCTGCCGGGAGAGACCCGCGAGCTGATCGAGCTGCTGTACAGCGCCAGCGACCGGCTCCTGCTCGCCTTCTCCGACCGCTCGGTGGTCATCCCCGAGGTGCTGGCGGCGCGCTTCGCGGCGCGCACCCTGGTGATGGGAGTGCCGCGGGAGGTCGCCTGCGGCGCCAACGGCACGCCGAGGCCCCTGGGCGAGGTCCTGGTCACCGCCGAGGAGGCGGCGCATTTCGCCGGCTACGACGCCGAGGGCCTCTACAAGAACGTCAGCGGCATGAACCCGGTGCGCCTGCGCCAGGCGATCGCCTACGCGGTCAAGGAGCACCCCGCCGGCGCGCCGGTCGAGCACCTGGTGCAATCGATCCGCGTCTTCAAGGCGCAGACCTCCGCCAACTTCGAGGTGCCCAACGTCAGCTTCGCGGAGATCGGCGGCTACGGCGACGTCAAGGCCGTGCTGGGGCGCGCGCTGAGCCTGATGACCGGCTCCTACGACCTGCCCGAGGCGTTGCAGCGCGAGCTCATCCCGCGCGGGTTCATCTTCTATGGGCCGCCGGGGACCGGCAAGACGCTGTTCGCCAAGGCCATCGCCAACCAGATGGACGCGACCATCCAGGTGGTCTCCGGTCCGGAGATCACCGACATGTACGTCGGCGAGAGCGAGCGCAAGGTGCGCGAGCTGTTCGCCGAGGCGCGGCGCAACGCGCCGGCGGTGCTGGTGTTCGACGAGTTCGACTCGATCGCCGCCCGCCGCTCGGGCCGCGACGACGGCGGCAGCCGCGCCGGCAACGCCATCGTGGCCCAGATCCTGACCGAGATGGACGGCTTCCGGCCGGACGTGCCGATGCTGGTGATCGGCACCACCAACCGCCTCGACATCATCGACGACGCCCTGTTGCGGCCCAGCCGCTTCCAGGCGATCGGCATCGGCCTGCCGGACCCCGCCGCCCGGCGTTCGATCGCCGAGGTCCACGCCCGGCATTTCAAGATCGAGGTGCCGCCGGAGCTGCTGGACGTCCTGGCCGCCGCGACCGACCAGCTCAACGGCGACGAGATCCGCTCGCTGTTCCGGGACGCCTGCGTCGGTCTCTACTGCCAGGAGCCGCCGATCCCGGTCGACGCCCGCCGGCTCGGCTGGCTGGTGGGACGCATCCGGCAGGCGATCGAGCAGCGGGCCGCCGGCAAGTCCGGAGCGGCGACGGCACCGCGGCGCGGCGAGCGGCCGTCGCCGTCGAGCCCCATGATCTCGCTCAAGGGCCGGACGACCCCGCCGCCCGGCGCCGCCGCGGCGGCCGCCGGCGCCGCCGCCGCGCCGGTCCAGCCGGACGGCGCCGCCCCCGCCACCGTCAGCTTGCAGCCCATCGAGATCGACGAGGACGTGCCGGGAGCGCGCCCATGAGCTGGCCGCCGGAGACCCTGGGCGCCGTCAACCGGCTGAAGAGCGTGCAGCGGCAGCTCAAGCAGATGTTCACCGGCCGCGAGACGGCGGTGGAGCTGCTCGCGGTGGCCACCATCTGCCGCGAGCACCTGCTGCTGATCGGGCCGCCCGGCACCGCCAAGACCGAGCTCCTCACCCGCTTCACCGAGCAGGTGGCCGCGCGCGGCTTTCACTACCTGCTGACCCGGTTCACCGAGCCCTCCGAGCTCTTCGGTCCACTCGATCTGGAGAAGTTCCGCAAGGGGACGTTCCACATCCGCACCGAGGGCATGCTGCCGGAGGCCCAGATCGCCTTCCTGGACGAAGTGTTCCAGGGCAGCAGCGCGATCCTCAACTCGCTCCTCACCCTGGTCAACGAGCGGGTGTTCCACAACGGCTCCCGGCGCCAGGAGGTGCCGCTGATCTCGCTCGTCGGCGCCTCCAACTCGCTGCCCGACGACCCGGCCGTCCACGCCTTCGCCGACCGGTTCGTCCTGCGCCTGCAGGTCGATCGCGTGCCCGACGAGCGCCTGGACGAGCTCATCGGACAGGGCTGGGAGCTCGAGCTCGAGCGCATCGAGTCGACCGTGCTCGCCGGCGGTGGCACCGGCGGTGCGGCGCCGCGCCTCCTCGCCCCCCTCGAGGTCGCCGACCTGGTCGCCCTCCACGGCCGGGTCGGCGAGGTGCAGATCGACGACATCCAGCCGATCTATGCGACGGTCGTGCGGGAGCTCCGGGCCGAGGGGATCGAGATCTCGGACCGCCGGGTGGTCAAGGGGCTCAAGCTCGTCGCCGCGGCCGCCTTGCTGCGCGAGGCGACGGCGGCGGCGCCCGCGGACCTCTGGCCGCTCAACCACTTCTGGAGCCGCCCCGAGGAGGCGGAGGTGGTGCAGGCCGTGATCCAACCCCGGGTCTCCGAGGACGGCGGCCGGCAGCTACAGCTGTCACGGCCGGCGCCGGAGATGCTGGCCGATCTCGGGGTGCTCGAGGCCCAGGAGCCCGGCGTGCGCACCGAGGTCGCCCTGGGTGCCCATCTCATGGCCTTGAACCGCCTCCGCAAGGAGGCGCTGCGGTTCCACCGCGGCGACGCCGCACTGCGCAAGCGGATCGAAGAGGTCATTCAGCGGTCCCTCGGCCGCCTGGAGGGCGCCCATGTGTAATCCACGGAAGATCACGGTGACCGCCACCCGCGAGCTGGCCGAGGCCTGGCAGCGCGAGGTCTCGCGCACCGCGGCGCTGTCGGCAGAGGTGCTGGGCGAGGCGCGGGTGAGCCAGCACGTCGACGAGTCGCTCGGAGGGCCGGCGCTCCAGGCGCTCGAGGCTGCCCTGGGGGGCGGCGACTCCGGCTGGCGCGAGGTGGAGGATGGGTATCGGCTCGACGTCGAGGGCGGGTATGCGGTCTACCACGTGGACGAGCGGACGCTCGAGATCGTGGCAGTGCGCCAGGAGGTGGTGGAAGCGACCGGCGAGGCTCGGGCGGTCCTCCAAGGCGAGGTGCGGGACAGCCTGTCGGCCGAGCGCCAGGCCGGGTACTACGAAGACGGCTATGCCGGCCGCACGCGGGAGCGCGCCGAGGCCGAGGCCAATCAGGCCGCCCAGCGCGGCCTCGACGCGGCGGCACGGGAGCGGATCGAGCAGGCCGGAACCGCCGCCGAGGCGGCGGCCGACTCCGAGCTCCGCGCCCGGGCGGAGGCCGCGGCACGAACCAGGCTCGAACAGGCTGCCGCGGCGCAGCGCGAGGAGCTCGACCGCCAGGCCGCGACCCATCTCGCGGCGGTGGGCCTGCGCTGCCGCCAGGCGTTCCACGCCCTGCTCGCCCGGGCGTACCGCGACGCCATCCTGGCCTATGCCCGGCGCCACGGCGCCGAGGGCGTCCAATGCCAGGAGAACGGCGACGTGCTGGAAATCGAGTTCCAGTTGCAGAGCTGATGCGGGGAACGGAGGAGCTACCGCTTTGGAAACGAAGGTCACATTCCGCTTCAACAAGCGGACGGGCGAGGTCGAGCTCCTGGTCGACCAGCAGTCCAACCTCCCTCACGCCGAGCACGACCTCGAGCACGACCGGGTCGCGGCCGAGATCGGCCGGGTGATCGAGCGCCTGCCGCGCGTGACGGAGGTCGCGGGCGGCAAGCGCCTGCCGCCCTCCCGGGAGGCAGCGGTCGAGGCGCCGCAGGAGCAGGCCGAGGAGACCTCGGAACGCCAGCTGCCCGAGACTCGGAAAGAAGGGAGCAGTTGAGCGAGCCGGTGTCGTTGCTCGAAAAGGCGCGCCAGTGCTACCTCGCGGCTGGCTGGCTCGTCGACGCCTGCCGGCTGAGCGAGAATCTCGGTGATCACGCCCGGGCCGCGCAGCTCAACGAGCGTCTCGGGCGCGTCGAGGCCGCGGCGGAGGCCTATGCCCGGGCCGGCCTCTGGCGCGATGCGGCGCGCTGCTTCGAGAGCTGCGGCCGGCCGCGCGAGGCCGCGGAGTGCCTGGTCGAGAGCGGCGAATTCTTGGCGGCGTCGTGGCTCCTGGCCGACCGGGCGCACCGCTTCGCGCACGCCCGCGAGGTGGCGGCGCGGTTGGAGCCGGCGTCACCCGCCGAAGCGCTGCTCCGCGACCTCGTCGTGGCCCGCTGCGAGCAGGGCGGCGGCGAGCCGGCGGCGGCCGCGCGCCGGCTGCGGCAGGCGGCCGCCGGGTTGGGCCGTATCGAGGGAGTCCAGGAGCGCTTGCGCGCCGAGCAGTGGGCTCTCGCCGTGGGGCAGAGCCTGCGCCGGCCCGACCTCGTCGCCATGGTGTATGCCGCCGCCTACACCGCCGGCAATCCGGGGGCGGAGGAGCGCTGGGAGATCTGGGCTCGAGACGCCTTGGGAGACGCCAGCGGCGTGCCGCGGCGGGCAGAGCGCTGAGCATGGCGGAGTCCGACGAGCCCTTCTCCTTCCGTATCCGGAGGATCGAGGACGACCCCGTGCCGCCCTCGCCGCCGCCGGTGCCGCCGCCGCCGGCGCCCGCGGCGACGCGAACGGCCCGGCGCAAGGCGAGCCGGCGACGAGGCGAAGCCGCCGCGCCTCCTGCCCAGTCCGCGGCGCCGGCCGAGCCGGCGACGGCCCCCGCAACGCCGCCGCCGGCGGCTTCTCCCGCTGCCGCGGCGGCCGCTGGCGTGGCGGTCGCCGTCGCCAGGACCGGCGGGCGTTTCGCCAGCTCCTCGGGAGCCCTCTCCTTCCTGGGCAGCGTCGCCGGGGCGCGCCTGGCCCGGGACGCCGTCTGCCGGCGGGGTCCCGGCGGCGAGTGGTGGGTGGCGGTGGAAGTACCATGGGAGCGGGCGGCGGCCCTCGTCTGGGCGAGCGGCGGCCAGCCCTTCGCCGCAACCGACGGGCGCTGGCGGGCGCTCGTTGCGGAGGGTGGATCCTTCGTGCCGCACACCGGCAGCGGCCTCGATACCGCGGCCTGGCCGCAGACCGATCTGGCGGCGCTGCTGGGCAGCGCCTCGCTGCGACCGCGCCGCCTGGAGCCCGCGGCCGCCCTCGACGTGCTGGTGCCGGGGCCGCTGGCGCGCTGGGCGCTGCGCCGTTCCCTCGCCCTGGGAGTGGGAGTGCGCCTGGTGCCGGCGTTACGCCGCCCCTTGCAGGGCGAGGAGGCGGAGAGCGGCGTCCTGCTGATGCAGCTGCGCAGGGAGGGGCGCGACATCCCCGCGGCACTCATCCAGGCCCTTTCGAGCCTGCCGTACACCCTGGTCGGGCAACCGGTGGGACCCGACGGCGGCAACCTCCTGATCGACGTCCGCTACCGGCCCCCCCTGGCCGAGAGTCTCCTGTCCGGCATGATTCCGGAAGGTGAGATCTGGGCGCTGGGGGGCCCCGACCTCGGTCACTGCCGCATCCGCCGTGCGGGTGAGGAGGTGGACGGCGAAGAGCTCCTCACCTACGAGGCGGCGGCGCCGGTCCAGCTGCCGGCCACCGGGGCGGCGCGGCTGCCGGCGCCGTTCGCCGTTCGTCTGGTGCCGCGTGCGGCGGCCTCCGGCCAGATCGACGGCGTGCTCCTGGACGAGTCGGAGCTGGCATGGGTCCGTCCGTTCCTGGCCGGCCGCCCCGCCGGCGAGCGCTCATTTCTCCTGCCGGGCCGGGAGCGCCACCTGCTGCTCGCGCCGGGCGGTCTCCCCGGGGTGATCCCGTTCGGCATCCCTCTCGTGCACGCCGGTCCCGGCGGCCTCTTCCTGGAGCTTGGCCTCGATTTCTATCCCCCGCTCCCCGAGGACGCGCGGCGCCAGGCATTCGCCCTGGGCAGGAGCGGCGAGACGGCGGTCGCGGTGGTCCAGGACGGGGCCTTTGCGTTCACGGTGGACAGCATGGTCCCGACCTGGGCGCTCTGGGTGGGCGAGGCGCCGGCGGTCAGGAGCGGCGGTCTCTCCGCCGAGGCCGCGAGGCTGCTCGCCCGGGTTGCCGCCGCCCTGCGGGAGCCCGAGGCACCGCCGTCGCCGCTGCAGCGGCTCCTCGGACGCGGCGGTCCCGCGCACGACCGGGCGCAATGGCTGAAGGATGCGCAGAAGGCCGAGCTGGCAGGCGATTGGATCGGAGCGGCCGAGCTGCTGGAGAAAGCCGGCGAGCCGGGAGCCGCCGGGCGGCTCTACGAGCGAGCGGCGGCGCGCCGGCCGCGGTAGCGGGCCTGCATGGACGCGCCGCGACAGCAGCCGCCCGAGCCTGCGGTAGAGATCCCTTGCCTGGTCTCGGTGGCGCGCAACGTCGCCATCAACTCCGTCAGCTGGGCGCCGGACGGCACCCGGCTGGCGCTCGGCGACGACGAGCACGCCGTCGAGGTGATCACCGCGGAGGGGCGGACTCTCTGGCGGCGGATCGAGGACGAGGCGAGGATCTGGTTGGTCTGCTGGTCTCCCGATGGGCGGTGGGTGGCGAGTGCTACACAACGAGGCCTGGTCAGGCTCTGGGACCCAGGAACCGGCCGGTTTCGCCTGCTGGAGGGAGGGGACGGAGTTTCCGGCCATGTCCTCGCCTGGTCGCCGGCGGCTGACCGGCTGGTTTGG
>DATGHG010000497.1:0-5037 GCA_035308185.1 Thermoanaerobaculia bacterium | reverse complement strand
GCGGATCCGGCCGGCGCCGCGGCCGCGCCGCCCGCAGCCTTCCCGGTCGCCGGCGCGGCCGGAGTCGGAGCGCCGCCGCCGTCAGGAGTGGCCGTGGCCGCAGGGGCCGCGGGAGCTTCAGGGGCCGCGGGGGGCTCAGGGGCTGCCGCCGCCGCGCCGCCGTCGCCTCCGGCGGCGCCGGCCGCTTCGCCGGCCGCGCCGATGCTCGCCACCACCTGGTTGACCGGCACCGTCTCGCCTTCCTGGTTGCGGATCTCGATCAGCACCCCGGCGGCCGGGCTGGGGATCTCGGCGTCGACCTTGTCGGTCGAGATCTCGAACAGCGGCTGGTCACGCTCCACCTTGTCGCCCACCTTGACCAGCCATTTGGTGATCGTTCCCTCGGCGATCGACTCCCCCATCTGGGGCATCACGACTTCCGTAGCCATGGCAATCCGTCTCCGCTTGCGAGCGCTTTTCGATCAGTAACTGGCCAGCTCGCGCACCCGCGCCACGAGCTTGTCCACGTTGGGTAGATAGGCTTCTTCCAGGGTCGGGCTGTAGGGCACCGGCGTGTCGGGACAGCAGAGCCGGTGGACCGGCCCGTCGAGCCAGGCAAAGCCCCGCTCGGCGATCCGCGCCGCCACCTCGCCGGCCACCGATCCGCTCAGTTGCTCTTCGGTCAACACCAGCACCTTGTTGGTCTTGCGCACGGTCGCGAGGATCGCTTCCTCGTCGAGCGGCTTGACGGTGCGCAGATCGAGGACTTCGAGGTCGATGCCCGCTTCGGCGGCGAGACGCTCGGCCGCTTCCAGCGCCACGTGCAGCATAGCACCGTAGGTGATGATCGACAGGTCGCGGCCCGGACGCGCCAGCCGCGCCCGCCCGAGCGCCGGCGGCGCTTCCGAGCCGCCGTCACCGCCGTTCGCGGCCGGCAGCTCCCCCTTGATCCGGCGATACAGGTACTTGTGCTCGAAGAACAGCACCGGGTTGGGGTCGCGGATCGCCGCCTTGAGCAGGCCGTAGGCGTCGGCCACCGTCGCCGGCGCCACGATCTTCAGGCCCGGCGTGTGCTGGAAGTAGGACTCCGGGTTCTGGCTGTGGAACGCCGAGCCGTGGACGTTGCCTCCCGACGGTCCGCGGATGACCAGCGGCACCCGCTGGCCCCAGCGGTAGTGGTTGGGGCCGGCGAAGTTGACGATCTGGTTGAAGGCGCAGGAGATGAAGTCGATGAACTGCATCTCCACCACCGGCCGCATGCCAAGCATGGCGGCGCCGATCGCCGCCCCGACCATCGCCGATTCGCTGATCGGGGTGTCGATCACCCGCTCCGGCCCGAAATGGTCGAGCAGCCCCGCGGTCACCCGGAAAGGTCCGCCGTAAATGCCGACGTCCTGGCCGAGCAGGAAGACCCGCGAATCGCTCTCCATCTCCTCCCACAGCGCCTGGCGGATGGCCTCGAGATAGGTGACCGCGGTCATGTCGCGTACACCCCTTCGAGCGCCCGCTCGGGCGGCGGCATCGGCGACGCCAGGGCGAAGTCCATCTCCGCCACCAGCTCGGCGTCGATCGCCGCGGCGATCGCCGCCAGCTCCGCCTCGCCGGCGAGCCCGCCGCCCAGCAGGTGGCGCTCGAAGCGCTCGATCGGGTCGCGACCCCGCCACTGCTCAAACAGCTCCGGCGGCACGTAGCCGGCGTCGTCGTGCTCGGCGTGGCCCTTCATGCGGAAGGTCTTGGCCTCGATCAGCGTCGGGCCGCCGCCGGCGCGGGCGCGCTCCACCGCCCGGCGGGTGACCGCGTGCACCGCCAGGACGTCGTTGCCGTCGACGATCTCGCCCGGGATGCCGTAGGCGGCGGCGCGCACGGCGATGTCCTGGATGCGCATCTGGCGCGAGGTCGGCGTCGAGTAGGCATAGCCGTTGTGCTCGGCGATCACCACCAGCGGCACCGCCAGCACCGCCGCCAGGTTGAGCCCTTCGTGGAAGTCGCCGGTCGAGGTGCCGCCGTCGCCGATGTAGGTCAGCGCCACCAGCCCGCGCCCCTGCATGCGGCCGGCCAGCGCCACCCCCGCCATCACCGGGATCAGCGCGCCCAGCATCGAGATCGGCGCCACCAGCCCGCGCTCGAGGTCGCCGAAGTGGGTGTTGCCGTCCTTGCCGCCGGTCGGGCTGCCGCCCTTGGCCATGTACTGCATCATGACCTCGCGCGGCTTGACCCCGCGCACCAGCATCGACCCGAGGTTGCGGATCAGCGGCCCCATGAAGTCCTGCGGCGCGAGGGCGTAGGCGCTGCCCACCGAGGTCGCCTCCTGGCCGCGGCTCGAGTAGAGCCCGCCCACCACCTTGCCCTGGCGGTAGAGGTTGCCCAGGCGTTCTTCGACCATGCGGTTGAGCTTCATGAAGCGGTAGAGGTCGAGCTGCTGCGCGGGCGTCAGCTCGGTGGCCGCCAGGCGGTCGGCGGCCGGCGGGCGCGGCGGCTTGGCCTTGGCGTTGGCCTTGGTGTTGGCCTTGGCGGGGGCCGTGGCGGCGCGGCGCGGTTTCGCCGGTGCGGCGGGGCTGGTGGAGGTGGTCTTGGGCATGGGCGATCGTTGCACGGCTCAGAAGTGGATGGCGTGCCCGTGGGCGGCGTGCGCCGCCTCCCCCACCGCTTCCGACAGCGTCGGATGGGCGTGGATGGTGTGGATCAGCGCCTCGTCCGTCGCCTCGAGGTGCAGCGCGGCGCAGGCCTCGGCGATCAGGTCGGTGGCGCTGGCGCCGATGATGTGGACGCCCAGCAGCTCGTCGTAGCGGGTCTCGCGCACCACCTTGACGAAGCCGGTGGTGTGGCCGAGGATCGCCGCCTTGCCGAGCGCGGTGAAGGGGAACTTGCCCACCGCCACCTCGTAGCCGCGCTCACGCGCCTTCGCCTCGGAGAGGCCGACGCTCCCCACCTCCGGATCGCAATAGGTGCACGACGGGATCTGGTCGTAATTGATCGGCTGCACCGCCTGGCCGGCCATGTGCTCGACTGCCAGGATGCCTTCCGCCGAGGCGACGTGGGCCAGCCAGGGGGTGTTGACCACGTCGCCGATGGCGTAGACGTGCGGCAGGTTGGTCTGCATCAGCGGGTTGACCTTGACGTAGCCGCGCTCGACCTCGATCCCCAGCGCTTCGAGACCGATGCCCTCGGTCACCGGGCGGCGGCCTACTGCCGACAGCAGCAACTCGCTTTCGAGGGTGAGGGTCTCCGGCGCCTTGCCCTGGCGCTCGACGGTGAGCCGGACGCCGCCCTCGGTGCGCTCGGCGGCGGTCAGCCGGGCGCCGGTCAGCACCTTGAGCTTGCGCTTGCGCAGCGCCCGCTCGAGCTCGGCCGAGACCTCCTCGTCCTCGATCGGCAGGATGCGCGGCAGCATCTCGATCAGCGTCACCTCGCTGCCGAACGAGGCGTAGAGGGACGCGAACTCGGTGCCGACGGCGCCGGCCCCCAGCACCGCGATCGACTTCGGCACCCGCTCGAGCAGCAGGACGTGGTCCGAGTTGAGGATCCGCTCGCCGTCGGCGGGAGCGATCGGCACGTCGCGCGGCACCGAGCCGGTGGCGATCATCACGAAGCGGGCGGAGACGACGTGCTTGCCCTCCTTGCCGTCCACCTCGACCTGGTGCGGACCGACCAGCCGCCCGGTCCCCTGCAGGATGCCGTCGACCTTGTACTTCTTGAACAGCGACTCGATGCCGCGGGCGTTCTTGTCCACCACCTTGCGCTTGCGCTCGTGAGCGCGGGCGATGTCGAGGGTGGGCGCCGCCACCTGGATGCCGTGCTCGGCGACGCCGCGGATCTCGTCGAGCAGCGAGGCGGTGTGCAGCAGCGCCTTGGTGGGAATGCAGCCGCGGTGCAGGCAGGTGCCGCCGAACTTGGGGTCTTTCTCGACCACCGCCACCTTCAGGCCCAGCTGTCCGGCGCGGATGCCGGCGACGTAGCCGCCGGGACCGCTGCCGAGGATGATCAGATCGAATTCTTCTTGCGCCATCAGCTCTCCCAAGGTCCAACGGACCGCATCATGTGATCAGGGGGCCGGCGGGCCGGCCGAGCCTCTGCTGCCCGGTCAGGGCACCGGCGGGACCGCGGCGTCGGCCGGGTCCGTGTCGGCTGGTCGCGGCAGGCGCCGTGGATCCGCGGCGGTGCCCTCGCGGTCAGGCCCGGCGGCGACTTGGGCCAGTGGAGCCAGCGGCCCCAGCGGCACGGCCCGGAACCGGCCCGGCTTCTCCTCCACCACCCTCCCCAGGGGCATCTCGGCCTCGTGCTGGAAGATCGCCAGCCACTCCCCCGCCGCCGCCCACGGCAGCCAGGCCTTCTTGTTCTCGAGGGTGGTCATCGGGAACAGGTCGTAGCTCATGATCCAGGGGTAGGCGACATGGGCGACGGTGGGCACCAGGTCGGCGAAGAACACCGCCTTGCCGCCGAACTCCCCCGGCTCCCCGGCGCCGGCTCGGCCGCCGTCGAGCAGAACGATGCACATGTCCGCGTTATGCCCGGCGGCGCGCACGGCGCGCACTCCGGGGATCGGCTCGCAGCCGGGTTCGCCGTCGAACAGCCGCGCCACGCCGGCCGCGAACAGCGGCTCCCAGTTGCGCGGATCGTAGCTCGCGCGGTCCCGCTCGTTGGGCCGCCGGGCGTGCTCGACCTCGCTCCGTTCCAACCAGTAGACGGCATTGGGGAAGGTCGGCACCAGCTCGTCGCTCGGCGCCGCCGCGGTCTGGGGGCCCTGGCTCGCCCGCCGCGTGTTCCAGCCGCAATGGTCGAAGTGCAGGTGGGTGAGCACGACGTGCGTCACCTGCTCGATCGCGTAGCCGGCGCGGCGGATGGCGTCGGGCAGCCGCACCGCCGCCGGATCCATGCCGAAGGTGTCGCGAAAGCGCGGATCGTGCTTGTCGCCGATGCCGGTGTCGACGAGCACCAGCTCCTCGCCGCGGGCGACCAGGAGGCAGTTGGTCGCCATGCGGATGCGGTTGCGGTCGTCGGGCGGCTTGACCTTTTCCCATAGGGTCCGCGGCACCACCCCGAACATGGCGCCGCCGTCGA
>DATGHG010000496.1:0-8040 GCA_035308185.1 Thermoanaerobaculia bacterium | reverse complement strand
CTTCTTCCCCGAGATCTGGATGGTCCGCGACCGCCTCACCGCCGGCTACGGCGGCTGAGCGCCGGAGACTTCGAAAGGCCCCGCAGGCTCCCGAGATCAGTCGTCGAGCAGGTCCGGGCTTGCCAGCAGGGCGCCCAGCAGCCGGCGCAGGTCCGCGGCGCCGGCCGCGGCGGCGGCGAGCACGTCGTCGTGGGTCAGGGCGCCCACGCCGGGAGCGCCGCCGGGGGCATCCGCGGCCACGCCGGCGGCGGTGCCCGCGTCGACGCCGGCGGCCGGGTTGGCCACCAGCGACAGGGCGAGGCAGGCGACACCCATCTGGCGGGCGGCGATGACCTCGAGCACGGTGGACATCCCGACCAGGTCGCCGCCCAGGGCGCGCAGCATCCGCACCTCGGCCGGCGTCTCGTAGCTCGGTCCGAGCACGCCGGCGTAGACGGCGTCGCCGAGCGCCAGCCGCAGCTCGCCGGCCAGCCGGCGGGCCAGCGCGGCGAGGCGCGGGTCGTAGGCGCCCGAGAGGTCGGGGAAACGCGGCCCCCACTCCGGCGGCAGCTGGCCGCGCAGCGGGTTCTCGCCGGTCAGGTTGAGGTGATCGCGGATCAGCAGCAGCTCGCCCGGGCGCCGCTCGACCCGCAGCGCGCCGCTGGCGTTGGTCAGGATCAGCACGCGCGCTCCGAGCTGGGCGGCCAGGCGCACCGGAAAGACCGTCTGCTGCGCGTCGTAGCCCTGGTAGGCATGCAGGCGGCCGCGGCAATACACCACGCGGCGCTCGGGCAGCGGCCGCAGCAGCTCCACCTGGTGGGGATGGCCGGCCAGCGGGTGGGCCGCGAACGGCAGGAAGTAAGAGAGGTCGATCGGTCCGCGCTCCGCCTCCCCGAGATCGACGCCCAGGCCGGACCCGGAGATCAGCGCCACCCGCGGCCGCGCCCAGCCCAGGGCGTCCCAGGCCTCGACCGCCGTCTTCAACGATTCCGCCAGCTGGTCGGCGCTCGCGAGCATGTGCCGCGGGATGCTATCAGCCCGGCGATGAGCTATCGTGTGCCCGCGCCGGGCAGTAGGGCTTTCCGAGAGCCCGATCCCCGAAAGAGAAGGTGGCCGTAGAAGGGAGGACCGGCCCGGCCCTCCCGGCAGTGCCGGAGCGTGGCCCCTCGGAGGCGTATGTCTGAGCTCGACGAACAGATCCAGAACCGCCGCGCCAAGCGCGAGCGCCTCGCGGCGGCCGGGGTCGCGGTCTATCCCCACCGCTACGACTGGGACCTGCAGCCGGCCGAGGTCTGCTCCCGCTACGGCGACCGCACCGCCGAGGAGCTCGACGCCGCGGCCGTCCGGCTGCGGGTGCCGGGGCGGGTGTTGGCGATCCGCGAGCACGGCAAGACCGCCTTCCTGGACCTGCACGACGGCCGCGCCAAGCTACAACTGCTGGTGCGCAAGGACCAGCTGCCCGACGCCGGCCGCCTGGTGCTCGAGAACCTGGACCTGGGCGACCTGGTCGGCGCCGCCGGCCTGCTGCTGCGCACCCGCACCGGCGAGCTGTCGCTGCGCGCCGACGACCTGACCCTGCTCGCCAAGGCGCTGCGCCCGCTGCCCGAGAAGTGGCACGGCCTGGCCGACGTCGAGGCCCGCTACCGTCAGCGCTACCTGGACCTCGCCACCAGCCCGGAGTCGCGGCGGGTGTTCGAGGTGCGTGCGGCGCTGGTGGCGGGCATCCGCGAGTTCCTCGACACCCGCGGCTTCCTCGAGGTCGAGACGCCGATGATGCAGGTGCTGGCCGGCGGCGCCGTGGCGCGGCCGTTCCGCACCCACCACAACGCGCTGGACCTGGACCTCTACCTGCGCATCGCGCCCGAGCTGTACCTCAAGCGCCTGCTGGTGGGCGGCATCCCGCGGGTCTACGAGATCAACCGCAACTTCCGCAACGAAGGCATCTCGACCCGCCACAACCCCGAGTTCACCATGCTCGAGTTCTACGCCGCCTATGCCGACTGCGGCGACATGATCGGCTGGACCGAGGAGATGGTGAGCGGCCTCGCCGAGCGCGTGCTGCCGATGCTCGGGACCGCGGGGACACCGGGCGTGCCGCCGGCGCCGCCGGATTCCGCGACGATGCCAGGGTCGCCGGAGAACTCGGAGACGCACGGCACGCGGGAGGTGCATCCTCCCGCCGCTGCCAGTCAGACCGCGCTCGACTACCGGCGCCCCTGGCCGCGCTACGGCGTGCGCGAGGCGCTGACCCGCTTCGGCGGCGTCGACCCGGCGCGGCTCGAGGACGCGGCGGCGCTGGCCGAGGAGCTGTCGGCACGCCGGCTGCCGGCGCCTCCCGCCGGCAGCTACGGCCACCTGCTGATGGCGCTGTTCGACCACCTGGTCGAGCCGCACCTCACGCAGCCCACTTTCATCCTGGACTATCCGGTCGAGGTCTCGCCGCTCGCCAAGCAGCGCGCGGACGACCCGCGCTTCACCGAGCGCTTCGAGCTCTACGCCGGCGGCATGGAGATCGCAAACGGCTTTTCCGAGCTCAACGATCCGGACGTGCAGGCGGATCGCTTCCGCCAGCAGCTGGCGGCGCGCGAGCGCGGTGACGCCGAGGCCCACCTGTTCGACCACGACTACGTGCGGGCGCTCGAGCACGGCATGCCGCCGGCCGGCGGCACCGGGCTCGGCATCGACCGCCTGACCATGCTGTTCACCGGCCGCGCCTCGATCCGCGACGTGATCCTCTTCCCGCTGCTGCGTCCCGAGGCCGTGGACAGCGCTCGCGCTGCCCCAGGCGGCATGCGGGAACCCGCAGGCGGCGGTCAAGACCCCGCCGCGGGCGCTCGAGGCGAGCCGTGACCTCAGGCGGTGCCCGTGCCTCCCGCCTGCTGCTGCGCCGGCTGCCGCTGCCGGCGATGCTCGCCCTGCGTTACCTGCGCAGCACCCGCCGCGACGCCTTCGCCAGCTTCCTGTCGGCGGTGGCGGCGCTCGGCATCGCCCTCGGCGTCACCGCCCTGGTGCTGTCGCTGGCGGTGATCTCGGGTTTCCAGGAGGCGCTGCGCGGCGAGCTGCTCGGACGCACGCCGCAGCTGCTGGTCGACCTGCCGCCCGGCCTCGGCCTCGCCGCGGCGCAGGCGGCGCGCGAGGCGGTGCGGCGGGCGCTGGGAGTCACCGGCGCGCAGCTACAGGTGCGCGGCGGCGGCTGGGTGGTGGATCGGGGCAAGGTCCACGCCGTCGAGCTGATCGGCTTCGAGGGCAGGGTGCCGCGCTCCTTCCCGGGCGCCGCCGGCGGTCCCGAGGGCCTCTACCTGCCGGTGTCGCTCGCCGAGCGCTGGGGCCTGGTGCCGGGCGCCAGCGTGTCGCTGGTGTCGCCGCGGCCCACCCTGACGCCGCTCGGGCCGCAGCCGCGCCTGCGCACGCTGCCGCTCGCCGGCACCTATCGCAGCGGCCGGGCGCAGGAGGACCGCGAGCGCGCGGCGCTGCCGCGCGCCGTCGCCGAGACGCTGCTCGGCGGCGGCGAGCGCCAGATCGAGGTGGCGGCCGCCGACCTCGACGCGGCGACGGCGGTCGCGGCGCGGCTGCCGCCGCTGCTGCCCGCGGGCAGCCAGGTGCGCACCTGGAAGGAGCTGAACCGGCCGCTGCTGTTCGCCCTGCGGCTCGAAAAGGTGATGATGTTCGTGGCGGTGTCGCTGATCGTGCTGGTGGCGGCGCTGGCCCTGGTCGCGGACCTGGCGCTGATCATCTCGAGCAAGCGGGCGGAGATCGGCATGCTGGCGACGATGGGCGCCACGCCGGCGGCGCTGCGCCGCGCCTTCGTGCTGCTGGGCGGCCTGGTGGCCGGCAGCGGCATCCTGCTCGGCACCCTGCTCGGCGTCGGCGGCGCCCTGGTGCTCGACCGCTACCGGCTGGTGCCGGTGCCGGGCCGGGTCTACTTCCTGGATTACGTGCCGTTCCTGGTCAAGCCGTTCGACCTGGCGCTGGTGCTGCTGCTCACCCTCGCCCTGGCGCTGGGCTCGGCGCTCTACGCCGCGCAGCGCGCCGCCACGCTCGACCCCATCCAGGCGCTGCGGCGATGAGCGCGCCGGGCTCCGCATGAGCGTCACCCTGCTGGCCCGCGGCCTGACCAAGACCTATCAGGACGGCGAACGGCGGGTGCCGGTGCTCAGGGGCGTCGACCTGACCGTCGAGCCCGGCCAGCTGGTGGCGGTGGTCGGACCCTCGGGCTCCGGCAAGTCGACGCTGCTGCATCTGCTCGGCGCCCTGGACTGGCCCGACGCCGGCTCGGTCGAGGTCGACGGCAAGCCGCTCGCCGGCCTCTCGGGAGGACAGCTGGCGTCCTTCCGCAACCACACCATCGGCTTCGTCTTCCAGTTCCACCAGCTGCTGCCCGACTTCACCGCGCTCGAGAACGTCATGCTGCCCGGCCGCATCGCCGGCCTGCCGCCGCGCCAGGTGCGCGACCGGGCGGACGCGCTGCTGGCGGAGGTGGGCCTCGCCGAGCGCCTGGACCATTTCCCCAACGAGCTCTCCGGCGGCGAGCGCCAGCGGGTGGCGCTGTGCCGCGCCCTGGCGCTGTCGCCGCCGCTGCTGCTCGCCGACGAGCCCACCGGCAACCTGGATCCGGCGAGCGGCGACCAGGTCTTCGCGCTGCTGCTCGAGATGCAGGCCCGCCACCGCACCACGGCGGTGCTGGTGACCCACAACCCGGCCATCGCCGCGCGCTGCGGCGCGGTGCAGCGCCTCGAGGGCGGCGTGCTGCGCCCGGAAGGGGCGCCGGCAGCCTGAGCGCCGGCCGGCGGGACCGGCGCGCGCACCGGGCGAGCGAGTTGCATGGAACCCCTTGCGGAACGCTCATGGAACCACTTGGGAGACAGCCTGTGCGCGGCCGGGGAGGGGAGCGGCGGTGTGCTAGAATCCAGTGGTTTGAAGGCCGAATAGAAGGGGTCCGTTCGTATGTTTGAGAAGTACAACGAAAAGGCGCGAAGGGCCCTCTTCTTTGCCCGTTACGAAGCCAGCAAGCTCGGCAGCCGGGTCATCGAATCGGAGCACATCCTCCTCGGCATCCTGCGGGAAGGCGAGGAGACGGTCAACGAGATCTTCCGCCGCTTCCAGGTCAAGCCGGAGGACATCCGCCGCGAGATCGAAGGCGAGCGGGTGTTCGTCGAGCGCATCTCCTCGACCGCCGAGCTGCCGCTCTCGGAGGAGTCGAAGAAGATCCTGGCCTACGCCTCGCACGAGGCGGAGAGCATGCTCCACCCGACCGTCGGCTCCGAGCACCTGCTGATCGGCATCCTGCGCGTCGAAGGCTGCACCGCGATGCGCATCCTGGCCCAGCAGGGCTTCGACGTCTACACCGTGCGCGAGGAGGCGCTGGCGATCGCCAAGGAGCGCGAGGCCTCGCAGCAGAAGAAGGAGCTGCCGTTCCTCTCGGAGTACGGCCGCGACCTCACGGCGCTCGCCGCCGAGGCCGCGTTCGATCCGCTGATCGGCCGTGACGAGGAGGTGGACCGCATCGTCCAGATCCTCTCCCGGCGGACCAAGAACAACCCCATCCTGCTCGGCGAGCCCGGCGTCGGCAAGACCGCGATCGTCGAGGGCCTGGCGCAGCGCATCGTCGAAGGGCGGGTGCCGATCTTCCTCGCCCAGAAGCGGATCGTCGCGCTGGACCTGTCGCTGATCGTCGCCGGCACCAAGTACCGCGGCCAGTTCGAGGAGCGGCTCAAGGGGATCTTGAAGGAGCTCAAGGACAGTCGCGAGCTGATCGTGTTCATCGACGAGATCCATTCGCTGATCGGCGCCGGCTCGGCCGAAGGCTCGCTCGACGCCGCCAACATCCTCAAGCCGGCGCTGTCGCGCGGCGAGATCTCCTGCATCGGCGCCACCACGCTCAAGGAGTACCGCAAGTACATCGAGAAAGACCGCTCGCTGCTGCGGCGCTTCCAGGCCATCCAGGTGGCGCCGCCGTCGCCGGAGCAGACGCTGCAGATCCTCGACGGGGTCAAGGACCGCTACGAGGCCTTCCACAAGGTGCGCTACCGCCCCGAGGCGCTGCGCACCGCGATCTACCAGTCGAGCCGCTACATCTCGGACCGCCACCTCCCCGACAAGGCGATCGACGTCATCGACGAGGCGGGGGCGCGGGTCAAGCTGCGGCGGGTGCGCGACACCCAGAACCTGCGCCGCCTCGAACAGGACATCCGCCAGGTGGTCAAGGAGATGAAGGTCTCGATCTCGGACAAGGATTTCGAGCGCGCCGTCTACCTGCGCGAGCGCGAGATCGAGCTGCGCGAGGACCTCGAGCGCATGAGCCTGATCGCCGACGAGACCGGCGTGCTCGAGGTGACGCGCCACGACATCGAGGACGTGATCTCGTCGTGGACCGGCATCCCGGTGGCGGCGTTGCAGAGCGAGGAGGCCGAGCGGCTGCTGCACATGGAGGAGACGCTGCGCCAGCGCGTGGTCGGCCAGGAGCGGGCGATCGCCGCCATCAGCCGCGCCATCCGCCGCTCCCGGCTGGGGGTCAGCAATCCCGAGCGGCCGGTGGGCTCGTTCATCTTCCTGGGGCCCTCCGGGGTCGGCAAGACCGAGGTGGCGCGGCGGCTGTCGGTTTTCCTGTTCGGCAGCCAGCGGGCGCTGGTGCGCTTCGACATGAGCGAGTACATGGAGAAGCACGCGGTCTCGAAGCTGATCGGCTCGCCGCCCGGTTACGTCGGCCACGAGGAAGGCGGCCAGCTGACCGAGCGGGTGCGCCGGCAGCCCTACTCGCTGATCCTCTTCGACGAGATCGAGAAGGCGCATCCGGACGTCGCCAACCTGCTGCTGCAGATCCTCGAGGACGGCACCCTCACCGACGCCTACGGCAACACCGTGGACTTCAAGAACACGCTGGTGCTGATGACCTCCAACATCGGCAGCAAGCTGGTGCTGCGCGGCGGGCGGATGGGCTTTGGCGAAGGCAACGCCCAGGCGAGCTTCCAGCGCATCGAAGAGGAGATCCTGGCCGAGCTGCGGCGCACCTTCAGCCCGGAGTTCATCAACCGCATCGACGAGGTGATCGTGTTCAACCCGCTGGGCGAGCACGAGCTGCGCTCGATCGTCGACATCCTGCTCGACGACGTGAACCTGACGCTCGCCGAGCGCGGCCTGCACCTCGAGGTCTCGCCGGCCGCCAAGCAGTGGCTGCTGGACCGGGCCTGCGTCGAGCCTTCGACCGGCGCGCGGCCGTTGCGGCGCGCCATCCAGCGCCACGTCCAGGACGCGGTGTCGGAGATCCTCATCCATCAGCACGGAGAGACGATCGAGCGCATCGACGTCGACCTCGCGGACGGCGAGCTCAAGTTCCAGGTCCGTGACCGCGAGCTTGCGCCCCAGCACTAGTGCGCCGCGCTCGCGCCGGGCAGCTCCCTCGATATACCCCAACGGGCTATCGCCAACCGTCGCTGTAGGCGCCGATCATCGCCGGATGGCCTGAAAGAGAGCGAGGCAGAAACGAGATGACGTCCGATCCTTTGCCGGCAAAGCCATGCAGCGTCCGTCGCGGCCTGTCGCTGGCGATGCTGCCATGGATGATCGTCAGCGGCCTGCCGCTGCTCGCCGCCGCCCCAACCTCGCCAACCTCGCCGGCTCCCGCCGCGACTCCCGCGCCCCCCGCGACTCCCGCACCGGCGCCGGCGGACAGCGATGAGGTGACGCCGGCCTCGCCGGCGCCGCCCGTCGTGCCGCTGCTGACCCCGGCTCCCCAGGCGCCGGCCTCGCCGGCACCGGGCCAGGGATCGGCTGGCGGCGGGCGCAGCGCCGGCCCGGCCGGCGCCGGAAGCCCGTCCGAGACGGGAGGGGTGGCGTCGAACGTCAATGGCAGGAAGATCGCGGCGCTCGAGTTCAAGGGGCTGAAGACCCTCTCCGAGGAGACGCTGCTGTACTACCTCGGGCTCGAGATCGGCCAGACGCTGGACGAAGCGAGCCTGAACCGGGCGATCAAGTCGCTGTGGGACCGCGGCCTGGTGGACGACCTCAGGGTCGACTATTCGCCGGCGGGCACCGCCGGCGGGGTCAAGCTGACCATCACCGTGC
>DATGHG010000495.1:0-8153 GCA_035308185.1 Thermoanaerobaculia bacterium | reverse complement strand
ATCAGCAGCGACGTCGCGATCGGCCGCAGGATGAACGGGCGCGATGGGCTCACTGGGCGGGGCTCCGGGCGGTGTTGGGTTTGGCGGGTTTGGCGGGTTTGGCACCCTGGTCGGCCGCGGGGTTGGGGCCGGCGGCGGCGTTCGGGGCATTGGGGGCATTGGGGGCGTTGGCAGCACCGGGGGCCGCCGGATTGGCGGCGCCGTTGGGGGCACCCTGGCCGGCGGCGGCGCCGGGGGCCGCGAGGGTCACCGCGACCTTCGCTCCGGGGCGCAGCCGATCCACGCCGTCGGTCACCACCACGTCGCCGGCGGCGAGGCCGCTGCGGATCGAGGTGTTGTCGCCCTCGGTCAGCTGCACCGCGACGTTGCGCACCTCGACGGTCTGGTCGGGCTTGACGTGGTAGACGAAGGTGGCGGTTGGGGAGCGCTGGAGCGCCGCGGTCGGCACCAGCACGGTGTCGTGGACGGTGTCCACCAGCAGCCGCGCGTTGACGAACTGGCTCGGGAAGAGCACGTCGTCCTGGTTGGGGAACACCGCGCGCAGGCGGACCGTGCCGGTGGTCTGGTCGATCTGGTTGTCGACCGCCGCCAGCACGCCATGGGCGATGAGGGTCTGGTTGTTGCGGTCGAAGGCGTCCACCGCCAGCTGGCGGCCGGCGTGCATCTGCTGCAGCACCGACGGCAGGCGGTCGGCAGGGATGGTGAAGATGACGGTGATCGGCTGCACCTGGTTGACCACCGCGATGCCGGTGGCGTCGGCGGCATGGACGATGTTGCCGGTATCCACCAGCCGCAGGCCGACGCGGCCGCCGATCGGCGCGGCGATGCGACAGTAGGCCAGGTTGAGCTTGGCGCTCTCGACCTGCGCCTGGTCGCTCTCGATCGCCGCTTCGTCCTGCTTGACGAGAGCGAGCTGGGTGTCGAGCTGCTGCTTGGGGATGGCGTCCTGCTGCATCAGCACCTGGTAGCGTTGCAGGTCGACCTTGGCGTTCTGCAGCGCCGCCTCGTCCTTGGACTTCTGGCCGGCCGCCTGCATCAGCTGGACCTGGAACGGGCGTGGGTCGAGCTCGGCCAGCAGCTCGCCTTCCTTTACCAGCTGCCCTTCGTGGTAGTCGATGCGCATCAGCTGGCCGTCCACGCGGCTCTTGACGGTGGCGGTGTTGAGCGCCGTGACGCTGCCGAGCCCGGTCACGTAGACCGCGATGTCGCCGGTCCTGGCGGCGGCTCCCACCACCGGCATCGGCGCCGACGCGGCGGCCTGGGCCTTGGCCGCGGTGGCCTTGGCTTCGGCGCGGCTGTGGCTCGAGATCAGCACGTAGGCGCCGATGGCCAGGACGGCGGCGGCGACCAGCCACGGCCACACCTTCCTCTTGTGCGCCGGTGGCGGCTCCCCCGTGGGCGGCCGGTCGGGCTCGTCGGCGCGTGTTTGTCTGCCGGCGTTGCTGGTGTTGCTGCCAGTTCCGGCATTGTTGGTGCTGCGAGGTTCCCGGGGATCGGGAGACCTGCCGGCGGCGCCGGGCGTGCCCGGGGTGGCGGCGGGCGGGGCTTCCACAGTAGTCGTCTGCGACGGCTCGTCGGTGACCATGACCGGCAATTTTACCTCCCGGGTGCGCGCGTTCCGGGCCGGGCCGCGCGGCGCTCCGGCGCCGCGAATCGCCGGGAGCGCGAGTTCTGTGCTGGACACGATAACGCCGCCCGGGCCGCAGAGTTCCGATGCGTCCGCCGCCGCGGCGAGAGGCTTGGGGCAGCCTGCAACCGAGGGGTCGCCGCGGCGGGCGGCGCGGTCTCCCGCGGCTGCCGATGTGCGTGCAAGAGGCGCGCCCGCCGACCGGGGCCCCGGTCTCGTCGCGGCGCCTCAGCCGGTGTTGCGGCGGCAGCGGGCGACGGCCTGTGCCGCCAGCCAGCGGAGGCGGGGCAGATCGCCCGAGGCGCTGGCCTGGCCGATCATCCATTCGGCGTCGGCGAGCAGCCGCTCGATCCGTGCGCGCTCGCCTCCCTGGCCGCTTTCGAGCAGGGCGATGGCCAGCCCCAGACGGCAGGTGACGGCGGCGTAGGGGACCGCCTCCACCTCCGGCTGCGCCCGCTCGAAGCGCGGGACCGCCTCGTCGGCCTCGCCGGCGTCGAGCAGCAACCAGCCTTCTTCCACGATGGCGGCGGCGGTTTCGGACCTGGAGCCGTGCTCCTCGAGCAGGCGCACCGCCCGTGCGGCCAGCGCCAGCGCCTCCTCCCAGCGGTGCTCGGCCTGCCGCAGCCGGGCGAGCGCGCGGCAGTAGATGGCCCGCGCATAGCCGAGATCGAGCCGCAGCGCGGCCGCGGCTTCGCGCAGGCGGGCCGCCGCCGCCGCCTGCTCGCCGGCGTCGAGGAGGCGCAGCGCCGTCTCGCAGCTCACCTCCACCCGCAGCTGGAAGTTGAGCGAGGCCGCGGGACGCAGGGCCGCCAGGTGGATGGCGATCTTCCGCGCCAGGCCGAGCTGTGCCACTGCCGGCTCCGGCGCCGCGTCGCGCGACGCCTCCAGCAGGCGCCACACCACCTCGGGTGTCGCGTAGCGGGCGCTCGCCGCCGCCGCCGAGCGCCGCGGCTCGGGCAGCTCCAGCAGCTCGGCCACCAGGTCGGGCGCCTGCCGGCGCTCCTGCTCGATCGCCGCGAGGTTGCCTTCGAGGCCGCGGTCGGCCAGCCTTTCCAGCAGGCGCCGGGTCGCCTGCACGACGAGATCGGCGGCAACGGCAGGGCTGTCGGCGCCGGCCGGATCGGCGGCGCCGGCGGCGCCGGCGCCGCCGGCCCGTTGCGGGCCCCACGCCGCGTCCGCCTGGCCCGGCCGCCACGGATGCCCCGCCGGCCCTGCCTGTCCTGCCTGCCCCGCCGGCCCTGCCTGGCTCGCCTTCCCTGCCTTCCAATATCGATCTGCCATGATGCGGAGTGCCCCGCTCTAGGTCGAGGCTCCGGTGGGCTGGACGGCGGCCGGGCCGGGTGTGCGCCTGCGGTCGCGGAGGATCTGGTAAGCCTGCGCCATCCCTTCGAGCGTCACCGTCACCAGCTCCCGGCTGCGCTCGTCCATGGCGGCGATCTCCCGCAGGCAGGAGATCAGACGGGGATCGGTCACCGGCGCCAGGGCGCCGCGGCCGGCCAGCTGGTCGAGGCTGACGTCGAGAACCGCCGCCAGCCGCACCAGGACCGACAGGGGGGGCGTATGGACGCCAGCCTCGTATTTGGCGATGGTCGAGCTGGACACTTCGAGGCGCAATGCAAGGGCGCGCTGGCTCAAACCCCGCTCTTCGCGCAGGGACTTGACCCGGGCGCCAACGGCGGCCGCGAGCTCGCCATCAGGAGGCTCCGTCATGAGAGGTTCTTGCATTAGGTCACATAGTGACCTACTCACACCCATTTTGCAACCGCTGGCAGTCGTTCAGTTGCCCTCGGGTTGGGGTTGATGAGCAATTCTCATTGCTTCTCCTCGACAGGCCAGGAGAGGTGGGCGCGAAAGACATGAGCGCCGCGCAACACGGATGGCGCGTTTCTGCCCGGAAATTGCGAAACTGGGGGGTGCAAGTACGCGGCCGCTGGACGCCATGAGGGCGCTCAGGCCTCCCCGCGATGAAGGAGGTTGTCATGTCATCTCGTCAGTCCCATCGTTTCGCCGTCAGCACGCTGGTGCTCGCCATCCTGCTCGGCCTGGTCGCGCCAGCGGCCCAGGCCGGCCAGCGCCCCAGCCTCCTGGACGCCCTCGGAGCCAGGGTGCAGACCTGGCTGGCCGCCTGGCTGCCAGGGGGTAGTATTGACAACGCCGGCCTGACCGATCCTAATGGCCGGGCGAAGCGAGCAGATCAGCTCCCGAGGACCGGGGTTGCCCCGGGGAAGGGTCTTGGAGGAAAGAATGCAGGGCGGGGTCCTGGCGGCGGCAAGATCAGGGTTGAGTGCAGCGGACAGCCAAACCCTGATGGTGGATGCACTCCTGGGTAAGGGCATTGAAGGGAGGCGGAGGTCCAATCCTTCGCGCCTCCCTTCCTTTGATACGCAATCGATGGCACAATAATGGTCGAGCCAAGGAATGACCGTGCCTAAGCACTTTCTCCCCGAGGATGTCGCTAGCTTCCTGGCAGGAACGCTCTCGCCTGCGCGACGGCAAGGCCTCATCCGTCACCTGTTGCATGGATGCACCTGCTGCTCGCGCATTCTCGCTACTCAGGGGGGCTGGTTTCCAACTGAGGTTCCAGCACGATCCTATGACGCGCTGACCTTGCCAACCATGGCGGAGGCTGCCCCCGCAGCGGCGAGCCCAGAGGAGGCAGTGGTGATGCTTACCTCCCTGCTTGCTGGCGAGCGCACCTGGGACGCGCTCTCCGCCTCCGAGGTTGCCACCCTCCGGGGACTCCCTCAAGTTGGAGCGCTGATCGAGGCAGGCCGCTCCCTGCGGAGCCACGATGTCCATGCAACGCTCCGCTTTGCCCGCTTGGCTCGCTATGCCGCGGACCGGTTGAATCCGAAGGAGCTTGGAGCTAAGCCAGTCGCCGACCTCCGCGCTCTTGCATGGGTGGAACTGGCTAACGCCTACCGCATTTGCGATGATCTTCCCCGCGCCAGCCAGGCCATGAACCGCTCGGTGTTCTGGTCGAGCCGCGGATCCCGGTCCAGCCTCCTGCTGGCAAGAATTGCGGTTCTACTCGGGGCCCTACTGTCCGCCCAGCGTAGGCTCTCCGAGGCAGTGGAGGTTTTGGGCTTGGTCTACAAGGTTCATGCCCTCGAGGGCCGGCCGCACTTGGCCGGACGAGCGCTGATAAGCATGGGGCAGTACACGACTTCGGTCGGGGAGCCCGGCCGAGCCATTGTCCTAATGCGCCAAGGACTTGACCTCGTGGATCAGACCCGCGACCCAATCCTGGTCGCGCAAACGCTACAGGCGATGCTCTGGTGCCTGGTCGATCTTGGGCGCTTCCGTGCCGCGCGCCGTCTCCTCTGGAGCAGCCGGATCGTTCTGGAGGAGAATCCCAACGCTCTCGACCGGCTCCGCGTGCGTTGGTTGGAAGGCAGGATCTACGCCGGCCTTTGCGACTTTGCCCGGGCCGAGGCCGCACTGCTGGAAACCAGGGCTGGCTTCGCCCAGCGCGAGCAGGTCTACCCCGCGGCCCTCGCAGGCCTGGACCTTGCGACGCTATGGGCGCGCCAGGGGCGTTTCGAAGAGGTTCGTGCGCTCGCGCAGGAGATGATCGTCACCTTCCGGGCTCTGCGCATTGCCCGAGAGGCCATCGTCACCCTGCTGATCCTGCAGCGGGCCTGTGTTGGAGACGGCGGCCAGCTGCTCGAGATCATCGAGATGGTGGTCACGTTCCTGAATGACTTGGAGCGCCAGCCGGCCCGCCGGAAAGAATAACCGTAGTCATCTGGCCAGGCTCCTTGGGCGGAAAACCTCTTCGCCCCACGCCCACCAACCCCGGCCTGCCGAGGGATCAGAGAGTTCCGCTCGACACTTCCACCGCGCCGAGCTCGGCTTAGGACGCGGGCTCGCTCTTGCTGCTCGGGGATGGAGGATTGGACTCTGGCAGGGCCTTGCCTTCGCGGCGGCGACGCTCGAGGACCCGGTTCACCGCATCCTCGACCAGGCGATCGAACTCCTCGGGGGAGGGCGGCTCCGCCTCGTCCAACTGCACCAGCTCGCCACGGTAACCGACCCGCTGGAAGGCGGTCAGGAAATCGGTGGCGGACGGCGGATGATGGGGCAGCAGGTGCGGCCGCTGCTTGGGCCGCGAGGCAATGGCGAAGAACTCCTCCTGCGACATGCCGATGATGCGCAGGATCGAGATGACGTGCCTCAGCTTGAGGTCGACCTGACCGCTGAAGATCCGCCGCAGCGCCTTCGGACCAGCACCCAGCCGGCGCTCCACCTCGCTGACACTCAGGCCGGCGGCGCGGATCGCCTGCTTCAAGAGCCCGGCGTAACGCCGGACCTCTTCTTCGACTTCCGGAGCCGTCTCAGACATCTTGGCTGGATTGTACACGATTTTGGCCCTGAATGGGGCTTTTTTTCTAACCAGCCCCTCAAGAGCCGTTTCGAGCCCCCTTCAAAGGCTGGCGGGGCGGGCATCCCGGCAGACCGGAGCGGACCTCCTCCCGCCCTGAAAATGGTGTCGGCAGTTGGTGCGGCGCGCGAGGCGTTCGCGGCCGATCAGGGAGCCGCGAGCTCGCGGACCCTGGCGACCTGACCCGGCCGGAGGCGATTGTCGGGATTGGGGAAGAGGCCCTCGGCGGCGATGGTGCGGGTGGCGAGGTCGACGCTGCTGCCGGTCGCGGCCAGGCGGCCCTGCCGGGACAGGTCGGTGCCGCCGAGCTCCAGCTCGAGATCGCCGAAACGCCGCCCGGCACCCGGTCCCTGGCGCAAGCCGTCGAGATAGCGCAGATAGGCCTGCTCGTCGAGCCGGAAGCGCACGCGGATCGGATCGATGCTGGACACGGTGACCAGGAGGCTGGTCGGATTGACCAGGTCACCCACCCGCGCCTGGGTGGCGCCGGCGATGCCGTCGATCGGCGACCTCACCGCGGTCGCCTCGAGATCGAGGCTGGCCTGCTCGGCAGCGGTCCGCAGGGCGTCGAGACTCTCGCCGGAATTGGTCTGGTCCAGGTCGGCGCGGGCGCGGACGAGCCGCGCTCGGAACGGCCGCGGGTCGATCTCGAACAGCAGGTCACCCCGGCGCACCAGGCTGCCTTCGCTTACCAATCGCCGCACCACCCGGCCGGCGACGGCGGACCGGACGCACGTATCCTGGCTGCCGGCCGTGACTGCCTCCCACTCGCGGCCTGGGGTCGCGGTGGAACGGGTGGGCGCGGCCGGCAGGGCAGGGAGGGAGCTCTCGAGGTAACCGGCGAAGGCCGCGCAGCCGGCGGCCGCCAGCAGCGCTGCCAGGAGGAACTTCCCGCGGCGGCAGCCGGCGCTGCCGTTCCAGCCAGCAGTCAAGCGGTCTTCGGATGCAGCCATCACCCTGTACCCCTCTTGCCGACTCGCGGGCGAGCCGCCAGCCAAGGCTGGAATCACACGCAGATGCCACCGATTCCAACGGCAGCGGCGGCGGAGTTATTTCTGCTCTAGCTGCTCCCCGCGGGCCGCCACGGCGGGATCCATCCCAGACTACGAAGCCAGCTGGGCGGCGGATCATCGACGATCGACGAGCATGGGAGGCCGGCAGGGACCGGCGCAGGTGGGCGCCGGTGAACGGGCGGCGCGGTCTACGCCGGGCCGACCGCCGGCGCGGCCGAGCGCCGCGGGCCGATGCCGTGGGCGGGCGGGGCGCCGCTCAGCGCCCGGTCAGCAAGCGATGGTAGAGCCTCGCCGTCCGCTCCCGGCCGGCGCCTGCGATGCGGAAACCGAGCTCGAAGCCGCCGACCAGGGCGTGGTAGGCGAGCTGCGCCCGCGCCGCGGCCTGGCTCTTGGGGAAGCCCAGCTCGGCGAACAACCGCCGCAGGTAACCGACGCGGCGCCGGTCCACGCGCCGGAGCACCGCGGCCGCCGCGGCTTCGTTCATCGCCCAGGCGCGGACCCGACGGTCGATGCGGCCGTCGGCGCCGGTCGCCAGGCGCAACAGCGCCAGCAGGCGTTCGCCGGCGGTGCCGCCGGAGGCTTCCACCTCGGCGATGATCGCCAGGGTGGCCCGCCGCTCCCATTCCGCGAGCACCGCGGCGAGCAGCGCCGGGCGATCGCTGAAATGCCAGTAGAAGCTGCCCTTGGTCACCCCCAACCGCTTCGCCAGGGGCTCGACCCGCACCGCCTCGACGCCGCTCCCGGCCAGCAGCCGCAGCGCTGCCGCCACCCAGTCCTCGCGCGCCAGCCGTGCCGCCATGGCGCCCACGATATGCCAGCCTCGCCACCATACGCCAGCGTATTGACAGCGCCCGGCGGCGCCCGCTATGCTCTTTCCATACGTCACCGTATGGAGGAGCGCGCGCCATGACCCATGCCTGTCTGCTCGCCGCCGCCGGTCTCACCGCCCTGATCGGACTGATCCATTCCTGGCTCGGCGAGCGCCGGCTGATCGGGCCGCTGCTCGCCCCGGCGACCCGTCGCGGACTGCTGCGGGAGAGCCGCTTCGCTCGCGGCGTGCTGCGCTACGCCTGGCACCTGACCAGCCTCGCCTGGTGGGGGTTCGCAGCCATCTTCGTGGTGCTGGCGC
>DATGHG010000494.1:0-16858 GCA_035308185.1 Thermoanaerobaculia bacterium | reverse complement strand
GTCGCCGGCGCCGCCGGGATGGCTGCCGGCGTCGATCACCACCGCGCCGTCGCGCAGCCAGGCCCCCTTGATCAGGTGGGGATGGTCCACCGCCGCCACCACCACCTCGCCGCCGCCGACGATGGCCGGCAGCTCGCGGGTCCGAGAATGACAGATGGTCACCGTGGCATGCGCGGCCAGCAGCATGATCGCCATCGGCTTGCCGACCATCGGGCTGCGGCCGACGACCACCGCCGCCCTGCCCGCCAGCGGGATGCCGTAAGCCGCCAGCAGCCGCATGGCGGCGGCCGGCGTGGCGGCGCCGAAGGCCGTGCCGCCCAGCGTCAGCTGCCCGACGCTCAGGGTGCCGTCGCCGCCCACGTCCTTGGCCGGCGCGATGCGATCGAAGCAGCGCCGCTCGTCGACCGCCGGCGGCACCGGATGCTGCAGGAAGATGCCGTGAACCCGCGGATCGCCGTTGAGCCGGTCGATCTCGGCCAGCACCTCGGCGGTGCCGGTGCCGTCGGGAGGAGCGATCAGCTGCGCCTCCACGCCGACCCGCCGGCAGGCGTCCGCCTTCATCAACGCGAAGCGGGCGCCGGCGGGACCGGCCCCGACCAGCAGGATCGCCAGCGCCGGCGGCCCGCCGGCGCCACGCCGCGCCAGCGCCCGCACCCGCTCGGCCAGCTCCGCTTCGAGCCGCCGCGCCGGCGCCCTGCCATCCAAGACCAGTCCCATTGCCGGTGATTTTCCCCGCTGGCGCCCCGAGCACCCCAACTTCCTGGGCGAGGCCGACAAGGCTTACCAGGAGTGGCAGAGCGCCCGCGCCTGGCCGCGGGCTTGCCACGGTTTCCCGAGCCGCTGACCGCTGCCGCGCTAGGGACAGGGCAGTCCGACGGTGTCGGTGGTGGTCACCGTCGTATTAGGGAGGTTGTTGATGTAGTGGCTGTGGTTCCCGGTCTTGGTATCGAGGACGTTGACCGTCCATCCCTGGTTGGTCAAACCGCCGATGAACACCCAGAAGGAGCTGGTGAGCGAGCAGGCGTCCAGCACCTTGACGCCCAACTCGAAGTTGCTGGGATCGGTGAAGTAGTAAAACACCGACTCGTCGCTCTCCGCCCTGCCACCGGCGAACGACTGCACCTGCGCCTGGGCCTTGCCTTGGTTGGCGTTGTAGAAGGTCGTCGCCACCAGGAAGCGGCCGCCGATCAGGCAGCCGTCGAGCGAGCTCTGCGAGCAGCTCGTGGGCGGATTGCAGGTCGCCCCGCCGAAGGAGAAGACGGCGTAGCCGCTGGAGTTGGGGCTGTACGGCGTCGACTTCGAAGCGATCGTCCAGAGGTCGACGATTTGGGCGCCGTTGTACAGCGCCAGGCTCACGTAGTAGCAGCCCGCCGTCGGCGGCGCCACGTAGGTCAGGCCCGACCTGAAGGGGTTGTTGATGACCCCCGGGCCGGCGGGAAGGGTTCCCAGGCCGAAGCCGCCGCCGGCGATGTCTTGCCAGTTGAGGTTGCCGAGCGTCGGCAGTCCATCCTTGACCGGATAAGCATACAGAGAGAGCGACAGTCCCTGGTCTGCCGTCGGTGGGGTGGCGTATTTCTCGACCGCCGCGGCGCCGATGGTGACGCCGCTGTTCCCCCAATCGAACGCGGAAGGGCCGACAATGACGTAGCCCGTGGTCGCGTCCGCGTGCGCGGCGGCGGCAACCAGGAAGGTGACGACGAAGCAGCTGGCAACGGAGGAACCGATCCGGTGGAGCACCTGACGGTGCTCATGCATCCCGCTCCGCATTGGCGACGCTCCTTTCGAGGTCGATCGACTCCCGGGCAAGCCCGGTTCGATGCATGAACAGCTATAACTCCCCCAGGTTACCATGGGGACCCCTATAGCTTGACGGAAAGCCGCCACCGTAGGAAGTGCCGGCGCCCTGCGACGAGGCGCCTCAGCGGCCGGGGGGAGGGGGCGCCCCCTGGGGCGCCCCCTCGCACCCTCTCTGCGGGGACGTTGCCTTCTAGATCTCCTTGCCCTGCTCGAGCTGGTGGATCAGGTCCTCGAGCGCCTTGCGGCTGGCCGCGTTGGGGGCCTCCGGCAGGCCCTTCTTGGCCTGCTCGATGGCCTCCTGGCGGTGGCCCTGCGCCGCGTAGCCGCGGGCGAGGCCGACGTGGATGGGCCAGGTGTTGGGGTGAAGCTTGGCGTTGAGATCGAACACCGCCATGGCCTCGGCGACCTGCTTCTCGCCCAGCAGCTGGCGGCCGTACAGGTGCAGGTCGATGGCCGTGGCGGAGGGATCGTGGAGCGCTCGCTCGCGGGTCTTCTTGGCCTCGGCGACCAGGTTGTTGGCCTGCTGCAGATCGGCGAGGGTGCTCAGGGTGGTGAAGTTCACCTGGCCGTTGCCGTTCGCGTCGACGGCCTTCTCGGCCCAGCGCAGGCCCTCGTCGAGATGGCTCTTGCTGGTCAGGCAGTAAGTCGCGGCGGTGTTCCAGCCCACCCAGGTGAAGCCGGCGCTCGAGCGCAGCTCCTGGCGCATGTTCTCGACGTAGAGGTCCTTGGCGTTGTCGACCGTGATCTCGAGCGGCAGCTCGAGGTCTTCCCAGCTCAGCACCGCGGTCGTCCGATCGCCCTTCTGGTCGCGGAACCAGTAGGTGAGGTCCTCGTGGTAGTCGCTCTTGGCCGGCTTCGCCTGCACCCGCAGCGCGTCCTCCTTGGCGTCGTAGAAGAAGCTGCCCCACGAGGTGTGGTTCTTCGAGAAGACGACCGTCCACTCCTCCTTGCCGGGGATGAAGTGCAGGCCGTAGGACCCGGCCGGCAGCGACTGGCCCTGGACCTTCACGTCGTAATTGGTGGTGAACACCGTGTTCTCGTTGGCGCCGCCCCGCCAGGGACACTGGGCGCCGCAGGTGCCGAAGCCCAGGTCGGCCATGCCATAGGGCACCAGCGCGCCCCAGATCTTCCCCCGCCGATCCTCGCCGGTCGGGCTGTGGACATGCGGGCTGCTGTAGTCGATGGACACCCGCACCAGGCCGATCCCCTGGACGACGGTGGCCCGCTGGTTGCCGCCGCTCGGCGGCGTGGTGATGCCGGCGACCTGGGCCGCGGCGGGCCGGTTGACGAGGAGCGCGAGCACCGCGGCCAGCGCGGCTGGCACCAGCAGTGCCCCGAACGACGAGAGACGAAGCCTTTTCCTGACCATGAGACCTCCCCTGATGGCGAAGGGCCGCAGACCGCCGCGGGCCGTCGCGGCCGCTGGCAGTGAACTGCGGAACCTCCTGGCGGTACATACGGGCAGGCGCGAGAAAGGTTCGCCGTTCCAGGGAGGGGATCCGCATGCCGTCATCGAGCACGATGTGGAAGGTTTCCGCGAAAACGCTGGCCCGGGCAAACCGGTCGCCCGCCCACCCGGGCGAGGTCCTGCGCGACGAGGTGCTGCCGGCGCTGGACGTGACGGTGAGCGACGCGGCCCGGCAGCTGCGGGTCACCCGCCAAACCCTGCACCGCATCCTGTCCGGCCGTTCCGGCGTCAGCCCGGAGATGGCGGTGCGCCTAGGCAAGTTCTGCGGCAACGGCCCCGCCACCTGGCTGAGCCTCCAGCATGCCTACGACCTCTGGCACGCCGAGCGCCGCCTCCATGCCGAGGTGAAGAAGATCCCGGGCCACGTGGTCCGGTAGCGCCCGCCGGCCTCGCGCAGGCATGACCAGGAGAGGCGCTAACCGGCGATGGCGCGCAGCAGGTCCCGGCGGTCGACGATGCCGATGGCACGGCCCTGCTCGTCCACGACCACCAGGCGCTTGCGGCGGTTGGCGAGCGCCCGCTGGATCGCCTCGCCCACCGGCATCCCGGGGGCGACTTCCAGCATGCCCGGCGACATCAGCTCGCGGGCGGTGGCGGTCGAGTCGTCGGGCGCCCGGCCGCGCCGCGCGAGGGCGCGTAGCAGGCCGGAGCGGGCATCGGGCCGCACCCTCGCGACCAGGTCGCCGTCGCTGATCAGGCCCAGCGGTCGCCCCTCTCCGTCCACCACGATCAGGCGTTTGTGGCCGCCTGCCACCATCTGCCCCACCACCTCGGGCAGGTCGGCGTCCTCGGGTACCGCGGGAAGGTGACGGTCCATGACCTCGCCGACCGTCCGCGACGCCCCGGGCGGGGGCTGCTCGCGCTGCCCCTTGTGCGCCGGCGAGACGGCGGCCAGCACGTCGAAGCGGCTGAGCATGCCCACCAGGGCGCCGCCGCGGTCCACCACCGGCAGCCGCTTGCGTCCGTGCTCGCTCATCAGCGCGGCGGCGCGCCCCAGGGAGCTGTCGTCGACGATCGTTTCGGCCGGCTGGGTCATGACCTCGCCGACCTTGGCGGTCAGGCCCGCCAGCGCCTGGCGCCAGGCGGCGAGCGTCGCCGCGTCCAGGCGCTCGGCGACCGCCAGCCGCTGCACCAGGCCGGTCTTCTCCATCAGATCGCCGTCGCTCAGCATGCCCACGGGACGCCTGCCGTCGCCGATCACCGGCAGCGCCTTCAACCCGTGGTGCAGCATCAGGTCCCAGGCCTCGAGGATGGCCGCTCCCGGCGTCGTCGCCACCGCCGGCTCGCTCATGAGCTCGCGCACCGGGCGGTCGGCCGGCAGCGGCGCGAGGTAGCGGTGGCTGTACTTGACGATGGTCACGTCCTCGACGGTGATCAGGCCCTCGCGCACCATCGGGCCGATCAGCGCCACGGCATGATCGACCCGCTCCGCGGTGTCGACCAGCACGAGCACCAGCGGCAGGTCCTCCGAGAGCCTGAGGATGGCCGTGCTGTGGATGCGGGAGTGGGCGCCGAAGCCGGCGACGCCCCGCATCACGGTGGCGCCCGCGAAGCCATCCTTGCGCAGGGTCTCGAGCAGCGCGCCGTGCAGCGGCAGGCCCCGCCAGCGGTCGCTCTCGCCGAAGTAGACGGTGAGCCGTTTGGCGGGTCCGAGAATCCTCATGGCCGGCTCCTCCCTGCCCCTCGCCGCCCTCAGCCGCCGCTTTCGAGAAACAGCGCCGCCAGCGGCGGCAGGGTCAGGGCCAGCGAGTGGCTGCGGCCGTGCAGCGGCAGCGGCGAGGCCTCGACGCCGCCCATGTTGCCCATGCCGCTGCCGCCGTAGTGGCGGGCGTCGCTGTTGAGCGCCTCCCGCCAGTAGCCGCCGCCCGGCACGCCGATGCGATAGTTGGTGCGGGGCACCGGCGTGAAGTTGAACACCGCCACCACCGGCGCCGTCCCCGCCTCGCCCTGGCGCACGAAGGCCAGCACGCTGTGCTCGGCGTCGGTGCCGTCGATCCAGGCGAAGCCGCCGGCGGCGCAGTCCAGTTGATGCATCGCCGGCCGCTCCCGGTACAGGCGGTTGAGGTCCTCGAGCCAGCGGCCGATCGCCGCATGATCGGGGTCGTCGAGCAGGTGCCAGTCGAGGCTGGCCTCGTGGCTCCACTCCCGCTCCTGGGCCAGCTCGCCGCCCATGAACAGCAGCTTCTTGCCCGGCTGCGCGAACATCCAGGCATACAGCAGCCGCAGGTTGGCGAACCGCTGCCAGCGGTCGCCCGGCATCTTGCCGAGCAGCGACCCCTTGCCGTAGACCACCTCGTCGTGAGACAGCGGCAGCACGAAGTTCTCGGTCCAGGCATAGATGCCGCGAAAGGTCAGCTGGTTCTGGTGAAAGCGGCGGTAGATCGGGTCCTGGGCGAGGTACTCCAGCGTGTCGTGCATCCAGCCCATGTCCCATTTCAAACCGAAGCCCAGCCCGCCCAGGTAGAGCGGGCGCGACACCATCGGCCAGGCGGTCGATTCCTCGGCCACCGTCTGCGTGTCCGGAAAGTCGCGGTACACCGCGGCGTTGAGCTGGCGCAGGAAGTCGATCGCCTCGAGGTTCTCGCGGCCGCCGTGGACGTTGGGCAGCCACTGCCCGGCCTGGCGCGAGTAGTCCAGGTAGAGCATCGACGCCACGGCGTCGAGCCGCAGGCCGTCGGCATGGTAGCGGTCCAGCCAGAAGCGCGCGCTGCTGAGCAGGAAGCTGCGCACCTCGCTGCGCCCGTAGTTGAAGATCAGGCTCCCCCAATCCGGCTGGAAGCCCTTGCGCGGATCGGCGTGCTCGTAGAGGTGCGTGCCGTCGAAGAACGCCAGGCCGTGCTCGTCGTTCGGGAAATGCGACGGCACCCAGTCCAGGATCACCCCGATGCCGCGCTGGTGCAGGTGATCGATCAGGTACATCAGGTCCTGCGGCGTGCCGTAGCGGCTGGTGGGCGCGAAGAAGCCGGTGACCTGATATCCCCACGAACCGTAGAACGGATGCTCCATCACCGGCATCAGCTCGACGTGAGTGAAGCCCAGCCGGGACACGTGGTCGGCGAGCCTGGGCGCCGCCTCGCGGTAGCTCAGCGACCGGTTGCCCTCCTCCGGCACCCGCTGCCAGGAGCCCAGGTGCACCTCGTAGATCGACATCGGCGCGCCGAGCGCCTGGCGGGCGCCGCGCGCCGCCATCCACGAGGCGTCGCCCCAGGCGTACTCGAGGTCCCAGACGATCGAAGCCTGGCGCGGCGGCGTCTCGGCGTGAAACGCCAGCGGGTCGGCCTTGTCGACGCGATAGCCGCGGTAGCTCGAGGCGAGGTGGTACTTGTAATGCGCGCCCGGGCCGACGCCCGGCACGAAGCCCTCCCAGATCCCCGAGGCGCCGCGCGCCGTCAGCGGATGGGCCGCGCGGTCCCAACCGTTCCAGTCGCCGATCACCGCCACGTAGCGGGCGTTCGGCGCCCAGACGGCGAAGCGGGTGCCGGCGGCGCGGCCCTCGCCGGCCGGCAGCGGATGGGCGCCGAGCTGCTCGTACAACCGCAGCTGCGTGCCCTCGTTGAAGAGGTAGAGATCGTCGGCGCTGATCCCTGCCGGGTCTGCCGGCGGCGCCGGCTCGCGATCGCTCACGCTTCCTCCTTGGCCGCCGCGTCCGCGGCCGGCAACGTCAGGATTCCGGGGCGCCGCGCCGCAGCCGGTCGAGCCGCGCCAGCGTCTCCACCACCTCGGGGCGGCTGGTCATCTCGGCGCAGGTGAGCCGCGCCTTGCGCCGCCAGTTCGGGCGCTGGCTGGTGGTGCCGGGCACGTTCTGCGGCTCGGTCTCCTGCCAGAGATCCTCCAGGTTCACGAGCACCATCCGTGCCGGACCGGCCGCCAAGTGCTCGAGGCAGCCGTGCAGCACCCGCGGGTAGAGATCGCCGCTCCCCGCCGCGACGCCGCCCTGGCGTGCCGCCGCCGCCACCAGCTGGCGTCGCTGCGCCTCGCGGCGCTCGCGCTCCTCGCGCGCCTCGCGTTCGTCGAGCAAGCCGAGCGCCTGCAACTCGTCGACGTCGCGCCCTTCCCAGAAGCCGCGAAAGGTCGGCATGTCGTGGGTGTTGAGGCAGGCCACCGACGCCGGCGCCGGCTCGTGCTGCAGGCCGCCGCCCGGCGCCAGCTCGTACTGCATGACGTACATGCCGAGCACGCCGTGGCGCGCCATCGCCGCGTTCACCTCCGGCGGCACGGTGCCCAGGTTCTCGCCGACGATCATCGCCTGGTGGCGGTGCGATTCGAGCGCCAGCACGGCGTACAGCTCCTCGTGCGGGTAGCGCACGTAGACGCCGCCCGCCGGCCCGAGGCCCCGCGGCACCCAGAACAGCCGGTGCAGCTGCATCACGTGGTCCAGCCGCAGCACGCCGGCATGGCGGAGGTGGTGGCGCAGCGACGCGATCAGGTAGTCGTAGCCGCGCTCGCGCTGGCGCTCCGGCCGCAGCGGCGGGAAGCCCCAGTCCTGTCCCCTGGTGAACAGGCTGTCGGGCGGCGCGCCGGCCGTGGCCCCGTCGGCGAAGAGATCGCGCTCGCGCCAGACGTCGTAGGCGCTGCCGTGCACGCCCAGCGGCATGTCCAGATACAGACCGCGCGGCGCGGCGTCCCCGCCGCCCTCGGGGCCGCCGCCGCGCGCCTGGCGCGAAACCTGCTCCATCTGCTGCTCCATCGCCCACTGCACCCACAGGTGGTAGCGGTAGTCCTCCAGGTCGTAATCCGCCGGCGCCAGGCTGCCCGCGCGCAGCCGCTCCGGCCAGGCCTGCCAGCTCTCGCCGCGGCGGTCGCCGACGGCGCGGAACGCCGCGTAGTCGGCCAGCTCGGGACGGGCGGCGACGAAGCGCTCGAGATCGTGGTGGCGCGGCCCCGGGTTGGTGAACGACCACGCCACCATCTCGTCGAGCACCCGGCGCTTGAGCATGGCGAGGCGCGGGTAGTCGACCAGCGGCAGCGCGGCCAGCGCCCGCATCTCCGCCTGCAACTCGCTCGATTCGAGCAGCCGCCGCGCCGCCGGACAGAGGTGCGCCTCCGGCAGCTGCTGCGGATCGAGGTACAGCTCGTTCCAGAACCGCCGCGAGACCGGCGCATAGGGGCTCGGGTCGCACGGCATGTCCAGGAAGGTGGCGAGCAGCGGCAGGGTCGCCACCACGCCGCCTCCCAGGCGCGCCGTCCACGCCGCCAGCGCCGCGAGATCGGTGAGGTCGCCCGCCCCCCACGAGCGCTCGCCGCGCAACGCATAGAGCGGCAGGAAGACCCCCCACAGCGGCCGGCCGTCGCCGGCGAAGGCGCGCACCGGCGCCGCGATCACCAGCGCCCGCGCCGAGCGCCCACCGAGCTTGACCTCGAGGTGGTGATAGCCGGGCGGCAGCGCCTCGGGCAGCGCCAGCCGCCGCCGCTCCGGTGCGGTCGCCGGCAGGCAGTCGAGATCCCAGGTCCAGGCCCGCCGCTCGCCGCTCTCGAGGTCCAGATGGCAGGCGACCGCGCCGCCGCCGCCGCCACCGCCGCCCGCCGCGCCCGGCAGGCGCAGCTCGATCTCGCCGAGATGACCGTCCCAGGCCACCAGCACCGGCTCGATCAGCCGCGCCGCCAGCTCGGCGCGGCGCGCCGCGAGCGCTTCGGCGACGTCCTCCATGCCCTCGAACGGTCCGGCGAGCGCCGAGGCCGCCGCCAGCAGCGACTCGGTAGAGGCCTCGACGTGACGGCCGTAGATGTCGTGGTAGCCGGGCTCGACGCCATAGAGGGCGGCCAGCTGCCGCAGGTCGTGCTGCTCGCGCTCGCGCCCGCCCTGCGGCTCCCGCCGGTCCTCGCTCATCGCGGCGGCGGCTCCCGCAGCCCGAGGATCTGCTGCATGCCCGCCAGCGGGATGCGCACCCAGGCCGGGCGGTGGTTCAGCTCGTAGGCCAGCTCGTAGATCGCCTTTTCGAGCACGTAGGCGTCCAGCAGCGTCACCAGCTCGGAGCGCTGAGCGGGCACGAAGGAGGCGCCGGCGGCGCGCTCGAGATAGGCGCCCAGGAAGGCCGCCGACACCCAGCGCTCCCAGAACAGCGCCCAGCTCTCGAAGACCGGCATGTCCGCGGGCGTGATGAGGCCGCTCGCCGCCTCCTCGAACAGCCGCGCATAGGCGGCATACTGGAACGAGCGCAGCATGCCGGCGACGTCGCGCAGCGGCGACCGCTTGAGGCGCCGCTCGGTCAGCGGCCGTGCCGGCTCGCCCTCGAAGTCGAGGATGACGAAATCCTTGCCGGTGAACAGCACCTGCCCCAGGTGATAGTCGCCGTGGGTGCGGATGCGGGTGGCGGTCACCTTGGGGCCGAGCAGCAGCGCGAAGCGCTGGCGCACCTGGTCCTGGGCGCCGAGCACCGCCGCCGCCGCCGCGCGCTCGCCGGGGGCCAGGTCGTCGAGGAGGCGTTGCAGCAGCTTGAAGGTGCGGCCGGCATGGGTGCGCATCGACTCGTAGAGCGAGCGCTGATGCAGGGTCGAGAACGGCTCGGGCGCAAACGCCGGCTGGCCGGCCGGCGCCGCGGCGAGCGCCAGGTGCAGCTCGGCGGTGCGTTCGCCGAGCAGGCGCGCCGAAGCCAGATAGGTGCCGATGCGCTCGTACAGCTCCGCCGGCGGGTTGGCGCCGCCGGCGGCGGCCGCCAGCTCGAGCAGCGGCTGCGTCGGCACCGCCGCCGGGCCGGTGTCGCCTCGCCCCCAGCCGGTGCGCGCGCGATTTAAGTAGCGCCCCAGGGCGTCAAGAGTGAAGCTCCAGGCGTCGCCCTCGCTGGCGACGAAGCCCTGCAACACGGCGAGGGTCATCGGCTCGCGGCCGCGGCCGCCATCCCCGCCGTCGCGAAGGTCCAGGCCGCCGGCCACCGGCGGCACCTGGCGGAAGCTGGTGAAGCGGGTCAGGAAGCGGCCGATCTCGAGGTCGGGATTGATTCCCGGCTCGAGCTTGCGGAACAGCTTGAGCACCAGCCGGTCGCCGAAGCGGACCGAGGTGTTGCTCTGCTCGCCGCCCAGCGGCCGCGGCTCGAGCTCGGGTCCGCCGGCTTGCGGATCGGCGCCGGCCAGCGCGGCGAAGCCGGGATCGCTCCAGGCCGCCGCCTCGCTCGCCGGCCCGCGGAAGCTGCGGCCGCCGGCGATCGCGGCGAGCAGGCCGCGGGCGAAGGCGCCGTCCTCGAACGGATCGTAGAGCGTGCCGGAGCCCGCCGCGCCGCCGCCTTCGAGCCGGGCGACGATGCGGCGCGGCTCGAGGTCCGTCTGGCCCGCGGCAGCGGCCCCGCTGGGGGCACCGGCGGCGCCGGGAGCGCCGGACGCGGCGGCCGCCGCGGGCGCGAAGGCCAGCGGCAGCACGTAGCGCTCGGCCTCGCCCTGCTCGTAGGCGGCGTCGAGCAGCAGCAGCCAGGCGCCGCCGTCGAGCGGGATGGCCTCGGCGAGAGTCACCGCGCGCAGCGTCCGCGCCTTGGCCGCGAACCAGCGGAACGCCGGCAGGCGGGCGGTGAGCGCCGCCTCGAAGGCCGCCTTGCCGGGCCCGCTGAACAGGCGCTGCCAGTCGAAGGTGCCGACCGCGCCCGGCAGCGCCACCACCGGCACCTCGGCCGCCGGCCGCGGCGCCCCGCCGCGCTGGCCGGCGCGGCGCGCCGGCTGGCGCTCGAGCGCGAACCAGTAGAAGGAGTGCGGGCCGAGGGTCAGCGGATAGCGCCGGTCGGCGGCGATCGGCGGGAAGGCGACGCCGCCGAACAGCTCGACCGGGGTCGCGCCGGCGTGCTCGGCGAGGTCGAGCTCGAGCGGCTGCACGAAGCGCGACAGGTTGGCGACCACCAGCAGCGTCTGCTCCTGGTGGCGGCGCAGGAACGCCAGCACGTGATGGTTGTCGGCGCTCAGGAACTCGAGGCTGCCGCGGCTGAAGGCGCGGTAGCGCTTGCGCAAGGCGATCAGGCGCCGCGTCCACCACAGCAGCGAGTGCGGGTTGCCCTGCTGGGTGTCGACGTTGACCGCCTGGTAGTGGTACTCGGGATCGATGATCACCGGCAGGAACAGCCGCTGCGGGTTGGCGGTGGAAAAGCCGGCGTTGCGGTCGCCGTTCCACTGCATCGGCGTGCGCACGCCGTTGCGGTCGCCGATGTAGATGTTGTCGCCCATGCCGATCTCGTCGCCGTAGTACAGCACCGGCGCTCCCGGCAGCGAGAACAGCAGGCTGTTCATCAGCTCGATGCGGCGCCGGTCCTTGCCCATCAACGGCGCCAGGCGGCGGCGGATGCCGACGTTGATCCGCGCCTGCGCGTCCTGGGCGTAGACGCGGTACATGTAGTCGCGGTCCTCGTCGGTGACCATCTCGAGCGTCAGCTCGTCGTGATTGCGCAGGAAGGTCGCCCACTGGCAGCTCGCCGGGATCGGCGGCGTCTGCTCGAGGATGTCCACCACCGGGAAGCGGTCCTCCAGCCGGATCGCCATGTACAGCCGCGGCATCACCGGGAAATGGAAGGCCATGTGGCATTCGCCGGCGCCGTGGTCGGGATCGCCGAAGTAGGCGATCGAGTCCTCGGGCCACTGGTTGGCCTCGGCGAGCAGCATGCGGTCGGCGAAGCGCGCGTCGACGTGGGCGCGCAGCCGGCGCAGGAAGACATGGGTCTCCGGCAGGTTCTCGCAGTTGGTGCCCTCACGCTCGTAGAGATAGGGCACCGCGTCCAGGCGCAGCCCGTCCACCCCCATCTCCATCCAGAAATCGAGCGCCGCGAGCACCGCCTCGTGCACCTGGGGATTGTCGAAGTTCAGGTCGGGCTGGTGCGAGAAGAAGCGGTGCCAGTAGTAGGCCTTGGCGATCGGGTCCCAGGTCCAGTTGGAGGTCTCGGTGTCGGTGAAGATGATGCGCGCGTCGGCGAAGCGGTCGGGAGTGTCGCTCCAGACGTAGAAGTCGCGCTCCGGCGAGCCCGGCGCGGCGCGGCGGGCGCGCTCGAACCAGGGATGGCGATCGGAGGTGTGATTGATCACCAATTCGGTGATCACCTTCAGGCCGCGGCGGTGCGCCGCCGCGAGGAAAGCCTGGAAGTCCTCGAGCGTGCCATAGGCGGGATGGACGCTGGTGTAGTCGGCGATGTCATAGCCGTCGTCGCGCCAGGGCGACGGGTAGAAAGGCAGCAGCCAGATGGCGGTGATGCCCAGGTCGCGCAGGTAGTCGAGCTTGCCGGTCAGGCCGCGGAAATCCCCCATGCCGTCGCCGTCGGAGTCGGCGAAGGCCCGCACGTGCACCTCGTAGAGGACCGCATCCTTGTACCACAGCGGGTCGCCGCCGCCGGGCGGCCGGCGGCTGTCGTCGTCTCGGATCATCGGGTCTCTCGCGCCGCGGGAATCGAGCCCTACTGGAAGTAATCGAAATCCTGTTCCGAGCGCACCCGGCGCCGGACGCGGAAGAGGTGCGCCGGCGCCAGCTGCGGATCGAGCTGCACGTAGTTGCGCGCGCCGCTCCACAGGTAGCGCGCGCCGGTCAGCAGGTCGTGCGCCTGGAACGGCCGCCCACCGGCGAGGCCGAGCGCCTCGAGGTCCAGCTCCAGCCATCCCGACTGCGGGTGGTGCGGATCGAGGTTGACGACGGCGACGATGGTGTTGTCGGCCGCCGCCGCCGACTTGCTGTAGCACAGCAGCTGCTGGTTGTCGGTCGGGTGGAAGCGCAGGCCGGCGGAGCTCTGCAGCGCCGGGTTCTCGCGGCGCAGGCGGTTGACCAGCGTGATCAGGTCGCGCAGGCTGTGGGCGGCGCCGAGGTCCCAATGGCGCAGCTGGTATTTCTCCGAATCGAGGTACTCCTCGCTGCCGCGCTCGCGCGGCCGGTTCTCGAGCAGCTCGAACGGCGGCCCGTAGATGCCGTAGCTCGCCCCGAGCGTCGCCGCCAGGATGAAGCGCTGCTGGAACGCCGCGCGGCCGCCGAACTGCAACTGTTCGGTGAGGATGTCCGGCGTGTTCGGCCACAGGTTGGGGCGGAAGTACTCGGCGACCTCGGTGCGGGTCAGCTCGGTGAAGTACTCGGTCAGCTCCCAGCCGTTGGTGCGCCAGGGGAAATAGTTGTAGGACTGGGTGAAGCCGAGCTTGGCCAGCCGGTACATCAGCTTCGGCCGGGTGAACGCCTCGGCCAGGAAGATGACGTCGGGATGATCGCGCTTGATCTCGGCGATCAGCCACTCCCAGAAGGCGAACGGCTTGGTGTGCGGGTTGTCGACGCGGAAGATGCGGACGCCTTCGGCCAGCCAGTGATCGAAGACGCTCTTGAGCTCGAGCCACAGCTCGCGCCAGGCCTCGCACTCGAAATCGAAAGGATAGATGTCCTCGTATTTCTTGGGCGGGTTCTCGGCATACTGGATGGTGCCGTCGGGGCGCTTCTGGAACCACTCCGGGTGCTCGCGCACGTAGGGGTGGTCGGGCGAGCACTGGAAGGCGACGTCCATGGCGAGCTCGAGGCCGTGGTCGCGCGCCTTGGCGATCAGCCGGCGGAAGTCCGCCGCCGTGCCCAGCTCGGGCAGGATCGCCTTGTGACCGCCCGCCGCGCCGCCGATCGCCCACGGGCTGCCGACGTCGTCCGGGGCTGCCGTGGCGGCGTTGTTCTTGCCCTTGCGGTGGGTGACGCCGATCGGATGGATGGGCGGCAGGTAGAGGACGTCGAAGCCCATCGCGGCCACGTCGGGCAGGCGCTCGATGACGTCGCGGAAGGTGCCGTGGCGGCCGGCCACCGGCGAGCAGGAGCGCGGGAACATCTCGTACCAGCTCGAGAAGCGGGCGCGGACGCGGTCCACCACCACCGCCAGCTCGCGGTGGGTGGCGGCGTGGGCGCGGTCGGTGTGGCGGTCCATGAGCTGCGCCAGCTCGTCGTCGAGCGCCAGCGCCAGGCGTGCGGTCTTCTCCCGGGGATCGCGCCCCTGCTCGAGCCCGCGCGCCAGGCCGGCCAGCACCCGGGCGTCGGAGCGGCGGCCGGCCGCCCGCGCCCGCTCCGCCGCCTGGTGGATCAGCGCGGCCCCGGCGAGCAGGTCCAGGGCGACGTCCTGGCCGGCATCGACGCGCTTGCGCAGGTCGCGGCGCCAGGTCTTGAAGCGGTCCACCCAGGCGGTGACGGTGTAGTGCCAGCGTCCGGCGGCGGTGGCGGTGAAGCTCGCCCGGTAGCGATCGTTGCCCAGCGCCTCCATGGCGGTCTCGGTCCAGGCCGCAGCGCGCTCGTCGCGGTGCAGCAGCAGGCAGCCCAGGGCGTCGTGGCCGTCGGTGAAGACGTCGGCGTCCACGGTCACCACCTCGCCCACCGTGCGCTTGATGGCGAACCGCCCGCCGTCGATCTCCGGGCGCACCCGGTCGATCACCACCCGCCGCCTGCCCTCCGCGTCGATCATCCCCTCGCAGATCTCCCTGCCGGGTCCCATCCCGCCGGCGGGCACATGCTACCACCCGGCTTTACCCGCCTCCGGGGCATGCCTGCGCGGGAACCAGGCCCGAGGGCACGACCCATCGGCCCTGAAACCTATTTCCGCCAATCGGCGTTAGGTGACCAGGGGCGCCGAGACACAGGCGCCAAGGAGATGACGATGGCTTGGAACGGCGTGATGGGCGTGGCCCTCCTGTTGCTCGGCGCGGCGGCCGCGGAAGCGAAGACCGATCTCTGGCTGCATATCAAGGTGCATGACGCCAACGAAGGCAGCCGGGTCAACATCACCCTGCCGCTGTCGGTGGTCGAGGCGGCGACGCCGCTGATCCCCGAGGAGGCGCGCACCGCCGAGGGCCTGCGCGTGGACGACCACGACCTCTCGGTCCAGGACCTGCGGCGGATCTGGCGGGAGGTGCAGCGCCAGCCCGACGCCACCTTCGTGACCGTCGACGGGCCGAACGGCAAGGTGCGGGTGGCGCGCCGCGGCGGCTACCTGCTGATCGAAGCGGCCGACCACCGCACCGCCCTCGGAGATGGCCGCCACGGCAGCGAGCGCGTCGAGGTGCGCATCCCGGTGGCGGTGGTGGACGCCCTGCTGCAGGGCGGCGGCGACCGCTTCGACCTGGCGGCCGCCATCGGCGCGCTGGCCAGGACCGGCGAGGGCGAGCTGGTGACCGTCAACGGCGACCACGAGACGGTTCGGATGTGGGTGGACGGCGCCGCGGAAAGCCGTTGACGGCGCCGTCGAAAGCCGTTGACGGCGCCCTCGAAAGCCGTTGACGGCGCCATCGAAAACCGCTAAACGGCGCCGTCCCCTCACACTGCTGACGCCCTCTACCCGGGCAACGTGGCGGCCCGCCGCCGCAGCAGGACGAGGGCGACGACGCCCAGCACCAGGCCGAGCCCGATCAGGCCGGCCGACGACAGGGTGGGGACCGTCGCGACGAACGGCGCGGCATTGAAGTTGACGACCTCCTGCTGTTCCGCCAAGGTCATGCACTGCAGCGCGTTGGCCGGCAGGGAAACCAGCTGGGCCGCCTTCGCCGCGGAGGCGGCGTTGGACGGCTGGCCGGTGACGAAGTTCATGATGATCTTGGTTTCGCCCGGGTTCAGCGTGAAGGTGTAACCCCAGAAGGGGTTGTCGTTGCCATCGGCGAAGAAGATCCCGGACACCGGCGTCGACACGGGTGCATTACCCTGCAGCACATGGCCCAGTCGCGGGTCGCTGGTCGTGGTGCTGGAACCGGCGAAGTTCTGGAAGGTCGTCACCCAGGTGTCGGTCGTGGAGACCACCGGCGTGCCGCTCGAGGTGTTGACGATCTTCGTGTTGCTGTCCGAACCCAGGTTGTTCGCCGTCACCATGGTCACGGTCTGCGGCGTGCCGCCGGTGTTGGTGAAGTAGTTCAGCCAGCGCCCGAACTGATCGTTGTCGGGCACGAAAACCTTGCGGAACATCTGGATGTTGCCGACGGTCTGCACCGGGAAAACCACCTGCCGGTTGACTCCCGAGACCGAACCGAGGCACTCGGTGGTGGGAGCACCGTTCTTGTTGTAGATGACGAAATTCGCATTGCCGGTCTCGCACTGGACAACCGTGTTGTTCAGGCTCAGGCAGATGGACTGGTAGCCATCGAAGGCGTCGTTGAGCGTCGACGAGGTGGTGCCGCCGTTCAGGGTCGAAGCGGCGACCGCGTGGGTGAAGCTGGCTTCCGACATCGCTGCCGACGCCGAGCTGGTGGTGCTGAACGTGATGTTGGTGTTGATGAAGTACTTGAGGCCCTGGGCATCGATCAAACCCTGGCTGCCGGTGGCGCCGCCGGGCTTGTTGACCTTGCGATGTCCGACCTTGCGCTCGATGATCGAGACGTCGGCGAAGAGGGTCGAGGCGGTGAGCAGGCTGAGCAGCGCTGTGGCCAGGACTCTGCGGGTCATGAAGCTCCTCCGGTTGATGGGCCGTACTCGGGGCGAGCGGCCACTATTGGATGCAAGGCAGCAGGATGGCGCGATGGTGCCACAGGCGGCTTGCCCGGCGCAAGGGCTGCCGCGGGATCGAGGCGTTACCCGGGCAGTGTGGCGGCCCGCCGTCGCAGCAGGACGAGGGCGACGACGCCCAGCACCAGGCCGAGCCCGATCAGGCCGGCCGACGACAGGGTGGGGACCGTCGCGACGAACGGCGCGGCATTGAAGTTGACGACCTC
>DATGHG010000493.1:0-3764 GCA_035308185.1 Thermoanaerobaculia bacterium | reverse complement strand
TCGCCGGCGCCGCGGCCCCGCCAACCTCTCCCGCCACCGCCGCGGCCGCGCCAACCTCTCCGGCGCCCGAAACCCGGCAAACCACCGCGCCTCACCTCGCCGAACGCTTCGGGATCGCGCCTCTTGCCGAGCTCGGCCCCGCCGCGGTCGAGGCGCCCGACCGGCTGGCACAGCTCGCGGCCTGGAACGCAGCCGGCCGGCTGCCGGCGCAGAACGGCTTCGCGCGCCCGCTGCCGGCGCCGCGGCCCGTCGGCCTCGCCCTGCCGCCGGCGGCGCCCGGCGCGCCGGCGGCAGCCAGCGAGCGCGACGGCGGCGTGCTGGCGGCGACCTCGTTCACCACCGCGGCCTGGGGCGGCAGCGTGCGCGTGGCCGGCGCTTTTCGGCTGCGGCTGCACCTCTCGCACGTCGTGCTGCCTGCCGGCGCCCGGCTCTGGGTGCACGGCGCCGGCCAGACGATGGGGCCGTTCGGCGCGGAGCTGGTGGCGCCCGACCGCAGCCTGTGGACGCCGGCGGTCGCCGGCGACGAGATCGCCCTCGACGTCGAGGCGCCGACCGCCAGCCTCGCCGGCGCGAGCGGGTATGGGTTCACCATCGACGCCGCTCTCGAGCTGGTCCCGCCGAGCCTGTCGGGGAGCGGGACCAAGGACGGCGGCTGCGTGGTCGATGCGAGCTGCGTCGGCAGCGACGACTTTCCGGGCTACGACACCGCCCGCCACGCCGTCGCCCTGCTCGAGTTCGTCGACCAGTTCGTGGGGTTCGCCTGCACCGGCCAGCTGCTCGCCGACGCGGCGAACGACGGCACGCCGTTCCTGTTGACCGCCCACCACTGCCTCTCGACGCAGGCGGTGGCGGCGACGCTGCAAGCCACCTTCGACGACTTCACGCCGAGCTGCAACGGCACGCCGCCGGATCTTGGCTCGCTGCCGGCTGCCAACGGCGCCACGCTGCTGGTGACCGGGCGGGCGGACACCGCCCCCGACTTCACCCTGCTGCGCCTCGACAGCCTCCCCGCCGGGCGGACCTTCCTCCCCTGGGACCCCTCGCCGCAGGCGACGCCGAACGGCACGCAGCTGTTCCGGCTGTCGCATCCCGAAGGCAACGCCCAGGCCTACTCGGTGACCAGGGTCGACTCGCGGGCCGCGCAATGCACCCTCGACAACCTGCCGCTGTCGCGGTTCCTCTACTCGGACCTGGCGGTCGGCGCCGTCGAGCCGGGCAGCTCCGGCTCGGCCGCCATGCTCGCCGACGGCCGCGTCGTCGGCCAGCTGTTCGGCAGTTGCGGCATCGGCGACGTCTGCGCCCGTTCGCAGCAGACGGTCGACGGCGCGCTCGCCGCCAGCTTCGCCCAGCTGCAACCCTTCCTCGCGCCTGGCGCCACCGGGGTCTGCACCCCGGGCGACTTCACGCTGTGCCTGACCGACCGGCGCTTCGCGGTGCAGGTGACCTGGGCCAATCAGTTCGACGGCAGCGCCGGCGTGGCGCATGCGATCGCCGGCACCGACGCCGCCGGCTATTTCTACTTCACCGATCCTGCGAACTACGAGCTGACGGTGAAGATCCTCGACTTCGGCGACGTCTTCAAAGTCTTCTACGGCGAGCTCACCGACCTGCATTTCACGATCACCGTCGTCGACACCCATACCGGCCAGAAGCGGACCTACACCAACACCGCCGGCGACTGCGGCGGCATCGACGAAGCGGCCTTCCCGGCCACCGCCGCCGAGCCGGCCGATGCGATCGATCCGGCGGGGTTGGCGGCGCCGGCGGGGTTCGAGGGAGCCGCGGCACGGCGCGGCTGCGGCGGCGCCCTCTGCCTCGACGCCGGGCGCTTCGCGGTCGACGTCACCTGGATGAACCAGTTCAACGGCACGTCGGGCACCGGCGTAGCCCACCCGCTGAGCGACACCTCGGGCCAGTTCACCTTCACCGATCCCAGCGACCTCGAGCTGCTGGTCAAGGTCGTCGAGCTTCCCGGCCGGGTCGCTTTCTTCTATGCCGCGCTGTCGAACCTGGAATACGACATCACCGTCGCCGACACGATCACCGGCAAGATCAAGACCTACCACAATCCGGCCGGCACCTACTGCGGCGGATTCGACAACGATGCGTTTCCGCCCTCGCCGTAACTGACGTCACGGACAGGTCGCGAAGGCGCTGGTGTCCTGCACCGGCGGCGCGGCCTGGTTGAGCTGATTGAAATAGACCTTCGTCTTGCCCGCCACGGTGTCGACCACGGTGACCGTGAACTGCACGTTGGTGGTGGCGGCGAAGAAGACCCAGTAGGTGTTGCTCAACGCGCAGCCGTTGATCACCTTGATCAGCATCTCGATGTTGCTCGACGAAAAGAAGTAGAAGAGCCCCGAATCGGGGTTGCCGGTCAGCGGCACGGTGGTGCCGTTGCCGGAGCCAGCGCCGGAGACGAAGGCCACGCTCACCTTGAAGCGCCCGCCGAGGCAGAGGGTGTTGGCGTCGGCGACGCAGGGTGCCGGCGTGGTATCGGTGGCGGCATCGGCCTCGGGGGTGTAGGCCGAGTTGCCGGCGCCGTTTTCCGCCCGCACCTGGAAGCCGTAGCCGGTCGCCGGTTGCAGACCGGTCACGGCGTAGCTGGTGCTCCCCGCCGGGGCGAGCGGCAGCACGTCCTGGAACGGGCTGCCGTCGAGGGTTTTGCTCTGCACCCGAAAGCCGGTCTCGTTGGTCGAGTTGCTCGTCCAGGAGAGCTGGATCGAGGTCGTGCCGCTGCTCGCCGCCGTCAGGTTCGAGGGCGCCGCCGGCGGGCCGCCGCTGCCGCCGTCGGTGTTGGTGACGGTCAGGACCGCGGTGGCAGGCGACCCCAGGCCCGCCCCGCCCTGGGGCGCGGTGAGCGCCAGGTTGACGGTGTGGTTGCCGTCGGCGACGCCGTCGTCGAGCACCGCGACGTTGAAGGTCTTGGCCGTCGCGTCGCCGCTCGCCCAGTTGAGCGTCCCGGAGGTCGCGGTGTAGTTCTTCCCCGCCGTGCCGGTGCCGTCGCTGGTGGCGTAATCGACGGCGACCGCCCCGGCGCTGCCGCCGGCGCGGTTGACGGTGATCGGGATGGAGCCGGCGTTCTCGGCGATGCTGTAGGTGGAGGCGCTGAACGACAGCTTGCCAGCGGGCGGCGGCGAGGCGCCCTGGACCACGATGGTGCCGACCATGCCATAGGTCTGGCCGTGCACCTGGCACTCGTAGTTGATGGTGCCCACCTGACTGAAGGTCCGGGTGAAGGTCCACATCTCCGCCGGGTCGCCGTTGCCGCCGTGCCCGTCGCCGTCGCAACCGTTGGCGCACCGGAAGCTGCCGTCGTCGGCGTAGACGTTGTGCATCAGGCCGCTGGTGTTGATCCAGGTGATCGAGTCGCCGGCGTTGATGGTGATGGTTTTCGGCGAGAAGGTCAGCTCCGCGGTGGCCATCACGGAATGGTTCGCGGCGCTGGCCGCCGCCGCCAGGGAGAGAGCGAGCGCGACGGCGAGAGCGGCGGGCCGCGGCAGGGAACTAGCACGATGGCAGCTCATGGTCTGGGTCTCCTAAGGTTCACACATGAGTACCCACGTACCTGCTGGCGGGTTCAACGACTGGCGCCAAGGCTACCAGCACCGGTCGCCGCATGGGATAGGGTGCCGCCCTATTTTCGATTCTGTGATTCTTGACCTATAAGCAAATTCGGCTATAGTTTGCCCGCTTCATTCCTTGAACTTGGTCTCTGTCGTCCGGCCTGCCGGTCGCCCGGTGCCGGCGCCCACCTGGCGGCG
>DATGHG010000492.1:0-7803 GCA_035308185.1 Thermoanaerobaculia bacterium | reverse complement strand
ACTTCCACCAGGCGATCCTGACCGCCGAGTCGGTGCTGTCGGTGCGCGGCAAGGTCTACCCGGCGACGCTGGTCGACGTGCGGTTGCGTGGCCGCGGCGTCTCCGGTGCGGTCTACGAAGGCGAGAGCGCGGTGGGCCTGTCGGGCGAGGAGCTCGCCGCCATCGAGCTCGACCCGCCGGCGCCGCCCGCCTTTCCGCCGGCGGTCGCGGCGCTCGAGGGCGCCGGCGCCATCCTGCTCGGACCGGGCTCGCTGTACACCTCGATCATTCCCAACCTGCTCATTCCGGGCATCCGGCAGGCGGTCGCCAAGAGCCGCGCCCGCGTCATCCTGCTGCTCAACCTGATGACCCAGCCCGGCGAGACCGACGGCATGATGGGGGCCGCCCACCTGCACGCCATCGAGCGCCACATCGGGTCCGGCCTCATCCACACCGTGCTCTACAGCTCGACGCCGATCCCGGCCCCGCTGTTGGCCCACTACGCCGAGACCGGCTCGCAGCCGGTGGCGGTCGAGGCGGCGGCGATGGCGCGCTCCGGAGTGGAGCTGGCCGCCGCCGACCTGCTCGCCGAGGGCGACCTGATCCGGCACGATCCAGAGAAGCTGTCGCAGGCGGTGCTCGGCCTGCTCGCGCCGCGCCGCCCGCGGCCGGCGCGCCCGACGAAGGTCGGGACCTGATGCCGGCGGTCGGCCCCGCCGGCGGACGCGGGGAGGCCACGGAGCCCGGCGGCGAGCGGCCCGACAGGGAACGGCCCGGCGGCGAGCGGGTGGCGGTGGTGCTCGCCGCCGGCAAGGGCACCCGCATGCGCTCGCGGCTGCCCAAGGTCCTCCATCGCGCCGCCGGCCGGCCACTGCTCGCCTGGGTGCTGGACGCCGCCCGCGCCGCCGGCTGCGGGCGCCTGCTGGTCGTCGTCGGCCATGGCGCCGAGCAGGTGCGCGCCGCGATCGTCGGCGACGACCTGACCTGGGTGGTGCAGGCGGAGCAGCGCGGCACCGGCCACGCCCTGGCCCAGGTCGCGGACCGCCTGGGCGGCGGGGCGGCTCGGCTGCTGGTGCTGTCGGGCGACGTGCCGCTGCTGAGCGCCGCCACCCTCGAGCGGTTGCTGGCCGCCGCCGGCCGCGGCTGGGGCGCGATGGCGGTCGCCGACCTGCGACAGCCGGGCGGTCTCGGCCGGGTGGTCGCCAGGGCCGGCGATGGCGACGGCGTCAGCGCCGCCGGCCGGCCGGGCACGGCAGCGGGAAAGGAAGGGGACGGCGCCGCCAGGAGAGCGGGCACGGCGGCGGGAATGGCCGGTGACGGCACCGGCGCCTCCGGGCGACCGGGCGCGGCGACGGGCTGGGACGGGGAGCGGCGCGGCGCCAGCTGCGAGCTGCTGGAGCGCATCGTGGAGGCGGCCGACGCCACGCCGGCCGAGCTGGAACTGCGGACGGTCAACGCCGGCCTGTACGCGCTGCCGGCGCCCGACGTCTTCTTCTACCTTGCCGCGCTGACGCCGGCCAACGCCCAGGGCGAGATCTACCTGACCGACGCGCTCACCGCCGCCGCCGCCGCGGGTCGCCGCATCGAGCTGGTGCGCCTGGAAGATCCGCGGGAGGCCCAAGGAGTCAACGATCGGCGCGAGCTCGCCGCGGTCCACCGCAGCCTGCTCGACCGGCACCTCGACGCTTTGATGAGCTCCGGCGTCACCGTGCTCGAGCCGCGCCGCACCGTGGTCGAGCCGACGGTGTGTGTCGGTCCGGACACGATCCTGCACCCGGGAGTGTCCTTGCTCGGCCGCACCTCGGTCGGTAGCGGCTGCGTCCTGCACCAGGGGGCCTGGGTGCGCGACAGCCGGCTCGGCGACCAGGTGACGATCGAGCCCTACGGCCTGCTCGACGGCGCCGTGATCGGCAGCGGCTGCCGCGTCGGCGCCGGCGCCCGCCTCGCTCCGGCACCGCGCTTGCTTCCCGCAGCCTCCGGACTTGCCGGAGGGTCCGGAGAAGCGCCGAGCGGCCGCGCCGACGACGGCACGGATGGTGTCGATAGCGCGAACGGCACGGCCGCGGGCGCAGGACCCGCCGGGTCCTCGGGCGCTTAGACGAAACAGGGGACGAGCGGATGTGCGGAATCGTCGGATACGTCGGCCAGCGCGAGGTGGTGCCGCTGCTGATGGACGGGCTCCGCCGGCTGGAGTACCGGGGATACGACTCGGCCGGCGTGGTGGCGGTCGACGGCGGCGAGCTGCGGACGCTGCGGGCGGAGGGCAAGCTCGAACGCCTGCGCGAGAAGCTGGCGCGCCAGCCGCTGCCCGGCCATTATGGGTTGGGACATACCCGCTGGGCGACGCATGGGCCGCCCAGCGAACGCAACGCCCATCCCATGCTCGACTCGCGGCATCGCCTGGCGCTGATCCACAACGGCATCATCGAGAACTTCCTGGCGCTCAAGAAGCGGCTGCTCGCCGAGGGCTGGACGTTCAGCTCCGACACCGACACCGAGGTGGTCGCAAACCTCATCTCCTCCTACCTCGACGGCAGTCTGCCCGAGGCGGTGGCCCGCGCCTGTAGCGAGCTCGAGGGGCGGTACGCCTTCGCCGTAGTGGCTGCCGGCGATGCCGGTGACACTGGCGAGCAGGAGATCGTGGCGACCCGCCAGGGGCCGCCGCTGGTGATCGGCCTTGCCCAGGGGGAACAGTACCTGTCGTCCGATCCCACCGCTCTGCTGGCCCACACCCGCGACGTCATCTTCCTCGAGAACGGCGACCTGGCCAGTCTGCGCCCCGGCGGCGTCCGCATCTGGGACCGCGGCGGCAGGCCGGTCGAGCGGCCGGTGCAGCACCTGACCTGGGATCCGGTGCAGGCTGAGAAGGGCGGCTTCAAGCACTTCATGCTCAAGGAGATCCACGAGCAGACCCAGGCCGTCCAGGACACCCTGGGGGCGCGCGTGGACTTCGAGCTCGGCCGCGTCCTGCTCGACGGCGTGCGGCTGCCGGAAGGAGCGTTGCGCCGGCTCGAACGCATCCACCTGCTGGCCTGCGGCACCTCCTGGCACGCGGCGCTGATCGGCAAGTTCATGATCGAGGAGCTCGCCCGCATACCGGTCGAGGTCGACTACGGCTCCGAGTACCGCTATCGCCACCCGATCGTCGACGACCGGGTGCTCGCGGTCGGCATCTCGCAGTCGGGAGAGACCGCCGACACGGTCTCGGCGATGGAGACGGCGCGCGATCTCGGCGCCCACCTGTTCTGCGTCTGCAACGTCGAGGGCAGCCAGGCGACGCGCCTCAGCACCGGGGTGATCTACACCCACGCCGGGCCGGAGATCGGCGTCGCCTCCACCAAGGCCTTCACCACCCAGCTGGTGGCGCTCTACCTGCTGGCCCTATACCTGCGGCAGGAGCGCGCCGTGGGCTCTCCGCGCGAGCTGCGGGCGGCGATCGACGCTCTCGCTCACCTGCCGCAGGCGGTCGACGAGGTGCTGCGGCGCCAGGCCGAGCCGATGGAGGACCTCGCCCGCCGCTACTTCCGTTCCGGCAGCTTCCTGTACCTGGGCCGCGGCATCAACTATCCGATCGCGCTCGAAGGCGCGCTGAAGCTCAAGGAGATCTCCTACATCCATGCCGAGGGCTACCCCGCCGGCGAGATGAAGCACGGCCCGATCGCGCTGATCGACGAGAGCATGCCGGTGGTCGCCCTGGCCACCGGCGACCAGGTTTTCGAGAAGATCAAGGGCAACCTGCAGGAGGTCAAGGCGCGCGACGGCGTGGTCATCGCGCTCAGCGACCGCGCCGCCGAGGAGCTGGGCGGCATCTGCGACGAGCTGATCTCGGTGCCGACGGTGTCGCCGCTGTTGCAGCCGGTGGTCAACGTCATCCCGTTGCAGCTGCTCGCCTACTACATCGGTCTCCGCCGCGGCTGCGACGTCGACCAGCCGCGCAACCTGGCGAAGAGCGTCACGGTCGAGTAGTGCGCGACGCGCCGACGGAGACCTCGGAGCCCGCCGGCGGGCAGGGCGGGCCAGCGGCGGCAGCAGGGCCCACCGGTGGACCTGGCGGGCGGGCGAAAACGTCCGAGCCCACCGGTGGGCAGAGCCAGTCTGCGGCAGATGGCGCTCCGGCACCGGAGACGAGTGGCCCTGGTCCTGGGCCGCCGGATGCCGGCAGTTCGGTAGCCGCCAGCGGGCGCTCGCCTGGTGCGACCTACGCCGAGCGCCACGACCGCCACCTGGCCGACCAGCGGCGGTTGGGTGCCGTCTCGCTGCGGTTCTCGGTCGCCCGCGGGGTCACCTTTGCCGCCATCCTCGGCTGCCTGCTGCTGGCCGTCGCGGGCGGGCCGATGGCGCTGCCGCTCGCGGCGGCCGGAACGGCGGTCGCCGCCTTCGCCATCCTGGCGGTGCTTCACGGGCGCTGCCTGCGCCGGCTGCGCCGCGCCGAGGAGCTGCGGCACATCGCCGAGGAGGGGCTGGCGCGGCTCGAGCGCAACTGGGACCGGCTGCCGCTGCCGGCCGAGCCGCCGCGCGACCGCGGGCTGCCGCTGGCCAGGGACCTGGATCTGTACGGCCGTGCCTCGCTCTTCCACCTGCTGGGGACCGCGCACACGCCGGCAGCCAAGGCGCTGCTGCGCGACTGGCTGGAGGGTGCGGCGCCGCCGGCGGAGGTGCGGGAGCGGCAGGGGGCGGTGGCGGAGCTGGCGGCGCAGCTCGACTTCCGGCAGCTCCTCGAGCTGGCGTTGCGGGGGATGGAGCCCGGCGCGCCCCGGCGGCGGGCGGGCGCGGCCCCCGCAGGCTCGGGCGGCGCGGCCGGGAGAGCGGCGAGCGCGGCCGGCGCCGCAGCGGACATGGCCGCCTCCGCGGCGGGCACGGCCGGCACCGCGGCGAGCACGGCCGGCGCCGCGGCGGACATGGCCGGCGCCGCTGCTGTGGGCACCACCAGCGCCGCCGCGGGCACGCTTGGCGGTACCGCGGGCACGGCCGGCGTAACCGCGCGCACGGCCGGCGTAGCCGCGCGCACGGCCGGTGTTGCCAGGTGGGTGCGAAACGCCGCCGGCGCATCGGCGCCGTGGGGCACCGCTGCCGAGCCAGCCGCGGCACCGGACTGCGAGCCGTTCCTCCGCTGGGCCGAGGAGGATCCCTGGCTGCTGGCGCGGCCGGCGCTGCTGTGGGCGGCGCGCGCGGCGGCCCTGGTGACCCTCGCCACCGTCGCCGCCGTCCCGCGCTGGGGCCTGTCGCCGCTGCTGATCATGGCGATCCTCAATCTGGGCCTGAGCCGCGCCTGCCAGCGCGCGGTCGGCTCGCGGTTGGAACGCGTCTCCGCCAGCCGCGACGAGATGATGCGCTACGCCGCAGCGCTCCGGCATGCTACCTCGCGCCAATTCGATTGCCGGCGCCTGCGCGCGCTGGCGGCGGCGTTGCAGACGGCGCCCACGGCAGCGGCGGCGCACGGGCAAACTCTCGCGAGTAGTGCGCCGGAGCCGGCTGCGGAGACGGTACCGGCCGCGGCAACGACGACCGTGACTCCCACCGCGGCAGCACCGGCCACGCCAGCCGTATCGTCTGCGGTGCCCGCCAGGATGGCGGCGCCGACTCTGCCTGCCGCAGCGTCAACGGCGCCTGCCGCCGCGCCGGCCCCCACGGGCAAGCGCCGGCGCCAGGCGCGGTCCGCCGCCGACTGGCTGGACCTGCTCGAATCTCGCCTGGGGTGGGCCGACGCGCGCCATTCGGCGTCGCTCCACTTCCTGCTGCAGGTGCTGACGCTGTGGGACTTCCACACCCTGGCGCTGCTCGAAGCCTGGCAGCGCGATGCCGGGCACCAGGCACGCCGCTGGCTGACGGCCCTGGGCGAGATCGAGGCGCTGGCGGCGCTGGCGACGCTGCGCTTCGAGAACCCCGATTGGTGCCTGCCGGAGGTGGCCGCCGGCCTGCCGGAGCTGGCGGCGCGCGACCTCGCGCACCCGCTGCTGCCGCCGGCGGGCCGCGTCGGCAACGACGTCACCGTCGGCCCGGCCGGCACCTTCCTGCTGGTCACCGGCTCGAACATGTCGGGCAAGAGCACCCTGCTGCGCGCCATCGGCTGCAACGTCGTGCTCGCGCAGGCCGGCGGCCCGGCCTGCGCCGCGGCGCTGCGCCTGCCGCCGTTGCGTCTCGCCACCAGCATCCTGGTGGAGGACTCGCTGGTGGGGGGCGTCTCCTTCTTCCTCGCCGAGCTGCTGCGGATCCAACAGGTGGTGGCGGCCGCCGACCTGATGGCCGACGGCGCGGCGGCCAGGGAGAACGCCGGGCTGCTCTACCTGCTGGACGAGGTGCTGCGCGGCACCAACAGCGTCGAGCGGCAGATCGCCGTACGCCGGGTGCTGCGTCACCTGCTGGCCCGCGGCGCCCTCGGCGCGGTCTCGACCCACGACCTCGAGCTGGCCGCCGGCGCCGGCCTCGACCGGAGCGCTCGCCTGGTGCATTTCCGCGAGACGCTGATCCCCGGCGGCTTCGGAGCCAGCGGCACCCCCGGCGCCGAAGGCCGCCCGCGCATGACCTTCGACTACCGCCTGCGCCCGGGTCCGGCGACCACCACCAACGCGCTGGAGCTGCTCCGGCAGGTCGGCCTCGATTTCCCCCACGACCCCGACGTCGGCGTGGAGAACTGAGTACTCTGGGTCATGAGTTCGCTGACGTATTCGCGCCTCAGGCCGCCAGCTGGAGTCGGTCGAGAACGAGAGGAAGGCGGGTAAGACCCTGCACCTGCGATCGTTGAATGGGTAGGAGGAGCCGCTGCATGACCAGGCACCGCCATCTCGTCTTCGTTCTTGGCGCCGCCCTCGCGGCCGCGGCGGCGCTCGCGTCGCGGCAGAGTACGCCGGCAGCGGCAGCCGCGCAGAGCAAGGCGGGTGTGCCCGCCACGCAGGCGACTCCGGAGATGCCTGGAGAGATGCCTGGGATGCCGGGCATGTCAGGATCTCCGGGCACCGCCCATGACACCGCGGGCGCCGGTCCCGGCACCGGCGCCGCCGCCGACGGCGCCATGGCCCACTCGCACATGGCGATGGGTCCGCACATGCGGATGACAGCCCCGCGTCCGCGCACCGCCGACGACGAGCGCCGGGCCGACGCCCTGGCCCACACCCTGCGCGCCGCGATCGCCCGTTATCGCGACGTCGACCTGGCGGTCGCCAGCGGCTACATCCAGTTCCTGCCACGGATCAAGCAGCCGATCTACCACTTCACCAGCCGCCGTAATGCGCTGCTGGCGGAGGTGAGCTTCGATCCGGCGCGTCCCACCTCACTGCTTTACCGCCCCACCCCGGGCGGTGGCTTCGAGCTGGTGGGCGCCATGTACACCGCGCCCCGGCGCTTCGCTGAGGACCAGCTGGACCGGCGCGTGCCCCTCTCGGTCGCGTCGTGGCACCAGCACGTCAACTTCTGCATGCCGCGCCTCACCGCCCTGGCCACCGCGGACTGGCACCGATTTGGCCTGGCGGGCTCGATCGCCGACGCGAAGGCATGCGCCGCGAGCGGCGGCATCTTCCACCCGGTCGTACTCGGCTGGATGGTGCACGTCTACCCCTTCGAGCGGGAGCCCGCCAAGATCTGGGCACAATGAGCTGCTCCGGCAGGTCGGCCTCGACCTGCCGGAGGAAAGCGCTCCTTGCCCTGACTAGCGCACCGCGCCGATGCGCATGGCGTAGAACGAGCGCCATACGAAAACAATCGAAATCAACAGAAACACTGCCGCCAGAACGTTGGTCAGCGTGGAGCCCTGTTCGTTCGAGAGTGACACGGCCAATTGCACGGCCAGCAGCCCGAACAGCGTAGTGAATTTGATAATCGGGTTCAGGG
>DATGHG010000491.1:0-6209 GCA_035308185.1 Thermoanaerobaculia bacterium | reverse complement strand
CTCGTGCAGCGGCGGATCGAGCAGGCGGACCGTCACCGGCAGGCCGGACAGCGCGGCGAAGATGCCCTCGAAGTCCTGCTGCTGCATCGGCAACAGCTTGGCCAGCGACTCGGCGCGCTCGTCGGCGTTGTCGGCGAGGATCATCCGCCGCACCCAGGCGATGCGCTCGGCGCCGAAGAACATGTGCTCGGTGCGGCACAGGCCGATGCCCTCGGCACCCAGCGCGCGGGCCACCCGGGCGTCGGTGGGCGTGTCGGCGTTGGCCCGCACCCGCAGCCGGCGCAGCTCGTCGGCCCAACCCAGGACCTTGCGGAAGGTCGCCACCGCCGGCGACTCGCTGGCCTCCTCCGCGATCAGCGTCCGCAGCACCTCCGACGGCCGGGTCGCGAGGGCGCCGGCGATCACCTCGCCGGTGGTGCCGTCGATCGAGATCTCGTCCTCCTCATGCAGCACGCGGCCGCCCGCCCGCACCACCCCGGCGCGCTCGTCCACGTCGAGCCCCCCGGCGCCGACCAGGCAGGGCTTGCCCATGCCGCGCGCCACCACCGCCGCGTGCGAGGTCATGCCGCCGCGCGAAGTGAGGATGCCGGCGGCGGCGTGCATGCCGACGATGTCCTCCGGCGACGTCTCGGCGCGCACCAGGATGACCGGCCCCTGGGCGGCGAGCTCGGCGGCGCGGTCGGCCGACAGCACCAAGCGGCCGGAGGCGGCGCCGGGACCGGCCGGCAGGCCGCGGGCGAGCAACCGCCCCGCCGCCACCGCCCGCGCCTTCTCGCTCAAGTCGAACTCGGGCGCCAGCACCTGCTCGAGATCCAGCGGCTTGACCCGCGACACCGCCTCGCGCGGCGTGATGATGCCCTCGTCCACCAGCTCGGCGGCGATGCGCACCGCCGCCGGGCCGGTGCGCTTGCCGCCGCGCGTCTGCAGCATGTACAGGCGGTCGTGCTGGATGGTGAACTCGACGTCCTGCATGTCGCGGTAGTGGCGCTCGAGCCGCGCGCAGACCTCGCGCAGCTCGCGGTCGGCCTGCGGGAAGTCCTCGGCCAGCCCCCGCCCGCCGTCGATGCCGACGATCGGCCGCGGCGTGCGGATGCCCGCCACCACGTCCTCGCCCTGGGCGTTGACCAGGAACTCGCCGTAGACCCGCGCCTCGCCGGTCGCCGGGTTGCGGGTGAACGCCACCCCGGTGGCGCAGTCGCTGCCGCGGTTGCCGAACACCATCGCCTGGACGTTGACGGCGGTGCCGAGCTGGTCGGAGATGCCGTTGAGGCGCCGGTACTCGCGCGCCCGCCGGTTGTCCCAGCTCGAGAACACCGCGCCGATGGCGCCCCAGAGCTGCTCGCGCGGGTCCTCCGGGAAGGGGTGCCCGTGCTCGGCGATCAGCCGCCGGAAGCGCTCGGCGACGCTCGCCAGGGCCGCGGGCGGCAGCTCGTTGTCGCTGGTGGCGCCGTGCTCGGCGCGCGCCGCCGCCAGGATCTCCTCGAACTCGGCATGCTCGACCCCGAGCACCACGTCGCCGTACATGGTGAGCAGCCGCCGCCAGGCGTCGAGCACGAAGCGGGCGTCGGCGCCGCGCTCGGTCCAGGCCTCCACCGTGGCCTGCGACAGGCCGAGGTTGAGGACGGTGTCCATCATCCCGGGCATCGACATCGGCGCGCCGGAGCGCACCGAGACCAGCAGCGGGTTGGCGGCGTCGCCGAAGCGCTGCCCGGTCGCCGCCTCCAGCTGCCGCAGGTGCCGGTCGAGCTCGCGCTCGAGCGCCGGCGGATAGCTGCCGTGATGCTCCTGGAAGTAGGTGCAGACCTCGGTGGTGAGGGTGAAGCCGGGAGGCACCGGGATGCCGAGCCGGCACATCTCCGCCAGCCCCGCCCCCTTGCCCCCCAGCAGCGCTTTCTGATCGCCTCTGCCGTCCGCCGTGCCGCCGCCAAAGGCATAGATGTACTTGACTGCCATGCGTCCTCCGATCGTGTAGGCGGCGAGTCTACCCGATCGGGATGGCGTCAAGGCGCGGCGGCCGGAGGCGCGGCGGCCGGAGGTGCGGCGGCCGGAGGCGCAGCGGCCGGAGGTGCGGCAGCCTGCCGGGTGTGCCGCGCCCGCGGCGCCCCCGCCGGATGGGTCGAAACCGCGTGCGCCGCATGGCGTGGCGGCTTCGCCGGCGGCGGTGACGCCGCGCTGGCTGCGGGCACCGCGGGCGCCGCGGGCACCGCGGGCGCGGCGGCGGCCACGACGGGCGCCGGCGCCGACAAGCCTGCCGCGGGCACACCGGCCGCCGGGACGGTTGCCGGCGCCGGTGCGCTCGCCGCGGCCTGGCCGAGCCAGAACTCGGTCTCGGCGAGCTGGTCGCCGGCCAGATAGCTGGCCTGCCACTGGTCGGTATCCACCAGGCCATGAAAGGCCTGGGGATCCTGGCGGTGCTGCTCCACGTAGCTGTTCCAGCGATAGGTCTGGAAGATGGCGACGATGTTGATGGCGTAGGCGGCGGCGAGCGGGGCGTTGCCTTCGATGATCACCAGGTTGTCGTCATTCGCGTTCGACGCCTTGAAGCCGAGGTTGTGCGAGCCGGTCATGACCACCGGATGCTCGCCGAACGGATCGAGCACGATGACCTTGCTGTGGATGTCGACCATGCTCGCTCCGAGCAGCTCCTTTTCCCAATCGTGGAACCCGGTCTTGATGTTGTGGGGCACGAGAACGTCGTGGGTGAGGCGCTGCGGCGGCTCGACGCCGTTCGAGTACAGCGTCACCGGATTGTCGACCGGGGCGGGGGCGGTCGGGTCGAGGGCAGCGGCCGCCGGCTGCTGGCCCTGGTTCGGCGCGCCGGGCTTGGTGAGCTCGGCAATGTCCTGATTGACCACGCCCCGAATGTAGAGATTGGGGTTGAAATCCGGGTTGTTCGCCTGGTGGTGGCGTTCCAATATGTTCTGCAGCAGCGTCCACCGGCTCGGGTCCTTCTGGAAGCTTCCGGGATTGAAGAACAGGAAGAGGATGCCCTCCTTGGCACCGTTGATGAGCTTGCGCGCGAAGTCGAGGTCCTGGGCGGCGGAGGTCTTCACGAACCAGGGGGTCAGCTGGCAGCCGTCGATCTGGAAGGTCTTGGCGGTGGAATTGGGCGTCACCAGCGAGGCCGGGTAATCGTTGCCGGCCGCCTTGATGCGGTTCCAGGCGTCCAGGAAGTCGGCGGCGACCGCGGCGTCGTCGATGATCAAGCCGTTGTTGGCCTGCGTGCAGAGGCCGGAGGTCGTCCAGTTGGTGCTGCCGGTGATGACGCTCTGGGGCTGGCCGCCCGAGTCGCAGACCACGACGAACTTGTTGTGCGCGAAATGGCCGCTCCCGACCATGCGGTCGAAGACCTGGATCTTGCCGTCGCCGCGCAGCTGCTTGCGGACGGCCGCGTTCTCGTCGGGCTTGCCGGGGCCGAAGGCGCCGTTGGCCAGGATCAGGCTGCAATTGGCGCCGAACGCTTCCAGCGCCGGGATCAGCTCGGGATCGTTGAGCTCGTAGAGGGCGGCGAAGATCTTGCCCTGCTGCTGCTGGGCGGCGGCGAGGTGGGACAGGATGGCCGGCCGCAACAGGCCGCTGAGCTCGTTGCGCAGCGGGTCGCCCGTCTTGGCGACGAGGTCGCGGATCTTCGCCTTCGGGTCCTCCTTGGCGAGCGCCCGCGAGACCCACTGGGCGGCGACGATGCCCTTGTTGAAGAACGCCGAGAGATGCGGCGTGCACTGGCCGCTGATGGTGAGCTGCGGCGTGAGCGGGCTGGCATTCGCCAGGTCGAGGGTGAGATTGTCCTTGTTGGGCCCGACGACGGGAATCACCTGGTACTGCACGGTATCTCCCGGAGTCACCAGGTAGTCCCACCACATGAAGCGTTGCAGCGGAAATTTCCACGGGTTCGCCGGGTCCAGCTTGTCGGCGTCCGCGAAACCGACGAAGCCGTGCAGGAACACGTCCGCCGCCCCCTGCTTGGTCCGCCTGGCGGTGAAACCGCGGCAGTTGGCGATCGGCTTGCCGTCCTCGGGGAGCCACACCAGACAGGTGTGATCGCCGTTGTCATAGACTTTCAATTCGATGCTCATGGATTTCTCCCATGCTCCAAAGGCACTGCGCGCGCGGTCGACTCGCTCGCCGAGTCTGTCGCCGCGACCAAATTGATGTCAAATACGAATAAGCAAATTCTAGATCAGGAATTGTCGACGGCGCCGGCGCGCGCGCGGTGCTCGGCGCGGTCCACCACCACCTCGGTGAGCCGGGCGGTGCGGCTGACGGTGCGCAGGATCGCCTGCAGCAGCGCGATGCGGTTGGCGCGCACGCGCTCGTCGGGATCCATCACCAGCACCTCGACGAAGAAGCGGTCGAGCACCGGCGCCAGCCCGGCGATGCGGCGCAGCGCGCGCTCGTAGTCGCCGGCGGCGGCGGCCGCCTCGACCTCGGCGCGCAACCCGGCGAAGGCGGCGGCCAGCTCCCGCTCGGCGGGCTCCGCCGGTTCCCCCAGGCGCTCGGGCTCGAACGGCTGGTCGGGCAGATCCTTGACGATGTTGGCGATGCGCTTGGCCGCCAGCACCACCGACAGGAAGGCCGCTTCGCCGCGCACGCGGTGGATGGCGTCGACCCTGGCCCGCAGATCCGGGAGGTTGGCCGCGCCGGCCGCCAGCGCCGCTTCGATCTCGTCGTAGGCGTAGCCGTAGATGCCGAGCACGTAGCGGATGCGGTCGTCGAGGAACGGCCGCAGCCTGGACCAGGCCTCGGCGGCGCCGCGGCCGAGGCGGTCGCCGTAGAGCGCCGCCGCCGCCGCCGTCAGGCGCTCGAAGTCCACCGCCAGGCCGCCCTCGAAGGCGATGCGCACCGCCCCCTGCGCTGCCCGGCGCAGGCCAAACGGGTCCTTGCTGCCGGTCGGCACCAGCCCCAGGCCGAACATCCCCACCAGCGTGTCGAAGCGGTCGGCAAGGCCTGCCACCCGGCCGGCGCGGCCGCGCGGTATGGGGTCCTCGGCGGAGATCGGCAGGTACTGGTCGTAGATCGCCTGCCAGACGTCCTCGGGGTGGCCCTCGCGGCGGGCGTAGAGGCCGCCCATCACGCCCTGCAGGGAGGTGAACTCCTTGACCATCTCGGTCGCCAGGTCCACCTTGAGCAGGCGGGCGGCTGCCGCCGCGGCCGCGGCTTCGCCGCCCCACCCGAGCTCGTCGCAGATCGTTCCGGCGAGCGCCACCAGCCGTACGGTCTTGTCGGCGTAGCTGCCCAGGCGCTCGTGGAAGGCCAGCCGCGCCAGCTGCTCGGCACGCCGCCCCAGCCCCGCCGCCAGGTCCTCGCCGTAGAAGAAGCGCGCGTCGGCGAGGCGCGCCGCCACCACCCATTCGTTGCCCGATCGGGCGCGCCCGGCCGGGTCGTCGGGACGGTCCATCACGGTCAGGAAGCACGGCAGCAGGCGGGCCTCCACCACGGCCGGCTCCGGCGAGCCCGGCGAGCTCTGCGAGCCAGGCGGGTCATGACGCGCGGCGACGGTCAACGCGCTCTGGTGGTCGCGCAGGCTGGTGGCCAGCACCTCCGCCGGCAGCTCCAGGAAGGCGGGGTCGAAGCTGCCCTCGAGCACACCCGGGATCTCGCACAGCGCCGCCAGCTTGTCGAGCAGCGGTCCGTCCTCGACCAGCCGGCCGCCGAGCGCCGCGGCGCGCTCGTGCATGGCGGCGGCGAGCACCGTGCGCCGGCGCTTGGGATCGATCTCGATGTGGCGGGACGCGAGCTTGCGGCGGTATTCGGCGGCGCCGCGCACCTTGAGCGGCCGCGGCGACAGGATCGGATGGCCGGCGGTCTCGTCGCCGGCGGCGATGCCGAAGAGCTCGAACGGCACCACCTCGCCGTCGAGCAGCGACACCACGCCGTGCACCGGCCGCACCCAGGGCCCGACGCCTTCGCCCCAGCGCATGGTCTTGGGCCAGGAGAGGGCGGTGAGCAGGCGCGGCAGCAGCTCGGACAGCACCTCGGCGGCCGGCCGCCCGGCGGTGTGCCTGGCGGCGGCGACGTACTCGCCCTTCTCGGTCGCCACCCGCAGCAGCGCGGCCGGCTCGACGCCGCAGCGGCGCGCGAAGCCCAGCAGCGCCGGCGTCGGGGAACCGTCGCCGGCATAGGCGGCGCGCACCGGCGGCCCCATCACCTGCTCCTCGCGGTCGGGCTCGCGCGGCGGCAGACCGTTCAACCGCACCACCAGGCGGCGCGGC
>DATGHG010000490.1:0-30201 GCA_035308185.1 Thermoanaerobaculia bacterium | reverse complement strand
TCAAGTTCCGGAATTCTACGGCGAGCAACTTGAAAAATCGTTAGCCCAACTGCGTAGACGAGAACCAAAAAGACGGTTGGCCAGATCGTTGCGGGAACCCCACTAAAGTCGGATGATCGTAAGGCGGTGATGAGGATAACTGCGAACACGGCCGCGTTGAAGATGCCCAGAACGATAAGCCGCGAACGGCGAAAGCCGGATCCGCGTGTATTCGCTTGCGCGAGTAGGTCTGGGCGACGCCAAGGTAATGCGATAGCAGCGATTCCCGTGATAAAATAACAGGCAACGAAGAGGGCGATGTAATTGACAAAGTTGATCAGATTAGTCGCGACGAGAATGGCAAATACCGCACCTATCGCCACAACCGTAACCACGGCATTCGTGGGTACCGCGCGCCGAGTCGCCACATCTGCAAGCTGTTTGGGTACAATGTGATCAATTGCCCAAGCGAATACGTTACGCACGCATACCTGTATCATCACCACTAACAGAAGGTAATACCAGAGAAAGAAGCTCAGGATTCCGAACCACGCAGACAATCCGCGTCCCAACACTGCGCCAACCGCAACCATAAAGGCGCTGCCTACTGGCAGGAGCGACGGGTTATTTTTTTCTGCAAACGCAAAGGCCGCTATTGTATCTCGGCCGAAAAGGTCGTAGTAACGCCCCAGCAGAAGAACATACGAGGCAAACCCGAACAGTAGAGCTCCGATTATGCCAATAAGTTGAGCGCGACGTGGTTGAGAGACCTCACCTCCGAGATAGACTGAATATGTAAATCCAAGGTAGGCCCAGTAGCCAATAGGCAGTGCCAGCACGGCGCTAAGCAGATGAGTTGGCGTAGTTCTAATGCTTGCCTTCAAGTGAAAGTAACTATCTATGGCCGACAGGCCTGCTCCGTTCCCAACTCGCAAGAGGTGATCAAGCGCTTCACGAGCTGCTGCTGGAGACTTTGAGAACAGCGCGGCAGCGGTAATTGCGGTGCCTGCGAGAGCGAACAGAAATCCAACTTGCAGAAAGCGACGGAGAAAATGGATACCGCACAGAGAGACGCCAAGAGCTGAGGCAAGTACGAGCAGGGTAAAGGCTGTAACTGTTGTCGGAGACTTAGTCATTGTCTCTCCGAGGCGCTCAAGCTCCGGCAGAGTACTGGAGCGGGCGATCACGACTAATCCAGGAGCCAGCACTGTTGATACCGACAAGGTAGCGTATGCGCCAATGCCGAACAATTGCGACCAGGTAAGGCCCCAGTTGGCGGCGAAGCCGGTCGCGGGTGATAGCGCGCGCGAGATAAAGACGTAGTCACCGCCGCTGCGTGGCATTATCCCAGAAATCTCTGCGTAAAGCAGGCCATTCATCAAACAAACCAAAAACCCTATAGAAAGTGTCTGAACTATGTCGGCCTGCGGTTGCTGCAATGCGAGAAAGGACGGAGTTAAGGAGAGCACTAGGCCTAGTGCAAACCCAAGTGTGTTAAAGATAAAAACGTCATGCGTACGAAAGGCTCGAACCAATCCCGACGCTTGGCGTGAGTAAAGTTGTTCGCTCATGTTCCTATCTATCCTTTCCTTGTAACTCTATTAGATTCTTCGTAAGTTGTCGGGGGTAGCTGCTGCTAGTTCCTCTGCGGATATTTGGTTCATCGTCTTGCGGTGGCGTAACGTTAGGGCGAGAAATACGAACTGCGAATAGGCCAAATGCATTCCTATGGCGCCGGTTGCAAAGCCCCACTCAAAACGGCTACCGAAAGCAGGTAGCCTGCTTAATAGATGTTGTATCGCAAGGAGAATCAGCATCCCTACTACGACCGCCGAATCGGTGTAGGAGGCTTGGCGGCCATAGTAATCTGCCTCCGCCTCCAGGCGGGCTTGGCGAGAGTAGGGCCATGTATCGCGTGACGTTGCACGGGCGTTCGCGGATAACATCCAGTCGATAACACCAAAAAGCAGAAACGAGGTGAGCGCAAAAAGTTCGTGCTTGGTTGCGGTCGCAGGCAAGATCGACAGAACTGTATCAATGAGCCAGAAGCAAACGATTAGGGTCGCGATAACCGCGAGCCAGAATGCAGCTGAGCGAGCTGTCCTGCCCTTAGGTGAGTCGGGCCTTGCCTCTTCGCCAACTCGCCTTATCTCTCTAAGGTACAATAATGAGTTATTGAGAAAGACAAGGAAGGCGGTGATGAAGACAAAGGCTCGACAGATGCCGCTACCCGCGAGAGCGTCGTTGGCATGAGCAGCTCCACGAAATTCCGTGGGCCAGGTCTGGGCATCCAGCCATGTCGCCGATCCGAGCTTAAGCAGGATTGCGGTGCCTACGATGGTGGTAACTGCGGGTGGCACAAGGACAAGCCAGAACGCATATTTGCTCCTGTTTTTTGCCTTATTGGTGTTCCTGAACCCCACTAGTCCGCGGGACGACCTCATCACTTCCATAGTGGAACAGCCCTCTGATCGGCTCTAAGGCAGACACTGAGTTTTCTGCCGGAACTCGATCACCTGCCTCGTCATACCGTTCTGCGGCGGCGCCGAGTTCATGGCCGTGGGTGCATTTGCAATCGCTACCCTACCGTATTGGCTGAGGCGAGCGCAAGCTGTTTCGCCTATTGGCCTATGCGCATAGACGATTGGCAACCGAATGCCAATCCCAGAGATCCACTGCTGCAGAGCAGCAGGTTCAACGGAGCCGTAGCAGCACGCACCGCACCAGGGTGAGCATGAGCAGCGCCAGCACCAGCCAGGCGAACCAATCGCCCCACAGCAGATAGAGCGTGGCGTCGTGCGTCGCCGGCACCGCCGCCAGCAACGTCGCGAAGGGCGCCGAGTCGCTGGTGGTCTCGGCGAGGATGCGGCCGCGGTCGTCACTCACCGTGAGGTAGCCGTTCTTGGCCGAGCGCACGACGCCGAAGCCGCTCTCCACGCCGCGCATCACCGCCATGTGGCCGTGGTACAGGCGGTCCTCGCCGAAGTCCCAGGCCGGCACCAGCAGCAGGCCGGCGCCGGCCTCGCCGTAGGCGCGGGACAGCGGCGTGAAATCCATGTCCTTGCAGATCGCCACCCCCCAGGTGCCGGAGGGCTCGGGCAGGAGCGTGAGCGCGGTGCCGGGCTTGAACTTGGATTCGAACGGCGGCAGCATGTGCTCCTTGTCGTAGCTCAGCGCCGGCGTCCCCGGCGCGTAGACGCGCGCCTGGTTGTACTGGAGCGGCGGCGCGACATGGATCAGGCCCACCACGACGGTGGCCCGGGTCCTGTCCGCCAGGGACTGGAAGACGGCGTCGGCATCGCGAGTCGCCGGGTCCACCACCACGCCCAGCTTCTCCGGCAGCACGATCACCCGCGCGCCCCGGGACGCGAGGCTCGACGCCCGCTCGGCGTAGGCAGCGAGGAGCTTCGCGGTGGGCGCGCCTGCGTCCGCCACCTCGGGGCTGGTCGGCGAGTCGGAGGCGATGAGGCCCACGCTCACCGGCGGCGCCGGGGCGGGCAGCGCGAGACGCACGGCGCCGAAGACCAGCGCCAGGCCGATCACGCCCAGGGAAATGCCGACGATGCGCAGCGCCTGCCGCGGTGCGGTGGCGCGCAGGTACAGGCCGACGGCGATCGCGCTCGAGAACGCCAGCAGCAGGAAGCTCATGCCCCAGGGGCCGGCGAGCGAGGCGAGCTGCAGGAACGGCAGGAACGCGAGCTGCGTGTAGGCGAGGTTGCCGGAGGTGGCGTGCGGCGAGGCCAGGTTCAGCAGGTATTCGAAGCTGACCCACAGGGCCGGGAAGGCCAGCAGCGCCGACCAGGGCGCGCCGCGCCGCAGCAGCGCGCGGTGGAGCAGCACCGCCAGGGCGAACACCAGCGCCAGGGTGGCGAAGATGCGCGCCAGGAGGAAGGGCGGGAGCCCCAGTGCGTGGTGGAAGTAGTGCCACAGGTTGAGGTTGCCCAGCAACCAGGCGAGGGCGGCGGCAAGCGCGGCGCTCCACCAGGAGGCGCGCTGGGCGAAGACCAGCACCGGCAGCGGCGCGAACCACATCAGCGGCCAGAACGGGTCCAGCCCGGTGCCGAACCAGACCAGGAGCGCGGTGGACAGGATGGCGAGAAGCCCGGCGCCGAAGCGCCGGCGATCAGCTGCGGATGCCATGGATGGATCTCCGAAAAGGGCGCCGGTCGAGGGCGCGGAAGCGGGCGGGCCACCCCACCGGCGACTGGACCGGAGGCCGTCGGCGCCGGATGCAGTCCCTGGGTGGGATAATCTGCCCCTGAGGGTGTCAGCCTCCGGGAGTCACCCAACCGGCCGGTAGGGCGACGCGGCACGCAAAGGAAAAGAGATGGCCAACGCTGCCGTAAGCCCTTCACCGCAGCTGTACGCACGAATCGGCGGCCTGCTGTACTTGCTGCTGATCGCGGCCGGTTGCTGGGGACAGCTGTTCGTCAGAGGCACGATCATCGTCGCGGGCGACGCGACGGCCACCGCCAACAACATCATGGCCTCCCCATCGCTGTGGCGGACAGGCATCGGTGGCGACCTGCTGATGCACCTGTGCGACGTCCCGGTCATGATCGTCTTCTACGTGTTGCTCAAGCCGATCAACCGGAATCTCGCGTTGCTCGCGGTGCTGTTCAACCTGGTCCAGACCGCCGTGCTCGTCGCCAACAAGATGACCCTCGTCATACCGCTGTTCCTGCTGGGCAACGCGATGTACCTGAAGGCGTTCGCGCCACAGCAGCTGCATGCGCTGGCGTACGTCTCGCTCAGGGCACATGACTATGGCTTCGGATTCGGGCTCATCTTCTTCGGTGCCGTGTGTCTCATCGAAGGTTACCTGATCCGCCGCTCAGGCTACTTGCCGAAGGCCCTGGGCGTCCTGATGCAGGTCGCTGGCGCGTGCTACCTCTTGAACAGCTTCGCGCTCATCCTCGCGCCGGCGTTCGCATCGATGCTCTTCCCAGCCATCATGATGCCGCCCATCCTTGCAGAGTCGTCGCTGGCCATCTGGCTCGTCGTCAAGGGGGTGGACTTGCCGAAGTGGGAGGAAAAACTGCGCATCGCGGGCTGAGCGCTCACGCTCGGCGATGAGCGTTCAGGGCAACGGCTTCCCGGAAGAGGTTCTTGAAAGCCTCCTCGTCGATATCCTCGCCCTCGTGAAGGTCGATCGCGCGCCTGACGTTGCCGTCGAGGCTGGAGTTGAACAGGCCTGAAGGGTCCTTCAGCGAGGCACCCTTGTGGAACGTCATCTTCACGACGTTCTTGTACGTCTCACCCGTGCAGATCATGCCGTCGTGCGACCACACCGGAACCCCTCTCCACTTCCACTCTTCGACGACTTCGGGGTCGGCTTGCCGGATCAGGGAACGGACCCGGGACAGCGTCTTGCCGCGCCAGTCACCCAGCTCCCTGATCCGCTCATCGATGAGCCGAGAGGGCGACTCGTCTTGCTGCGCGCCCGCTTGATTCGTACTCATGTCGTCCTCCTCGCGGTTCCGTTCGGCTGCCTTCATGCCTTGCGACGCCCTGCATGGTCGCAATGTACTTCCGCGCGGCATCCGCGTGCAACCGGGGAGGCCGTTTCCTGGCCTGGCGCAGGGGGAAAGGCTTACACTGTGGGCCGAGGCGTTTCCAGCCTCCGAGGTGGCCTCGTGAATCGCAACCTCCAGGGGGACGCGCCCCTCGCCGTGAGCCCGCTGCCGCCAGGCCCAGCCGTGGCCGACGCTCCCGCCGCCCCGCTGCACGCCGCGGCGCGGCGGCAGATGGCCAGCGGGATCGAGGGGCAGCTCGCCGCGCTGCGCCGCTTCGACACCCGCAAGCGCGTCGGCGAGCTCGGCTTGTTCGTCGCCCTGTTCGCGGGCGGCACCCTGCTCGACCGCTGGGGCCTCGGCGCGGGCTCCGGGGCCTGGACCCACGCCCTGCCGCGCATTGCCGGGACCCTGGGCGCGGCGGTGGCCATCAATGCCTTCATCCTCTTCATGCACGAGGGCATGCACGGCACCCTTTTCGGCGGCGGCCTGGCCAACCGCTGGGCCTCGGTGGCGCTCGGCGCGACGTTCTGCCTGTCGTTCACCTCCTATCGCGTCATGCATCAGCGCCATCACCGCTACCTGGGCGACCCGCGCGATCCCGACGACTACGCCAACTACATCGGCAACCGGACGCTCCTCTGGGCCATGCACTACATGCGTCTGGTCGTCGGGGTCTACGTCTACATCATCCTGATCCCGATCCTGGCGTACCGCCACTCGGGGCTGGCGGACCGCCGCCGCATCCTGGTGGAATACGTCGTCCTGGCCGCCGTCTATGCCGCCCTTTTTTCGGCCGTGCCGGCCGGCCAGCTGCTGTACCTCTGGCTCATCCCTCTCGTCCTCGCCGCCCACATGACCGCCATCCGCGGCCTGACCCAACATGGCATCGCCGAGGCTGCCGACCCGTTCCTGGCCAGCCGCTCGATCCAGGCCAACCCTGTCGTCGCCTTCTGCCTGCTGCACGAGAACTACCACCTGGAGCACCACCTCTTTCCCGAGATCCCCAGCTATCACCTGGCGGAGGTCCACCGGCTGATCTGGCCGCGGTTGCCGCGCGCCGTGACCGGCCGCTCGTACCTCGGCTTTCTTTGGCGGTTCTTCGCCGCCACCCTGAGGATGGACGACACCCCGATCGGCCGCGCCAATCTCGACGGCGGCAGGGACCGCGCGGAAGGCCGTATCGAGCTGATGGGCTGGGAGGTTTGACCATCCGCAGCGAGCCGTCACCAACGATGGCATGCGGATGCGGCGCGGCCGGGCAGGGTCAGGTCTCGCCCAGGTCGCGGACGGCGTCGAAACGCAGGCCCGACCAGTCGGGGCCTCGCCCCTGGGTGGACTGGCGCGCGAGCCAGACGAAGGTGCTGCCGTCGGCGGCGCGGGCTCGCCGGAAGTGGCGATCGACGCGCGCCCCGGCGCGCGGCACGATGCGGTCCGCGACCAGGAACGCCTGCCGCGGCTCGAGCAGGACGGCGCGGGCAGGTACGCCGGCGCTGCTCCCGGCCAGGGTCTCGAGCCTGCCGCGGCGCAGGAACAGCTCTCCCTGCGGCGATTGCACCGGCACCATGGGGATCCAGTTGTCGGGCGCGGCTGCCTCCAGGGTGTAGGCAAGCCGCGGGCCGTCCGGCGCCGGCGCCGACTCCGCGGCCGACGCCGGCGCCGGCGAGGGTGGCGGCGGTGCCGGCGCGCCGGCCTGCCGCTGAAGAGACATGGCATAGGCGTCGATGGGAGCGTCGAGGTCGCCCTGCAGGCGCTGCTCGATCGCCCAGGCCATCGCGGCGGTGTCGTCGCGCAGGAAGAGGACCTCTTCGAGCGGCTCCGCATCCGCCGCCAGGCCGAGCGTCGGCGCCATCATGATGAAGTCCGAACGGCTGCCCGCCCCCGACAGCTTGAACATGCACCATGGGGAGTCACCCGCCGCCACCGCGGTCGGCTCCGCCGGGCCGATCGACGTCCGCACGCCGAAGGTGTCGGTCACCACCAGGCTGGTCACTCGCGCCAGCGTGCCGATGGGCGTCGGCACCGGCACCAGGAACCAATCGTTGCCGTAGACCAGAGCAAATTCCATCACCAGCAGCTTGGCGAGATCGACGGTGTCGGCGGCGAGCTGGCCGAGGTCGGTCACCGCATCCTCGAAGTTCCACCACCGCGGGTCCGGCATGCCGCGAAACACCACGCGCCTGGGCAGGAAGGTGAGGTCCGTCGTGGCGATCGGTGCGGGATGGGCGGCCGCGACCGGATCGGGTGTCGCCTGTCCCGGCGTCGCCTCGAGGTCGAAGGAGTACCAGTCGAGGTGGCCGCCCCGGAAGTCCGCGGCGTGGAGCGAGAGGCCGGCGCTTGGAGCGGGAGAGCCAGGAGCGGGAGAGCCGGGAGCTGGAGACCCCGGAGCAGGTGAGCCAGGAGCCGGAGAGCTGGGGGCGGCAGCGCCCGGGCCGGGAGAGATGGGAGCGGGCGAGCCGAGGGCGAAGTCGTAGTTCAGCCGCTCGGGCTGCCAGCTGGCGCCCGTCGCGGGCTCGCTGAAGAGGGACTGCCGGAAGGCGACGAAATCGCGGAGCACGGCCGCCACCGCCGGCTGGGACGCCTCGGCGGGGAGCGGCCGGGCAGCAGGCGCCTGGCCGCCAGCAGGCGCCTGGCCGCCGGCGACGGCCAGGGCGGCGGCGTAGAGGGCCTCGCCGTCGACCACCCGCCCGGCGGCCAGCGCACGGAAGCGCAGCCCGTCGGCGTCCGCGAGGTCGGGATCGGGAGGCGCGCCGGCGATGGGAAAGGCCTGCCGGAAGGCGGCGATCACCGCGGCGGCGCCGGCGACGCCCCCGCGGCTCACCAGCTGTTCGAAGTGGAGCCCCGAGCGCACCGCGCCGCGCAGGCGCAAGGCCACCGCCTCGCGCTCGGCCTGGACCTCGACCGGCAGTCCGGGATCGAGCGGCGCCAGGCTCGCGCCGTCGGGGCCGGGGCGATAGGTCGTGACGCCGCGCTGCTCGACGCTCACGGTGGCCTGCACCGGCGAGCCCGCGTCGTCGCCGAGGAACTCCCCGACCTGCCACTGCCGGGTGAGGAACCAGAGCGGATCGCGCACCTGGGCCTGCAGGCTGCGCTGCATCGACGCCGCGCGCGGCTGCGGCTCCAGCCGCGTCCAGGTGGTGACCGACGGGACGCGCCGCAGCGCCTCAACCGGGATGGACAGGGGCACTGGCGATCTCCTTTGCTGCCAAGGCGAAATCGGTCGAGACCGTCGCGCCCGCCAGGTTGAACGCGAAGTAGAGGGCCGGCAGGACCTGGCCGACCTCCTGCACACTGGCGAGATCGACGGCGCGGATCCTGGCCAGGTCGAGCGCCTCCCCGAGGATGCCGGCGACCAGGTCGTCGTCCCAGGCGGGGCGAGAGTCCGGGCAGACCGCGAGCAGCAGCGCCTGCGGCGCCCGCGCCTTCGGCTCCCCGCAGTGAAAAGCCAGGCCGGCGGTCTCCCCGGCAGAGGGAATGCGCTCCGGCCACTCGTCGATCAGCAGGCCCGCAAAGGAGCCGGCCTGCAGCGGATCGTCCCCCGCCGCGACGCAGGCGAGGGCGACGCGCCCGCGGGCCGGCGGGTTCAACGGATCGATGGCGAGCGCGAGCCAGCGATCGCTCGCCGTGGCCGGCAGCTGGCCGAGCAGCAGCGCGCCGGGATCGGCGCCGGTCGCCCCGAGCAGCTGGGCGAGGGTGAGCGCGTCGTCGAGCCGGGAGATCGCCGGCCGCAGGTGACTGAGCTGCGCGATCCAGCGCGCCGGCTCGCGCGGAGCGCTCGCCACCAGGCTCGAGGACTGCGAGAAGGCGGTGCGCAGGGCCGGCAGGTCGGGCGGCGTGAAGCGCGGCAGGGCGATGCAATCGGCGCCGAACAGGGTCTTCGCCAGCGCCAGCAGATCGGCCGCCGCGGCGTTCGCGACGGCGGTTGCCGAGGCCTGGTTCAGCCGATCCTGGAGGGCTGCGGCGACCGCCGCGGCCTGACCGGCGAGCGCCGGATCGCTGCCGCCGCCTGCGGCCGGGATCGCTCCCGTCACGCCGTACAGGCTGCAACGCAGCAGGGCCGCGCGCACCGGGTCCGGCGCGCCGGGCAGGCCGGCGGCGGCGGCATCGAGGCTCGCGAGGTCGGTGGCCAGACCCGACAGCGCGGCGCCGGCACGGGCGCGGAGATCGGCCAGATCCACCGCGCCCCCGGCACCGGCCGCGTCGACCTCGGGAACGGCCAGGTCCTGGGGGCCGAGCGGCCGGGCGGCGCCGATCAGGCCGCGCAATGCCGCGGCGAGGCAGCAGAGGTCCGGAAAGGTGATGGAGCCGGGCGGCAGGGAAGCCGGCGCGAAGTCGATCTGGACGCCGCTCGCTCCGGCCGGCAGCGCCGCGGCATGGAGGATCCGCGCCGCCAGCTCGCCCGCCGGCGACACCGCCGCGGCGGCGCCGTCGGCCATGGCGAGGACGTCGAGCGGCCCCACGTCCAGATCGCGCAGCGAGACCTGGGCCTCGACGTCGGCGGCGTTGGCGGCGTGGTAGCGGACCGCGCAGCGCACGGTGGCGGGGTCGGGGAGGATATGGCTCAACCAGGCGTCGAGCCAGGGCTCGAGCGCGGCGCGCGGGCGCGGGCGCGGGCCGGCGCCGATCCAAGCGGGGACCGGCGCCGGGTTGCCGGCGAAGAGCAGCGCCACCCGGTGCGTCAGATCGAGCCCGCCTCGCGGCGTTTCGACGACGTCGGGGGTGGGCGGGCGCTGGCCCCGCGAGATGGCGTCGAGCAGCGAGCCGCCGCGGCTGAAGTTGCCACGCAGGATCTGGAAGACCGCCTCGGCGAGCGAGAGGTCGCCCAGCGCGCCGGCGTGATCGTCGAGCGCATTCAGGACCGCGATCACCCCATCCTGGTCGGCCCCGGGTGCGGGCAGGCCGGCGCCCCAATCCTTGCCGGCGCCGAGCTGGCCGGCGTCCCAGGCGGTGCGCAGCGCCAGGCCGTCGACGACGTTCGAGGCGGCGACGGCGGCGCTCGCCGCGTCGCCCGGGGTCAGCTTGTTGGCGACGACCGGGAAGCGGTCCCGGAAGGGCTGCGCATAGCGGTCGAGCCGCGCGTCGTGGAGCCCCGACTCGAAGAGGTAGCCCAGCAGGGCGTTGAGGCTCTGGCCCTGCTGGACGCCGGCGAGCAGGGCCAGAGCCTTCCGCACCCGCTCGGAGGAGAGGTCGACCGCGAGCAGCGCCTCTTCGCCGCTCCCCTGGTGCGCCAGGTAGCCGCTGCGCAGGACGGCCGCCACGGACGCCTGGGCGAGCGAGGGTGCGAGGACGTAGCCGCCGCTGTCCGGCGCGGGAGCGGGCGCGGCCGGGGCCGACGCGGGCCGCACCTCCTCCAGCCAGCCGAAGGCCCCGAGGTGAGCGCCCGCCGGCCGGCTGGCGCGCTGGCGCGCCAGCAGCGAAGCGGCGACGGCGGTCACCCAGACGTCCAGCCGGTGGCTGCACGCATCCAAGGTCTCGGTGAGCAGCCGGTCGAGCTCGGCGGTGGGGAGCCGCGCCAGGCGGTCCAGGCTGGCGCGCATGTCGGCGAGGCGCGAGAACGGCGACTCCGCCGGCGGCTGCAGGCTGAACAGGTAGTCGGCCCAGGAGAGGGCCGGGTTGGGGATCGACGGCCGGGCCAGCACGTCCCAGACGCCGAGCTGGGCCGGCGCCGCCGGGGCGGCGGCAGGTGCCGTCGCGGCCCCGGTCGACGCGGTCGCGGCGGCGGCGGCCGCGGCCGGCACGCCCACGATCTCCTGCTCGCGCAGCTGCGAGACCTGCAGCCTCGCGGCGCCGGTCTCGGCCAGGACCGCCAGGCCGGCGTAGTCGAGGATCACCGACTGGCGGAGGATCTTGTAGAGGATCGAGGTGGGCCTGGTGCCGGGATAGCTCTCCGCCTGGATGTCGGCGATCGTCGCCTGGCGCAGCCACTGGATGTAGTTGCCCGGCGTGCCGCCGCCCAGATCGGCGTCCGCCGCGAGCGGTGCCGACTCCGAGAGCGGCCCGTCCTGGACGGTGGGCGACGGCACCGGGAAGCTGCTCTCCTGCAGGCCGAGGTGGAGGATGCGGGGGTCCCACGCCGAGGCCCCGAACGCATCGAGCAATTGCCGCCCGCGGGCGAGGAGCGACGCCCGCCAGGATTCGATCACCGGGACCTCGGTGCCCTGAAACAGCCCGTAATTCCACAGGAACTCGTCGCCCAGCACCCGGCGGCCGCGGAACGCGAGCGAGCTCGCGTCCATGCCGAGGACCCCGACGAGGTCGCTGTCCGGGTCGCCGGCGGCCGTCATGTGCGGGGCGGCGGCGGCGCTCGCCAGCCAGTTCGGCCAGAGGCGCAGCAGGAAGGCGACCAGCTGGGGCTCGAGCGGGCCGGCGGCGGCGCTCGCGGCGGCGGTCGCGCCCGCGGCGTAGCGAGAGAGCGAGGTGATCGGCAGCACGCCGTAGGGGGTCTTGCCGACGCGGCAGGCCGGCACCGCTCCCCGGGGGAGCGCATGGGCCAGCACGTACTGGCGCGCGGTCTCGATCTGTTGCGGCGTGAAGATGTCGGCCAGCATCTGGCTGCAGAAATAGCCCAGGGTCGCCGGCCAGAGCGCGGTCAGCATGTCCCTGCCGTTGCGGACGCCGAAGCCGTCGGCAAAACGGACGTGGGCGAGGTGGGCGGGGTCGATGCCCAGGGCCGCGGCGAAGGCCCGGCCGTCGGCATCCGGGTCCTGGGTCAGCGGGTCCTGGCGCTCGACCGCGAAGCTGACCTCGGCGTCCGGGTCCTGGCGCGACCAGGCGGCCGCGGCGTCTTGGGTGTTGTTGGTCGGCGCCCCCTGGGGCACCAGCGAGCAGCCGCCGGTGTAGTGATGGTCGTCGAGCAGCGCGGCGAAGGTGTCGCTGCCGCTCGCGTCGGCGGCCCGCAGCCCGTAGACCAGGAGGCGATCGAAGCCGGCCGCGCGCTGTGCGGCGGTGAGCGGCATCCTGAGCGCCATGCCGGCTTTCTCCGCGGCGGCGAAGTCGACCAGCCAGAGCATGCCGGCGTCGACCGGCGAGCCGGGCGGCAGGGCGGCGCCCGGCGGCGTCAGGCCGACCGCCAGGTCGGGCGTGATCGGGCTGCCGCGGAACTGCGTCTTCACCGTCCCGGCGATGGCCACCACCGTCCAGGCGTCCGGCAGCGCCGCGGCGATCGCCGGCCGGGTCCAGGAGGCGCCGCGCCGCGGCGGTGCGGGATAGACCGGTGCCGGGTTGGGGACCGTGCCGTCGCTCGTCGCCGTCGCGGGCTGCGCCGCGAGGTTGGTGGGCGTCGTCTGCAGCGCGATCCAGGCCGCCCGCTGGCTGCCGTAACGCGCCGCGAGACCTCGCCAGGGCGCCTTCACGGCATCGCCCGGCGCCGTCGCCGGGGCCGGCTTGCCGGCGCGCCAGACCGTGTCCCAATAGGCCTCGCCGTCGGCGGCCTCCTGGTCGGCCAAGCCGGGCTCGTGGGCGTCGATGGCGATCGCGTCGGGGTAGATCCGCACCCAGAGCTCCGCCTGACCGGCGGCGGTATCCATGAATCGCGTCTCGACGTTGACCGGCAGCAGGAGCAAGGGTGTCGAGGCATCCAGCGCCGGCTGGGTCGGAGCGCCGCTTGCCGCCGGCTGGGCAGGCTGGATCGGGACGTCGCTCATGACGGCGGCAGCATCAGGCTGGCGTGGATCAGGATGCGGAACGGCAGGCGCAGGAGGATGTTGGCGGTCTGCGCGCTGTCGACCCCCCACTTGATGCCGGCATCCTCGGGGTTGTCGGCGCCCACCGCGATGGCGACCCGCGCCGGGGCGAGGCCGGAAGCCAGGAAGTCCGGCACCGCCGCGCCGCCGGCGACCAGGGAAAAGACCTGCGAGGCGAGGCGCCAGGGGCTCGCGGCGATGGTCTTGGCCCGCGTCGTCAGGCCGAGATCCGGAAGCCGGAACGCGCCGCCGCCGGCAAAGTTCGTCCAGGCTAGATCGGACCATTGCGTGATCGGGCTGGCGCCCTCCACCGGCTCCAGCCCGAAGCGCGGTTCCGCCGGCTGCTGCTGGAAGATGAAGAAGAAGCCCTCGGGCGACTGCGGCGTGCCGCCGCGCGCGTCCGCCGGGCTGAGGTCGAAGCCCAGGAAGGTGATGTCGTCGGGCAGCGCGCCGCGGAAGACGGGATAACGCTCATCGGTCTCGTCGAGCACCCGGGCGTTGCCCTGGCGCTGGGCCTTGCCGGCATAGACGACGGCAGTGGGATAGCGCCTGAACAGCTCGCCCCGCACCAGCAGCACGAGGCTGCCGGCGCCGCCGCCGGGGCGGTTGGGGTGCGTGCCGAGCGGCGACGCCGCGGGCCAGGTGTGGATGGGCGGGATGTCCTTCAGGCTCTCGCGCAGCTGCCCGGGATCGACGGGATCGCTGGGCCGCGGCACGTGCGCGCCGACGTCCCAGAACTGGCGGCAGCAGCTGCCCCGCTGGTCGGTGGGGTAGTCGTTCCACAGCAGCTGGCGCGCCAGCTCATGGTTGAGGCCCACCATGTAACCCTCGATGAAGCGAGGGTTCGCCGCCAGCAGCCCCAGCGTGTCGGGCGGCACCAGCTCGACGCCGGGCAGCACGTAGGCGGCGGGCAACGGCTGCACCATGGGCTGCGGGAAGTCGGGGGCGGCGAGGATGGGCTCCAGCGGATCGGCAACGGTCCAGGACAATTGCGACGAGAACCCGAGCCGGGCCTGGACGCGGCGCGGCACCGTCGCCGCCGGATCGAGCCGCGTCAGCAGGGTCGTCTTGAGCGAGGCGAGCGCCAGGTCCGGGGCCGCCGGCGGATCGACCGGAGTCGCGGCGAGCGCGGTGAACAGGTCGGTGGTGGCGCCGCGAAAGGCAATGGCCTGGGCCGAATCGACCTTTACCGCGGTGCCCGCGGCGGTGGCACCGGTACCGGCGGGGGCCACGCCGGCGGCGGTGAGCGCGAACGTCGGGTTCGGCGGCACCGCGGCCACGACCGGCGCGGCGAAGCGCGCCGGATGCAGGGCGGTCGCCACCGTGGCCACCGGCGCCGCCTCTATCCTCGCCGGCGCCGGCTGGGCCGCGGCGCCGGGCGCGCCGGCGGCGGTGCCCGCTGCCACGGTGACGGCGCCCGGAGCAGCGGTGACGGTCGCCGGGGCCGCAGTGACGGCGCCCGGAAGTGCGGTGACGGTCCCCGGAGCCACAGTGCCGGCGCCGGCGCCCCCGGCGCCTTGCGCGAGGCTGTCGAGCGAGACCAGTCCCGCCGGCGGCTGGGGGGGCGGCACGATCGCCACCTCCCCCGAGCTCACCCGCGCCAGCAGCGACGGGCGCGCCGCCGGCGCCGGCCCCAGGCGCCGGCGCGGGCGGGTGACCCGCCGGAAAGCGCCGGACAGCATGCGCTCGGGGGTCTGGCTGGCCCGCACCGCGGCGAGGACGGTGCCGGCGCTCGCCGGGACCTTCGCGTGCAGCGGCCCGGTGAGCGAGAGCACGGTCTCCGGCAGCGCCGGGGCGAACCGCCGACGAAGGATCTGCTGCAACGCGGCGCGCGCCAGCTGCGCCTGGCGGAGGAGGTCGTTGGCCTTGCGCACGCCCTCCACCTGTTGCCAGGCGGCGGCCAGCAGTGCCGTGCGCTCCTGCTGGACGATCTGGCTCCCGACGCCGGCGGCGCTGCGATCACGCGGATCCAGGTTCAGGTCGCCGACCCAGCCGGCGGCCGTCCGATCCACCGCTTGCACGGCGGCGAGCCAGCGGCCGTAGAGCGGCGGCGCGACGACGGGATCGGGAGCGGCGGGGTCGAAGCTGGCGTCGGGGTGACTGATCAGGGCCTCGACGTCGGTCTGAAAGGCGGTCTTGTCCGGATCGTTCCACGCCGTGCGCTGGGTGGCGAGGCTCGCGAGCGCCCCTTCCAGACCCAGCGGCGGCCCGGCGGAGCGGACGCGCGGCGTGGACGCCGAGACGTCCATGGCACGCTGGCCGATCTGGCCGGGCAGCACGGCCGGCGTCAGCCGGCGCACCAGCGATTCGAAATCGCCCGCGTCGCTGGTGTGAAACGCGAACCGGTAATAGAACGGCAGACGCAGGGGCGCGGCGGTGGCCGCCGTCCAGGCCGGAGCGGCGGTGATGAGCGTCGAGACGTCCTGGCCGAGCCCGGCCTGGCGGCCGATCTCGAAGGCAGGCACCAGGAACGCGGTGTAGGAGGTCTCGGGATCGAGCCGCCGCGGGCAGAGCAGCCGCGAGATCACGTTGCCCGGCGCGCTCGCCAGCGCGTCGGCGAGCGCCGCGTCACCGCTCACCTGCACGTGCGCCCAATTCCAGGAGTCCGCCAGGTCCGGCAGGGCCGCCAGCCTGCCGACGTCGATCGCGGGCAGCGGCCGCGGCGCGATCGCGGGCAGGTCGAACTCGTCCGCCTTCAGCGCGACGAGGACGAGCCACGGGCGCAGGCGGTCCATCGCCGGCGCCGCCGGCGCGGCGGGGGTGAACAGCCAGGGCAGGTCGGGGGCGTCGAACTCGATGCCGCACAGGTAGTTCGGCTCGAAGCTCGCGGTCGCGTCACGCGGCTCGGTGCGGACCACGTGCCGCGGATCGAGACCGATGACGTCGCCCGGGCCGAACAGCTCGACCGCCACGGCTGGCGGCGCGACCGCGCCGGCGGCGGCGCCGTCCTGCTGGACGCTGAGGGCGAGCTGCACCTGCAGGGAGGCGCGGGCAGGCAGGGTGCCGGCGTCAGGGCCGGCGACGGCGGCGCCGATGCCGCGCCGCGCCCACGGCAGGAAATGGACCCGGCCCAGAGGCGCGTCGCTCATGCCGCCGCCTCGTGGGCGGCGAGGACCTGCAGGTCGCCGGCTTCCTCGGGATGGGTCGCGAGATAGTCGGCGAGCGCGGCGCGAGCCTGGAAGAAGCTGCCGCCCGCTGCCGGCACGATGTCGGCGCGCAGCGAAAGGTCCGCGACCCGCGTCACCACGTAGGCAGCCTCCCGCGTCGCGACCGCCGCGCCGGCGGCACCTGCAGCCGTCGCGGGCGCGGCGTAGCGCGCCAGGCCGGTGTTCCTGAGCGGCGCGGCGAAGCCCGCCGCCTGGCGCGCCAGGGCGAGGTGGGTGGCCGCCGGCATGGTGTACAGCCGCGCCAGGCGCGAGAAGCCGGCCGGATCGTCGACGTAGCGCTCCTGGTAGGTCACCGTGCGCGGCGAGTCCGTGCCCGCGGCGACCGCCGGCGAGCCGATCGCCACCCCGGCGTCGTAGCGCTCGAAGCTCGGCGCGCTCAGCTTGTCGGCGTCGCTCAGGGCGAGGAACTGGCCGGCGGCGAAGTCGTCCTGGACCGCCTGCGTCGCCTGCGCGACGCCGTTGATCCGGACGCCGCTCACGGCGAAGCGGTCGCCGTCCGCCGGCGCGGCGTTGGCGTAGCGCGCGATGGTGAGATCGAGCGGCACGATCCGCTCGCGGACGCTCAGCACGCCGACGGGATGGACGCGCAGCGTCGAGCCGCCGCCGCCCGGCCCGGCCGACGCCAGGGTGACGGCGAGCGCCGCCCCGTCGGGCAACGCCGCCTGCCAGTTGCGCGGCTCGGCCAGCGCCGCCAGCAGATCGGGCAGCACCGCCCGTTGCGGCAGAATGGCGGGGGTGGCGTCGCCCCAGGTGAGGTCGAGGCTGGCGCTGACCGAGAAGAAGAGGATGTCGATCGAAACGTCGGCGTGCAGGTGCCATGGCCGCGGGCCGGAGAACAGGCCGTCGATGCGCAGGCCGCCGAGCGCCTGCCCGTCGAAGGCGACGTCGAGGTCGGCCGAGAAATCGACCGTGAACGAGAACGGCGAGAGGATGAACAGCGCGTCGAAGCCGAGATAGCCGTGCAGCGAGAAGTCGGCGGCCGAGGCCTGGACCTCGACGTTGGCGCCGAACTGCACCGTGCTCGAGGTGACGGCGAGATAGCTGTTGGAGCTGAGGCGCGGGTTGTCGCCGTTGCCGAGACCGAGGCTCAGCCGCCGCAGGACGGGGAGGTCGAGGCCGGTGGTGTCGAAGTGCGGGTTGCAGCCGCCGAGCGCGAACACGAAGTTGGGATCGTCGCCCCAGGCGAGCCGCAGCGCGAGGTCCCCGGCGAGGGCATAGACGAGGACCCGCGAATCGTGGAGGGTGCCGTCGATCGCCAGCGTCTTGGCGCCGAAATCCAGCTGGCCGAGCACGTCGACGTGGATCTCGACGAGCGCCGCCGCCGCCGTCGGCAGTCCGGCGTCGATCAAGCCCAGCAGGACGAGCCGCACCGGGTCGGGCACCTCGAGCACGATCCCGACCTGGAAAGTGATGAGCGTCGGCGTTCCCCAGCCGATCTCGAGCATCGGGCCGAAGAGGTAGCGCCCGCCGGCCGGCGGGAACAGGGTCTCGATGGCGGCGACGATCTGCGGCGCGTTGGCGATCGGGTCGGGCGGAAACAGGATGCGGTCGAGCGTGTGCGCGCGCAGGCCTGCCTGCAAGGCGGCGGCGTCGAGCGTGCGGTTGACGGCGCCCAGCCCGCCCACGCCGTCGAGGGTGAAGCCCAGCCCCAGCTGGATCGGCGGCAGGTCGAAGGTGATGACGAGCAGGAAGGAGTAGCCGTGCGAGCCGTCGGGGAGGCGGGTGTCGAGCACCGCGACGACCTTGACCTGGATCACCTCGGCCAGGGTGACCTCGAGCACCCCGGCGTAGCGGCCCTGCTGCGGATCGAACTGGACGTAGCCGCCGCCCGCGACCACCCCGGCGTCGATCGCGATCCCCAGCCCGCCGGGCGGCTTGAAGGCGAGAGCGAGATCGGCGGGCCCGAGGTTGCCCCCATGATCGGGGAAGCTCAGCAGGCCCGCGAGCCCGATGCGGTCGACCGCCACCTGCAGCGGCCCCAGGGTCAGGCCGAGCGCGGCCGAGACCTCCAGCGGCACCCCGGCGTCGCCGGCCCCCGCGACCAGGTAGAGGGTCGACAGCGTCACCGGTCCGAGGCTCAGGTGCAGCGGCAGGTCGATCTCGAGCTGCGCGCCGCCGGTGACGTGGACGCCGGTGTCGGGAGCCCACGACACTCCGAGGTCGAAGGCGGCCTCGACGTGGACGCCGCCGAGCACGCTGGCGAGGAACCCGTCGGCGTTCGTGGTGTCGACGACCGCCTTGCCGCCGGCGACCGTCAGCTGCACCTGGGGCTCCGCGATCGCCCGTCCCGAACCGGCGTCCCAATGCAGCGCCAGGCCGGCGCCGAAGCCGAGCGTATCGGCCTGCAGGCGGCTGCCGCCGGTCTCGCCCAGGAGGATGAACGGATGCGCGGCGTCCGCGCCCTTGGCGGCCAGGTCCATGCGCAGCAGGCCGTCGAGCGTGCCGCTGGGCGGCAGCAGGGTGAGGTTCGCCGGCGGCGCCAGGCTGGTGGCGATGCCGGCCACGATCGCCCCCTGCGCCTGGACGCGCACCGACCACGCCGCGCCGAGCGGCAGCGTCAGGTCGAGCCCCGAGGCGATGTCATAGCGGATCGTCGCCAGGAGGCCCGGGGGACTGGTGGCCGGGTTCGCCTGCACCCTCAGCAGCGACGAGGTCAGCGCCATGTCCGGTCCGTCGCCGCTGACCGCCGCCGAGAAGCCCAGCAGGTCGAAGGCGGCCCCCAGGACGGGCAGCAGCTTGGTGGCGTCGAACGCCGGGTCGCCCCAGTCGTAGAGCGTCCGCAGCAGCGCGGTGGGCGAGGTCAGCAGCTTGCCGAGGTTGGCGAGGTGGAAGCGCTGGCGCAGGAACGGCGGATGGGTGGGATCGAACGGCACCCCGGGCTGCGGCAGCACCTCGACCAGGCCGAGGGCGGCGGCGACGCCCACGGCGCCGGGGGCGAGGCCGCGCAGGTAGGTGATCAACAGGCTGTCGAGGAGGTCCACGCCCAGCGTGGCGGCGAAGCCGGCGACCTCGCTCGCATCCATGCCGGGCAGGCTGCCGGCGATGCTTGCGAGCTCGCTGCCGAGCCGCTCCAGCGCCGCGACCGTGGCGCCGATCTGCTGCACCAGCGTGAGGCCGGCCGCGAGGATGCCCGCCTCGTCGTCGCTCGCGACGGCGGCGGCCAGCCGCGCCAGCAGCGGCGGCAGCCCGCCCGCCGCGACCGCGCCGGCGCTGGCGGCGCTCATGAAGGCGGTCTGGGCGGTGAGCTCGCGCGGGAACTGCAACCCCAGGCCGGCGAGGAAGGGCAGGAGGTTGTCCGGGCTGAGCTGGTCGCCCAGCGGTTGCAGTGCCTGGCCGACCTGTTGGGCGAGGACCTCCAGCGTGCCGGCCTTCCCCGCCATCCGTTACTCCGCGGTCCCGGGTTGCAGCGCCGCGAGCAGCTGCTCGTAGGTGAGGCCGGCGAAGCGCGCCAGGCGCGGGCCGTGCCGCGAGAGGTCGGCCGCCAGCGCCGGGCTGGCGTAGCGGGAGAGCACGCGCCCGATGCGCGCCAGGCACTCGGCGAACGGTCTGCCCTCGATCTCCTCCGGCAGGCGCTGGCCGCGCCGCTGCGCCAGGTCCAGCACCGCCTGCACCAGTCGCGGGCCGCCGCTGCGATGCCACACCGTGGCCACTCGCCGATTGGAGTTGACCAGCCGCGCGGTCTCCGCGAAGTGGAGCCTGACCAGATCCGCCAGCTCGGCGCCCGCCGGCGTGGCGGCGACCTCCTGTTCCACCTGCGCCAGGCGCTGGCCGAGGAAGGCCGCGGGCGAGGCCGCGGACGCTGGCGCCGGCATCGGCCCGAGCAGCGAGGCGCCGGCCGGCTTGACCGCCTGCGGCACCTTCCGCACGTCGGTTGCCCCCTGTCCGGCGGCGGCCGGCGGCGCCACGTCGAGCCGCAGCGCCGGGAACGCCGCGAGGATCTGGTCGATGGGGGTGACCAGCGAGATCAGGCCGGTGGCGTCGGGAACGGCGCCGAAGAGGATGCCCACCAGCTTGCCGTCGCCGGTGAAGACGGCCGCCCCGGAGTCCCCGGGCAGCGAGAACGGCCCGGAACCGGAGGGTGTGACCTGCAGCGCGTTGGCGTAACGGCGATAGAAGGCCCCATCCAGGGTCACGGCGCCACCGTGGTTGCCGGGCGCGATCGTGCCGCTGGTCAGCCCGGTCAATCTGCCCCGCTTCATCACCGCGAGCCCGGGCACCAGTTGCGCGGCGGCAACCGTCCCCGTCAGCAGGCCGTTGCCGGCGCTGAAGCCCTGGATCACCGGCTTGTACTTCTGCTTGTCGTCCAACTGGACGATGGCGACGTCCACGTCGGTGCGCGCGTCGAGGACGCGACCGATGCGGTGGCTGCAGCAGTGCGAGCAGGTCGAGCCGAACTCATGGTCGGGCTGGCCGACCCGGCAATCGCCGCGGACGACACACTCGACCGCCAGCGCGCCGTCGACGGTGACCTGAGCGCCGCTCGCGCTGACCTGCACCTCGCCGCGGGCCGTGTCGGACAGGCCCTGCAGGAGGCCATTGAGCGATTGGGCGATGGCTGTCGCGACGGCGGCGGGCGCCTGTCCCTTGGCGGGCCTGGTGAAGACGCCGAAGGTGGTGCCCTGGCCTTCGAAGGTGGTGAAGATCCCGTAGTCGTCGCCGGATGCCGCACCGGTGATCTCGATGGTGAGGTCGGTGACGGTCGCATGCAGATCCGCTTTGCCGGCTTGTGGCGGGCCGAAGGTCCGGCATCCAGGCGTGGCGCCGTCCACGGTGACGACGTTGTTGGCCGGCGTCACCGTCACCCCCGGGGCATTGAGTTGCGAGACCGCGGCGGCCACCTGGGTGGCGATCCGGCCGAGCGTGTCTCCCGGGAGCGTGGCGTAGAAGGCGATCACCGGCGCCGTGGTCGCCGCGCCGGTGATCGCCGTGAGCGCCACCACCACCAGCGTGCCCGCCAGGATCGGCCGCTGCGCGGCGGGATTGGCTGCGGTATTGGTGAAGGTGATCGCACCGTTGGCGGTGCTGGCGGCGAGGTTCGTGGCCTGTCTGGACGGCCCTTCGACGACGTGCTGGCAGGTGAGGGCGACGACCATGCCCTGCGGGTACGCCGGCGTGGGGGCGGTGACGGCGAGGCAGCCGAGCGTCCCGAAATCGGCTGTCCCTCCCGCCTGGATCCGGATGCCGCCGCGGACGTAGTCGTCGAAATACTGGGTGTCGTCGACCGCGGAGATGGTGCAGTCCACGAGGCTGCAGGTGTTGCCGGTGGTGGGCGTCAGCGTCAGCCGGTTGCCCAGGGCCTGGGCGGTGAAGCGCGCCGGTTGGAGGTTGGGAGTGAAGACCAGCTTCCCGACCGCCTGGGGGTCGCTGACGGTCTTGGCCAGGGTCGGCGCGACGCCGCTCACCGCCAGCGGCCGCTGGCTCGAGGTCGTCAGCATGACGTAGGTGGGCGCGGTGGCCGCCTGACCGCTCGGCCCACTGCGGCAGGTCAGCAGGATCAACAATCCGGCGTCGAGCGTGATGTCGCCGGCCAGTGACGAGAACTCGACGCTGAGGCCATCGGCGCCCAGGCTCCGCGTCAGGCTGGAAGGATCGGCCGCCATGCGGAAGGTGAATTATACCCGAAGGCGCGGCGGTCCTTGACCGTCGCGGCGCTCGATTCCATAATCGAATGCCTACCTTGGAAGGAGGCTCATGGCCAGTCCGCTGACGCTCCTCATGCCGGTGCTGCCCGGCACCACGCCGCAGACGATCGCCGCCGCCATGGCGCAGTACGGACCACAGCTCGACGCGGCGCTCACCAGCATCGGCACGGTGCACTACGCGCGCACCCTGATCCTCGATCCGGCGGCGCCCAACCTGCAACCGGGCGCGACCACCACCTCGTTCGTGCTCGGGATCGTCACCGAGTTCGACGGCAGCTTCGACGCCTACATCGGGGACTTCGTCGCCGTCGTGGGCCCGATCTTCGACGCTTTGCTACAGTTCGTGGTCGGCGGCGCGGCGGTGACTCCGGTCGCCCAGCACGTGGCGGCGTTCGGGGCCTTCATCGCGCAGAACGACGCCTCGCAGCACCTGCCCAACGGCGGCCTGTTCCAGGCCTACACGGCCACCGTCCCGGAGATCCTCGCCAGCCTGCCGCCCCCGTCCTGAGCCACCCGGCACCCGGCGAGCCGGCTGCCGGCGAACGCCGGCGCTCACCTCCCGCGCCGCTCAGGGAGACCGACATGGCGAGCTCCGCGATCGACTACTCCGACGTCCAGGGCACCATCCTCCGCGGCTACCGGGTGGACCTGGCGCGGCATTTCATTCTTTCCATCACCAACCCCGTGGCGGCGGGCGCGCTGATCGGCGGCCTGGTGGACGGCGCCGGCGGGCTGCCGCGCGTCACCACGGCGGCGCGGTGGACGGTCAAGCCGGAATGTTTCGTGAACCTCGCCTTCACCGGCGCCGGGCTGGCCGCGCTCGGTCTCACCCCGGCGCAGCTGGCCACCTTCGACGCCGCCTTCCAGCGCGGGGCCACCAGCCCGGTGTCCGCCGCGACGGTCGGCGACGTGGGCGAGAGCGCTCCCGCCAGCTGGATCGGCGGTCTGGCGAACGCCGCGCAGGTGCACCTGGTGCTGAGCCTGTGGGTCGACGACGACCCGGCGGCGCTCGCGGCGGTGACCGCACGGCTCCGCCAGGCGTTCGCCGGTTGCATGTCCGAGCTGTCCGCGCACGACGCCCACGCGCTGCCCGCCAACCGCGTGCACTTCGGCTACCACGACAGCATCGCGCAGCCGACGGTGATCGGCGCCCCGCCCAGAAAGCATTCCATCCCTGACGATCAGAATCCGGTGGCCACCGGCGAGTTCCTGTTGGGCTACGCCAACGAGAGCGGCGGCTCCTACACCGTGCAGCCGGCGGAGCTCTCGCTCAACAGCAGCTACGCCGCCTTCCGCATCCTGGAGCAGGACGTCGCCGGCTTCGAATCCTTCCTTGCCGCCTATGGCGCCCAGGCCGGCATCGGCCCCGAGCTGCTTGCCGCCAAGGTCTGCGGCCGCTGGCGCAACGGCAACCCCCTGGTGCTGGCGCCCGACGCCGAGGGTCCCGAGCTGCCGCTGTCGCGGCTCAACGATTTCACCTACGTGAGCGCCGACGCCGCCCAAGACGACACGCTCGGCCTGCGCTGTCCCATCGGCTCGCACATCCGCCGCAACAATCCCCGCAACGCCGCGATCGTCGGCACCGACAGCACCCATCACCGCATCATCCGGCGCGCCATTCCCTACGGTCCCGCTTACGATCCCGCCCGGCCGGTCGCCGCCCCGCGCGGCCTCGTCGGCTATTTCATCAATGCCAGCCTGACCAATCAGTTCGAGTTCCTGACCGGCCAGTGGAATCTCCTCTCCTCCTTCGTGAAGTCCGCCTCCGGACCTGGCGGCCCCAACGCCGGCAACGCCTTCTTCAACATCAGCGGCCAGGACGTTTTCCTCGGCGTGAACGACCCGGCTGCCAGCAAGTTCACGCTCGCCGCGCCGGGCGCCAAAGGCCAGAACAACAAGGTCCTCAAGGGCTTCTCGCGCCTCATCATCACCCGCGGCGGCGCCTACTGCTTTTTCCCCAGCATCCACGGTCTGCGCTACCTGGCGGCGTTGCCGGGCCATGCCGCCGGCTGAACCGGGCCGATCCCCCGTCCGGCGGAATATTTCCGCCGCACGCGAGTCTCATCGCCAGCGGGGAACGAACCTCGCTGCCGAACGCCGCGCTGGAAACCTTTGTTTGCCGCGGCCTGGAAAGGGATTCGCAATGAAACTCACCCGCGCTGCTTGCTTTACCTTGCTGCTCTCGCTGGTTGGCCTGAGCGCCCATGCCACGATCTTGACGATCGACCGTGACCTGCCACCTGCCGCGGGACTGATCGGCACCTCCTTTGCCGCCGACACCGCGAACGATCGCGCCTGGGTCGTCGTGGACTACATCGATCACACCGCCGATGGGGACCTGGTCCGGGGCGAGCGCGTGGAGGTGCCCGGGCTGACCTACGACGCGGCCACCAGGACGATCCGGCTGCAGGAGGGGGGGCGGGAGCTCACCTGCGCGGTCGGCAGGAAGGTGCTGTGGGTCACCTCCTTCCGCGCCACCGCCGACTGCCCGGTCGGAGTGCGGGAGGTCCAGGGGACCGATGACGGCGATCCGGCGCCGGCCGGCAAGACTCACGTCGTCGTCGACGTGAGGGCCGCGCGCTGATTCACCGCGCTGCCGTCACCCACCGGCCGCGTCGCCGCTGACCACCCGTTCGCCGGGACCAGCGGCACGCGGCCGGCGCCGATCGTCTTCAGGTGGCGGATAGAATGGTGCGGCACGTGGGAGCCGCGACCATCGCCGTCATGCCCGAGCCGTCATGCCCGAGATTGCCATCGAGCCCTTGTGTGCTTCGCCGAGCGTCTGCGACGGGCTGAGCGAGATCCTGGTGGCGGTGGTGGCTGCCGGCGGATCGGTCAGCTTCATGCATCCGCTGGCGCAGGAGACGGCGATGGCGTACTGGCACGACGCGCTGGCGGCGGCGGCCCGGGAGGAGCGCGTCGTGCTGGGTGCCTGGGCAGACGGCGTCCTGGCCGGCACCGTGACCCTGCTGCTCGCCTGTCCTCCCAATCAGCCGCACCGGGCCGAGATCGCCAAGCTGATGACCCGCCCGAGCCATCGCGGCCGCGGCCTGGCGGCGGCACTGATGCGGGCGGCCGAAGCCATCGCCGTGGAGCGCGGCAAGACCCTGCTGGTGCTCGACACCGCGACCGACGGCGGGGCGGCGGGTCTGTATGAGGGCCTGGGTTACACCCGGGTCGGCGAGATCCCGGACTATGCGCTGAAGCCGCATGGCGGGCTGACCGGGACCCTGATCTACTGGAAGCGGATCGGGCTGCCGGCCACCGCGGCCGGGGTGTAGTGCAAGTGGACGGTAGGATGGTTCTCAAGGAACGCCGCGGTACTACTTTCAATGTTACTACGCCCTAGGAGATGAGCGGATGAAGCGCCACGTCATACTAACCATCGCGTCGATGCTCTCGATCCTGCTCGTGACCTTTCACCTGACGGACGACATCCTCTACCACGGCGGCATGAGCCCAGGAGGAGTGCTGGCTGCGACGATCATCTCGGTCGTCTGGCTATGCGGAGCGCTGTTGCTGGTCGAACGGCGATCAGGGTATCTGATCAGCGCACTCGGGGCTCTGCTTGCGGTGACTGTCGAGTTCGTCCATGTGATGGCCGCGGGAGGGGTTGTCGCCGGCGGGATCGCCAAGTCGGGCCCAGCGTTCTTCTTCGTCTGGACCCTCCTCATGCTCGGCGTTACCGGAACCTTCTCCTTCATTCTCTCGGTACTCGGATTGTGGAACCTGCAACGAGGCCGATCCCGCCCGCATACCAACGCGCGCGGCGAAGGCCCAACCGCTCGCGGGTGATGGCGCGAACCGGCCGGTGATCGGCAGGCGATGTCCGGGAGGAAATCGCCGAGGCCCACAGCGGATAGGTCATCTCCGGTGCCCGGCTCGGGACGTAGTGCACCTTCGGGAGATGACCTGGCGCAGCGCCGATATCCTGGGGCGGGGGCGGCTGCGGTCGAGCAGCGTCCTGTTGGGCGGTGATCTCAGACGAGAGCAGGAACGAGCTGGCGGCCCAAATCGAGATCAGCAGGCAGTCCCGGAGTCGAGAGGGTCTTTGCTGCATGGAGCCTCCTTGTCGAAGATCAACGGTGCGACGCACCGACCACAAACAACGTGGGCGCGTTGGCCAGCACCGGGCTATTTGTCGTTCGCGTAGCGAGGACCCACCTTCAGGGAGATTTGAACAAGACCCGAGTCATCGATACTTGGAGGCTTTCCACACCGTGAGATGCGCGACGGCCCAGTCGACAAGCATGAGGTCGAGCCCTTGGTAGGAGAGCACTTCACCGCCGCCAAGCGGTTTCTTGTCCGCAGTCGGTTCGCCCAGGGCCTTGAGCACCTCGGTCCGCGTCGAGCCCATCCCGATTCCTTCGGGAGTCCTGGCCACGAATGCTTTGACCAATGGCCCATGCGGAGATCCCGCGTCGCCGGCGACAATGGCGTCTACGATGTGGCGATCCTTGTCAAAGAGAACTGCGTAGCCGCCTGCCGGGTACTCCCATCCGCCAAGGCTCGTCTGCTCGGCCTCACCGACCGCAGCTCGCACCTGCTCCTGAGACATCCCGATCCGGATGGGTCCTACAGCCTTCCCCGGCACCACGACCCACGAAGGGTCCATGATCGATCGACTGCCGGTGGCCGCCGCGAGCTGGGAGGATGCGCCCAGCAGGCACGCGATCATCAGCCAGGTCCTGCGCGCTCTCATGCTCCTCCTTTGCTCCGGCGGCTCGCTACCGTGGACGGCGGCTCGACGGCGCGTTGGGTGGTGCCACCGCGGCTGCCGGAGCCGCGGGTATCACCGCGCCATTTCTATCGACGTCGAGCTCCTGAACGAGGCTCGACGACTGGTGAGAGACGTCGTCGTTGATCGCAAAGGCGATGCGCTGACGGCCCGGCTGGAGCAAGAGCTTGACATCATAGCCAAGATGGCTCGCCAGGACCCTTCTTGCATCCTCAAGCACCGCCCAGGGTCTCACTTGCCGCCGAGGAGGGGCCCCCGGGTCGTTGGCGGCGACGTCGTGGAGTGGGGGGCGACGGCGAGACGGACCTCGCCTCCGCCCGCTTGGCGTGAAGCAACTCGCGAGCAGCAAACCGGAGGATCCCCGTCGCGACGTCGAGGGCAGACCGAAGGACCTCATCGTCCAGTGCGACGTCGCCAGGCGGCGGCGATGGTGGTACGTGCAGGCGCAACTGCGACGCCACATGGTGGAAGCCCGTGGCCTCCAGGAGACTCTGGATGGCTTCCACCTGGGGAAGCCTGCGCCCCTGCTCATATGCGGCGATCTCGTGCTGGGGAAGGCCCGCGGCTCTCGCCAGTTGGGCCTGATCCCACCCGCGACTGCTTCGTAGGACGACGATGGTAGACCCGAGAATTCGGCGCACCGCCCGCGCCGTCCGCGGTTTGACTCTGGCGGGCATGGCTTGTCTCCTGTCGCGTCTGGTGGGCGACTTGAGCTTGGACTTCTTGGCGCCGGCCTCAGCAGGGCCAGCCAGCGGCTCGTGGCCGCCGCCCTTCATCGGCCGCTCCGCATCATGCTCCTCCGGCATCCCGTCGCAGCGCGGGTTCTCGTGCGAGCGGATTGAATGCCCAGCGTTTGCCCGCGGCGCCTCGCCGGCGGTCGCCGGCGGCGTCCTCGCCAATAGGCACCGCATTCGAGCTCGACCGCCGCGAGGAGCCAGTTCTCCTTGCCGGCGCCCTGTTCCCAGGTTTCCTCCGCAGCCATGAGCGCTCGTTCCAGCACCTCGACGATGGCCGCAACGGGTATCCGATACCGCCAGAGGAGGTGGCGCAGCTGCGGCCGGATCAGCGGCAGCACGCTCGTCACCATGTCCGGCTCCGACCCATTGCCATCCATTCCGCATCTCCTCGTCTGGCCGCTGCGGCCTGGCGTCGCCGACGCAAGCGGCTGCGCAGGCTGCGAAGGGCTGCCCTCGTTGTTCACCAAGTGCGCAATCCCCATCGCCGTCTTCACAGCCCGGCCGCGGCGCCGAGCGGGTCCTCGCTCTCGGCATGCCGGCGTAGCACGCGGTCGGTGAGCAGCCGCGACGGCGCCAGGAGCGCCGCCCGGCCGCCGCTGGGGAGCGCCGCCCGCCGCAGGCGCTTCTTCCACTGGACACGACCCGCATGGAGGGCTTCTGGCCGCTCGGCGGCGAGCCGGGCGAGTTCCTCAAACCCCGCCGCAAACCACTCGCCGGCGCCCGGGAAGGCGAGGGCCAACGGGCGGGTCAGCTCGGGCACCGCGGAGTGGCGCTTGCTCTCGATGCGCAGTAGCACCTGCTCGAAGGTGACGCGCGCGGCCTCCGCCACGCTGCCGCGGTCGAGGAGCTCGCGGCGCACCGGCGCGAGCAGCACCTCCGCCTGGCGGCGCTCGCCGGCCGCGGCGGCGACCCTGGCCTCCGCCCAGCGGCGCGCGACCGCTTCGGTGGGCGACGGCGCGAGCGGGTAGAGCGCCGCCGCCCGATGGAGCTGCTCGCTGGCTTCCCCGAGATCGCCCATCGTGGCTGCGACCTCGGCCAGCCCCAGCCGCAGGCGCGCCGCGAGCGAGGGGGCGAAGGCCGGATCGAGAAGCTCGAGCGCCAGACGGATCGCCGTCGCCGCACTGCTCAGATCGCCGATCTCGGCCAGTAGCAGGCCCAACTCCGCCTGGCAAGCTGCCGCCGGTCCGGTGGCCCCAAGCCGGGCATATAGCGAGCTGGCTTGCAAGAAATGGCCGACCGCCGCGTCGACATCGTCGGTGTCGGCCGCCAGCTGTGCCCGACCGACGCTCGCCAGCGCCGCCTCCTCGGAAGGGCCGTGGGCCGGAACGAAAGCTTCCATGGCGCGGAAGCTGTCGTGGGCTGGGCGCCATTGCGCCACCTTCAGGAACGCCTTGCCCAACAGCCAGTGGGCGAGCGCCGCGGTCGGCCTGGCGAGGCCCTGCGGGTCGCGGTCCATCGCCGTGGCAAGCTCCGCGCCGAGCGCGGCGACCGGCCGCGCATCCACCACCGGATCGAATAGCTCGCCCTCGGCGCGTAGCGCCAGCAGCTTGACGAGGCTCGGCCGGTGGTAACGCGGCTCGTGGCGGGCCGCTGCCGCGCGCTCGCGCGCCGGCAGCGCCAGCAGCTCCGTCGCCAGCCCCTGGTCCATAGTGGCGGTGGCCAGCAGCTCGCGGGCGCCGGCAAGCGCCGCATAGGCGGCCGCCGGCGCCGGCGCACCGGCGAGATCCTCGAGCTGCGGTCGCGTTGTACGACCGGTGTCACTAGCGGGCATCGTGCGGCCACGAATCGGCGGCCTCCCGGATCACCACCGGCGGCGCGTCCCACCAGGCGAGCGACGGCCGGTGCGCGTCGTAGATGCGCGAGGCGAGGTGTGGCACTTGCCGGTGCGCCAGGGAATCATCCATGCGGATAGTTGATGCGCATTCCATGATTCCGGAAAGAGCCCCGGCCTGCCAGCGTGTCCAGGAGTATTGCTGGCCGGACGCACGGCTTGTTTTCTCTAAGCCCGGCCTGAGCACTTTCCCTTTAGGGGCGTGTGCTGAGCGCGATCAGCAGCTCTGTAGGGACGGGCGACCTCACCCACATGGCGGTAGCGCAGTTGCGCTAGCAGGATTTCAGGTGACAGCCGCGGGACCGGAGGATCTGATCAGGACATGGCACAGCGGACGGCCGCCCCAAGGCCGGCGATCTCGACCCGGACTACCCGACCTGGCTGGGCGGTGTGGGCAATCCGTGCGCCGGCTTTCCGATCGCCGCGGCCGTCTGCGTGATGTCGAAGCAAGGTTGGGACGGGTGCGATGAATTGACAGGATTGGCTCGTCACCCGAGATGCTGGTAGCGGAGCCGCGGGTCCCGGCGCGCTCGACCTGTCGCCGGGTCATCCCGGAGAACTCAATGAGGTTTGCGAGCGCCTGTCGCATCCGCCCCCAGCTCGCCCGCGACCCGCTGCGCCAGGGGAGCGCGCGCCGCTGGGCCGCTAGCCGCGGGATCGATCCGCGGCGGCGTCACCATCCACCTCGCGCAAACAGCGATACCCGACGCCCGGCGCTGCCGAGTACCAGGTGGTCGAGCAGGCTCGCAGCTCGGGGTCAGCGCGGCGGTGGTGTCCTGATATGGAACGACCGCCTGTCAAGTGGCAGGTCGCCGCGGGTGGGGGGGAGCTCTTGTCCAGGTTGAAGGGGCCGAAAACCAGCCTGAGACGACGGAGGAGACGGCCGGTCGCTTCGACGACGAGTCACCCTGA
>DATGHG010000489.1:0-7145 GCA_035308185.1 Thermoanaerobaculia bacterium | reverse complement strand
AGGCGCTGCACCGCGTTGCCGTCGAGCAGGCGCGGCGGGGCGATGAGCCCGGATCCCTCCCGGCCGGCCAGCTCGCACAGCGGCGCGGCGGCGAGCCGCCAGCGCGCGGCGGCCGTGGGTGCGGGCTCGCGATCGGGATCGGCGGCGATCGCTGCGGCGCCGATCGCGCAGGCGACGGTCCGCCAGCTGCGGCCGTAGCGGTGCAGGAAGCGGCGGCGGTCGAGCTCCGTCGCCGGCAGCTCCGGCGGGATTGCGAGCAGGAGCGCCACCGCCGCGGCGTGGCGCGCGGCGAGGTAGCCCGCCTCCTGCATGCGGGCCAGGGCCGCGGTGGGAGCGCCGGCGCCGGGGGCCGCCGCGGGAGTCCCGCTGCCGAGCGCCGCCTCGGGGGCTCCACTCTCGGCTTGGTCCGCGGCGGCGGGCCGCGGAGGGGCGGCCAGCTGCCGGAAGGTGGCGGCGAAGCGGGCGGCGCCGAGATCAATCAGGGGCCACGGGTAGCCGGCGCGGGCGTCCGGGCCGGTGGCCGCGGCAACCGGCCCGGCGATAGCGGCGTCCGGTTTGGCGGCGGCGGCTTTCGGGCCGGAGGTTGCGGCGTTCGGGCCGGCGATTGTGGTATCCGGCCTGGCGATCGCGGCGTTCGGGCTGGCGATCGACATCATCAGCCGGTCCAGCTCGGCGGCGCAGGTGGGTAGAGCGGCGATCTCGACGGCTGCGCGCGCGGCCGCGGCCGCGCCCTCCCGGCCGCCAGGAGCGCCGGGGGTGTCGAGCCAGAGACCGGGGTAGAGATCCAGCGCCGCCAGCGCGCGCAGGGCGCGTTCGGCGCCGGCGTGCGCCAGCGCCAGCCAGAGCTCCTCGCGGATGCGGTCGGCGGCCATCTCGGGCAGCCGCGGCGCGGCGCGGCGCGCCAGCTCGCAAGTCGCCGCGTCGGTGGAGAAGCCGGGCAGCCGCGCGAGCAGCCGCACCAGCCGCAGCACTCGCAACGGATCGCCGTCGAAAGATCGCTCGGTGGTGGCGCGCAGGCGGCGGCGCGCGAGGTCGGCGAGGCCGCCGAAAGGATCCACGACCGCGCCCTCGCGCGGCTCGAGCGCGAAGGAGTTCACGGTAAAATCGCGGCGCGCCAGATCGTCGTGCAGGGAGGCGTTCTGCCGGTCCCAGATGTCGAGGACGGCGCCAGCGACGGGATTCGCGGCTTCCTGGGTTTCACTCGCGGCGGCGGGACTTGCGGTGTATGGGGTTCCATGGACGGCGGCGGCGAAGGGATCCGCCGCCTGCGGGGTTGCATGGGCGGCGACGGCCGGGCCGCCGAGGCCGAGGCCATCGCCCGCGGCGACCACCAGCCGATAGGCGGCGAACTCCTCGCCGCCGAGCAGTACCAGGCGCGCCGGCAGGCTGGTCGCCAGGTCGTCGGCGATCTCGCGGCCCCGTCCCGCGACCACCGCGTCCAGGTCGTGGGTCGCCAGGCCGAGCGCGGCGTCGCGCAGCGCGCCGCCGACCAGGTGGCAGGCGGTCGCGCCGCAGGCTGCCAGCAGCGCCTGAACCAGTGGCGCGCGGCGCAGCTCGGCAAAGGCCGGAGCGCTCCCGCCGGCGAGCGGAGCGACGTCCGCGCCGGCAGGGATGTCGGCGGGAGAGTCGGGCATCGAAACCCGATTGTAGCGGTCGGGGCAGCGCCCAATTGCCTTCGCAGCCGAGCAACGCTAAACTTTCACTTGAAAACCATGGCCCTAACCATCGAAGAGGTAAGGAAGATCGCTTCCCTGGCCCGGCTCCGGTTCACCCCCGAGGAGGAGTCTGCCTTCGCCGGTCAGCTGGGCAAGATCGTCGACTATATCGATCAGCTGCAGCGCCTGGACGGCGGCAGGCCCTCCCTGGCCGAAAGCACCGCGAGCGCCGCCAGCGGCGTGCCGGGGCCGGCCGGCCCGGCGGCTCCCGCGGCTCCCGAGGCCGCCGACGAACCGCGTCCGTGCCTGCCACGGGAGACCTTCCTGGCCAACGCGCCGGCGACTCTCGACGGTTTCCTGCTCGTTCCCGAGGTGAAGGCGGGGCTTGGCGATGACCTGCCATCCTGATCTCTGGGAGCTGCCGGCCGCGGAGCTGGCTCGTCGCGTCCGGGGCCGCGAGGTGTCGGCGGTCGAGGCGCTCGAGTCGGCGCTGGCCCGCACCGAGCGGGTCGAGCCGCTCATCCACGCCTATCTGGAGCTGTTCGAGGACGAGGCGCGGGCGCGTGCCCGGGACCTCGACCGGCGGCTGGCGGCGGGCGAGGACCCCGGGCCGCTGGCCGGCGTGCCGATGGCGCTCAAGGACAACCTAAGCCTCCGCGGCCGCCGCCTGACCTGCGCCTCGCGGATCCTGGAAGGCTACGTGGCGCCCTACACCGCCACCGCGGTGCAGCGCCTGCTCGACGCCGGCGCGGTGGTCGTCGGCCGCGCCAACATGGACGAGTTCGCCATGGGCTCGTCGTGCGAGAACTCGGCCTTCCAGCGGACCCGCAATCCCTGGGACCTGGCGACGGTGCCCGGCGGCTCGAGCGGCGGCCCGGCGGCCGCGGTCGCCGCCGGCAGCGTCGCCCTGGGCTTCGGCTCGGACACCGGCGGCTCGATCCGCCAGCCGGCGGCGCTCTGCGGCGTGGTCGGCGTCAAGCCCACCCAGGGCCGCGTGTCGCGCTACGGCCTGGTGGCCTTTGCCTCCTCGACCGATCAGATCGGGCCGATCGCGCGCAACGTGCGCGACGCCGCCCTCGGCCTGCAGGTCATTGCCGGACCCGATCCGGAGGACTCGACCTGCGCCGACCGCCCGGTCGGCGACCTGCTTGCCGGCATCGAGGACGGCATCGCCGGCATGCGCATCGGCGTCGTCGAGGAGATCGATCTCGCCCTGCAGGGGAGCGGCGCCGGCGGCGGCGCCGGCAGACCTGGCGGCGGCGGCGAGATGGCGGCGAGCTTCGGCGCGGCCCTCGCCACCCTCGAACGGGCGGGCGCCGAGTTGGTGCCGGTGTCGGTCCCCAGCGTCACCGCCGCCATCGCCGTCTACTACGTCATCGCCACCTCGGAGGCGAGCTCCAACCTGGCGCGCTTCGACGGCGTCCGCTATGGCCGCCGCGCGGCCGGCGCCGCGAGCCTCGTCGAGACCTACCTCGCCAGCCGCACCGAGGGCTTCGGCGCCGAGGTCAAACGGCGGATCATGCTCGGCACCTTCGCCCTGTCCTCCGGCTATTACGAGGCCTACTACGGGCGGGCCGGCGCGGTGCGGGCGCGGATGCGCGATGAGCTCGCGGCGGCGCTCCGCCGCACCGACCTGGTGGTGACGCCGACCACGCCTGGCGCCGCCTTCCGTCTCGGCGAGAAGCTCGCCGACCCGCTTGCCATGTACCTCTCCGATATCTTCACCACGCCGGCCAGCCTGACCGGCCTGCCGGCGGTCGCGGTGCCGTGCGGCGGCGACGCGCAGGGTTTGCCGCTGTCGCTGCAGATCATGGGGCGGCCTTTCGAGGAGGCCACCGTCTTTCGCGCCGCCCGCGCCTTCGAGCGCCAGATCGGCTGGCAGGTGGCGCCCCGCTTCCGGGGCGCGGAGGTGGGAGCGGGCTGATGCCCGGGCGCGGCCGGATCCTCGCGATCGGAGTCGCCGCGGCGCTGGCCGCCGGCGCACCGCGGCCGGCCGCGACGGCTCCGGTCGCAGTCGCCGCCGCGCTCGCGGACAGGACGCCGGTTGCCGCCGTCCATGTTCCTGCCGCCGCTGCCGATGGCGCGCCCGCCGCCACGGCGCTCGCCGCCAGTCCCGGCGCTCCGGTTGGTGGTGCCGTGCCCGCCATGGCCCGATCCGCTGCCCCCGCCAGCGCCAGCGCAGCGATCCCGGGTGCCCCCGCCGGGAGCGCCGCGGTGCCGGCCGCGCCCGCTCCCGACCCGCCGCAGCCCATTCCGGCCAAGGGCCTGCGGCTGCGTCTCGAGGAGGGCATCTACGCCACCGCCAGCGGCGACGGCCAGATCGGGATCGAGGCGCAGGCTCGGCGCGGCGAAGGGCTTGCCGGCTTCGCCCTGCGCCTGTGCGGCGACGTGCGACTGGTGCCGCAGGTGCTCGAGTCCAACCGTCTGCCTCCGGGCTCGCGGCTCAAGACCGGCGTCCGCTACCGTCTGCCGCTCGAGATCCTGTCTACCTCCTGGCAGCTGGCGGTAGCGCGGGCGCTGTTCCCGCAGGACCGCGGCGACGCCACCGGCTGGCGCCACCAGGTACGCGGCTGCGGGGCGCTGCGCCGCGAGAACCTCTGGCAGCTCTCCGAGTGGTTCACCGGCAAGGGCGAGAACTTCCGCGCCATCCGCGAGTACAACGACCTGCGCGACGAGGACGTGCCGCGCGGCGCCGTGTTGACCATTCCTTCCGAGCTGTTGCGGCCCGCCTTCGGCGCGGCGCTGCCGGTGCCGGCGCAGCCCTACGTGCTGCAATACGGCAAGGACCAGGACGGGATGTACGCGGTCTATCGGCTGCGGCCGGGCGAGGCGCTCTACTCGGGCGTGGTGGTGCGTTTCACCGGTCGCATCTATGCCGCCGACGTCAACGCGCTGGCCGCCGACATCGCCCACCGCAACGGCATCGGCGACGTCACCGACATCCCGGTCGGGTTCAAGGTCAAGATCCCGCTCGACATGCTGCTGCCCGAGTACCTGCCCGAGGGCGATCCGCGGCGCAAGGAGTATGAGGCCGGGCTGCGGGCCAGCTCCCATTTCAGCAACCAGGTCCATGCCAAGGGTCTCGAAGGCATCACCGTGATCCTCGACGCCGGTCACGGCGGCCACGACGCCGGCGCCACGGTGGGCGGCGTTTGGGAGAGCCTCTACGTCTACGACATCGTGCTGCGCCTGAAGCGTCTGCTGGAGGAGAAGACGGCGGCGGCGGTCGACCTCACCACCCGCGACGGCGACGACTTCCGCATCGTCGACGCGGACGTGCTGCCGGTCTCGCGCGGCCACGCCGTGCTCACCAACCCGCCCTATCCGATCGCGGATCCCGGGGTGGGCGTGAACCTGCGCTGGTACCTCGCCAACAGCGTCTACCGTCGCGCCCTGTCGGCCGACGACGACCCGCAGAAGGTGGTGTTCCTGTCGATCCACGCCGACTCGCTGCACCCCTCGCTGCGCGGCGCGATGGCCTACATCCCGGCCGCTCGCATGCGCGACGAGAGCTACGGCAAGAGCGGCGCGATCTACGAGGCGCGCCAGGAGTTCCGCGAGAGCCCGCGGGTCGAGTTCCCATGGAGCCAGCGGGTGCAGAGCGAGGGTCTGTCACGAGAGCTGGCCAAGCAGGTGATCGGCGCCTTCGAGGACCTGGGGTTGCCGGTGCACCCCTTCACCCCGGTGCGCGACCACATCATCCGCAACGGCGGCGAATGGGTGCCGGCGGTGCTGCGCTACAACTCGGTGCCGTCGAAGCTGCTGCTCGAGGTCTGCAACCTAAACAACGACCTCGACCGGCAGCACCTGCAGACCCGCGCCTACCGCCAGCGGGTCGCCGCGGCGGTGCTCGAAGGTCTGCTCGCCTATTACGGCCAGAGCGCCTCGCCCGAGGCGGTGCGCGTGGCTCGGGCCGCCGCGAAGTAGCCGCCCAACGGGGGTGCGGGCGACCGGCCCCCTTTCGGCGCGCTCGCCGGGAGGCGTCCATCCGGAGATCGGGTGCCCGAATCGGGTGTCGAGCGGCACTTGGATCGACTATTTGAGCGTGCAACGCGATGACGGGAGTGCTGCCGCGTTCTCTCCGTCGGACAAATTGGTCGCTGGTCCTGAAACTTGGCAGTCGATCTAAGTCACGCTGCTGCAATGGCTTGCGCTTGCCACCAGGCGGCGGAGTGGCTACATTTCGCACATGCCGGCCATGCACAGCCTGGGTGAGATGATCAAGTTCCTGCGCAATCGGCGGGGTTGGATGCAGAAGGAGCTGGCGAAGAGAGCCGGGCTCACGAAGGGGATGGTTTCCGGGTACGAGACCGGCAAGAAGACGCCCACCCTCCAATCCCTGACTCGGATCGCGGAAGCGCTGCAGGCGGATTTCTGCGACCTCCACTGCGCCTTCGAGCATGTCCAAGGCAGGCCGATGGTGGTCCACGAGCTGACCGCGCATTTTCGGCCTGGTCCGGCGAGGCCTTCAGCTGCCGCGCCGCTCCAGGCGCCGGCTTCGAGCGTGGGTGGCGCCGGGGAGCCGGCACCCGCTGCGGCGGCGGGCGACGCCGTTCGCGACCTGGAGGACTTCACCGTCGCCCTGAAGAAGGTTCTGGTCCACTTCCTCCCTGGAAGGTGAGGCCGTGCCCGAGGACCGCGCAACGCCGCGGCAGCCGAGGCTGCTGGCGACGCCAGGCGGCGGGCGGAACTTTTTCCGGACCGATTGCATCTAAACTCAGGTAACGGAGGGTTGCCGCCGAGGAGCGTCGGGGAGGCACCGTGAAGGCAGCCGCGATCGCCGCCATGCCTGGCGGGCACGAACTGGACCTCGAGCTGGCTCAACGCCACAGCCGCGGGGACCTGCGCGCCTTCGACGAGGTCTACTCCCGCTATGCGGCGATGGTCTACAACCTGGCCCTGCGCCTCGCCGGGGACGCCGACGAGGCCGCTGATCTGACCCAGGAGATCTTCCTGCGCATCTTCCGTCACCTGGATAGCTTCAGCGGCCGCTCGGCGCTCAAGACCTGGATCTTCCGCGTCGCCCTGAACCACTGCCGCGAGCGGCTGTCGCGGTTCCGGCCGCAGACCCAGCCGATCGCGGAGGAGCCGGACGACGAAGCTGGTGCCGTGCGGCTGGCCGATCCGGGCCGCGGGCCGGAGGAGCTGGCGGTTGCCGCCGACCTGGGTCGGCAGGTGGCGCGTGGTTTGGCGCGGCTGCCGGCGCCGTTCCGCGAGGCGGTGGTGCTGCGCGACCTGCAGGGCTTTTCCTACGAGGAGATCGCGGCCGTCCTGGGAGTGCGCACCGGTACCGTGCGCTCGCGGATCGCGCGCGGCAGGGAGCAGCTGCGCCAGCTGCTCGAGCCCCGGGGAGCGCGCCAGAGGGCGGGCAGTCTGGAGACCGCGGGAATGGCGAAGACCGGGGGGGCCTGACCAGATGAGCGGCCACATCTCGACCGAATCGCTTTCGGCCTATCTCGACGGCGAGACCGGTCCGTCCGAAGCGAGGCG
>DATGHG010000488.1:0-6496 GCA_035308185.1 Thermoanaerobaculia bacterium | reverse complement strand
CGGAGGACGGACGACCAGCGCCGCGGCTCGCTGACTGGGGCGGCCCGAACGCGGCATGTCCTGTTGGTGTGCCTTGGTGCCTGGTGTCCCACACGGTTAATCAGCATGGCAATCGCCGAGAGATCCGCGTTCCTGGCCCGGCGTCGCCGACGAGGCAATAGCCGAGACTATGCCGAGGAGGCGGCCGGCGCTGCCGCCATGCCGGCACTCTCGGCAGGCCGGCCGCGGCTCCGGTTGTCGCCTGTCGCGGCACTCCCGGCAGGGCGCAAGCCGCCAGGGGGCCGGAGGGCCGGCGAATAATGATGCGAAATTCTGACATGGGACACTGGCCCGGGGCGTCAGCTCTTCGGGCAGCCGCCGATCAGGTCGGCGTACCTGTCGAGCCCGAAGGCGAGCTGCTTGAGGGCGTCGTAGGCGGCGAGCTGGGTGGGGTCGAGGATCGCCGAGAAGCTGGTGTCGAAGGTCTTCCGGTTGGCGGCGATCGCCTCACGGTTGTCGTAGAGATTGAGGGTGTCGGCGCCGATGGCCGCCGGGTCCGGCGTGGCGGCGTCGAGGTCGGTTTCCAGCTGCTGGCAGAGCGGTCCGCGCGCCTGGCGCAGCGGCTGGTTGGCCTTGTCCCGGGCATCCGCGAGGCTGAGCAGGGTGGTGGTCTGGGACGCCGACAGCCGCAGGAACTTGGCCAGGGCGCGGGGATGCCAGAGCAGGGAGTAGGCGGTGCTGGCGTCGGGAACGGCGGCGGTGACGGCGGCGCCGGCGGTGGCGCCGGCATTGGCGACGCCGGCCGGGTCCTGGGCGGCGAGCGGCAGGGCGAGGGCCCCGAGCAGCAGGGCGGTGGCGAGGGTGCTGGTCGCAGTCTTCATGCGAGATCTCCTTCGGTGGCGAAACTCAACCTGACGTTGACGGACAAACCTCCGGCTTCGGCGAGGCGCCGGCGTTGGCCGCCGCTCTCGCCCTCCCCAGGAACCCTCGACGCGACACTTTCATGCGCGCCCGGATCCAGCTTCCGGCCCTCGCGGTGGACGCCGGACCGCGGGCACGGTTATCCTGGGGCCCGCATCCCGGAGCGGACGACAGAGGAGGCCCCCCGATGGCTAGGCGAGTCCTGATCGTGCCGGCGCTGGTGGTCGCCGCGGCCGTGGCCGCGCCGGCGGCCCACCACGCCCACGCCGCGAACACCGCCCGCGCCGCGAACGCCGCCCGCGCCGCAGACACCGCCCACGCCGCGGATACGGCCCACGCCGCCCCCATCGCCCCCACCGCGAGCGCCGCTTTCACCATCGAGCAGGTGATGGGCGCGCCGTTCGCTTACCAGCTGACGGCAGCCCGCGGCCGCCAGAGCGAGCGCATCGCCTGGTTGACCAACATCCGCGGCGAGCGCAACGTCTGGGTGGCGGACGGGCCCGACTTCGTGCCGCGCCAGGTCACCAGCTACCAGGGCGACGACGGCCAGCCGCTGGCCAGCCTGCGCTTCACCCCGGACGGCCAGACGTTGCTGTATGCCCGCGGCAGCGAGATCAGCGAGGGCGGCGCCTCCGCCAACCCGACCAGCAGCGCCCTGCCGCCGCGGCAGCAGGTGTGGGCGATCGCGGTCCCGGCGCCCCCCGGGCGGGCGGCGCGCCCGGCCCGCCAGATACCCCGGGAGCACGCCAAGGGCGGCGGCGCCGGCGTGGCCGGAGCCCGCGCCAACGCTCCTGCCGGCGGGCCCCGCCTGCTCGGGGACATGGGCTGTAGCGAAGAAGACTGCGAGGACATCCAGATCTCGCCGGATGGGCGCTCGGCGGTCTGGGCGGCGCGGCACCGGCTGTGGCTGGCGCCGGTCGCGGGCGGCGCGCCGCCCCGGCCGCTGCACGGCCTGCGCGGCGACAGCTCGCAAGCGGCCTGGTCGCCGGACGGCAAGCGCATCGCCTTCCGGCTGGACCGCGGCGACCACAGCTACGTCGTGGTCTTCGAGCTGGCGACCGCGACCCTGCGCTATCTGGCGCCGGACGTCGACCGCGACGAGCTGCCGCGCTGGTCGCCCGACGGCACCAGGATCGCCTTCATCCGCGAGCCTTCGACCCCCGAGAAGCTGCCGCTCCTGCCCGAGCGGCCCCGCCCCTGGAGCCTGTGGCTGGGCGACCCGGCAACCGGCGAGGCGCACCAGCTCTGGCGCGGCGCCGCCGGCCCGGAGGGCTCGCTGTCGCCGTTCGCCGCCGACTCGCTGCTCTACGCCGGCGACCACATCGTCTTCGCCTCGGAGCAGAACGCCGGCGGCCGCAACCACCTCTACGCCATCGCCGCCGCCGGCGGCGCGCCGCGCGAGCTGACGCCGGGCGACTACGACGTCGAGGACGTCGCGCTCGGCGCCGACGGCGGCAGCGTCCTCTACTCGGCCAACGAGCACGGTACCGATCCCGCCGACGAGGACCGCCGCCATCTCTGGCGGGTCGCCGTCGGCGGCGGCGCGCCGCAGGCGCTCACCAGCGGGCAGGAGATCGAGTGGTCGCCGGTCGAGGCGGGCGACGGCAAGGTGGTGCTCTGCCTGGGTTCGAGCGCCACCGCTCCGGCCGCGCCCTACCGGCTGGCGGCGACGGGGGCCCCGGGCACCGGCGGTGTCGGCGGGGGCGGTGTCGGCGGGATCGGCCGCGTGGCGCTCGCCCCCGGTTCGCTGCCCGCCGACTTCCCCGGCGGCGAGCTGGTGGTGCCGCGCCAGGTGATCTTCCCCAGCGCCGACGGCCTGGCGATCCACGGCCAGCTGTTCCTGCCGCGCGGCACGCCGGTGACCCCAGGGGGCGCGGGAGGCGCCGGGGCCGCCACCCGATCCCTGCCCGCCCTGATCTTCACCCATGGCGGCCCGGTGCGGCAGATGCTGCTCGGCTTCCACTACATGGAGTACTACAACAACGCCTACGCCATGAACCAGTACCTCGCCAGCCGCGGCTACGCCGTCCTGTCGGTCAACTACCGGCTCGGCATCATGTACGGCCGCGCCTTCCGCGAGGCGCCGCACGGCGCCTGGCGCGGCTCGGCGGAGTACGCCGACGTGGTGGCGGGCGCCCACTACCTGCAGAGCCTGCCGGAGGTGGATCCGCACCGCATCGGGCTGTGGGGCGGCTCCTACGGCGGCCTGCTCACCGCCCTCGGCCTGGCGCGCAACTCGGACCTGTTCATGGCCGGCGTCGACTTCCATGGCGTCCACGACTGGTCGCTGCTGCTGCCGCGAGCCGACAATCCGGCCGCCTCGCCGGCGGCGCCGCCCGATCTCCAGGAAGCCATCCGTCTCGCCTTCGAATCCTCTCCCGAAGCGGCCATCGATACCTGGCGCTCGCCGGTGCTGCTGATCCACGGCGACGACGACCGCAACGTGCCCTTCGGGCAGACGCGCGACCTGGTGCAGCGGCTGCGCGAGCGTGGGGTGGCGGTCGAGGAGCTGATCTTTCCCGACGAGATCCACGATCTGCTGCTGTGGCGGGACTGGGTCCGCGCCTATCACGCGACCGCGGATTTCTTCGACCGCACGCTGGCGCCGCCCCGCCCTTGAACCAAGACCGGCGCCGCCGGGACTCACTGTTCGCCGACCCCTGGCCACGATCGCCTGGCGCAGCATCCGGCTTGCTCGGCCTCCGGGCATGGTATAGACTGTCGGGGCATCACCCACCCCTGCTTATTGCGTCCGCTTGAACACTGGGCGGCGCCGAGGTTACGATGCTGTAGCGCCCATAGCAGCCAAGGTCCGGAGCCAAGACGGCGCCGGCTTGACGATCCTGAGGGGTCCCCCAGCGGGACACACCGCCATTACGAGGAGGTTTTATGAGACGAGGTCCGCAGCAGCTTTTCCGTCTGACGCTACTTCTGGCGCTCGGCATGGCGGTCGCCGCCGCTGGCGCCACCACCCCCTGGGGCGCACCGCAGCACCTCGGCGGCGCATCCGCGAAAGTCACCGTGCCGGCCAACGCCGCCGCCAACGCCAGCGGCCAGGTGCCGGTGATGGTGGAGCTGAGCCAGCCGCCCGCGGCGGTCGACTGGGCCGCGGCGCTGGCCAACAAGACGGTGCCGCCCGCCCAGGCCCTGGCCAACGCCAAGGCCGCCGCGCGGGCCAAGATCGCGCTGCTCGGACCCCTCCACCAGCAACTGATGGCGACGATGGCCGCCGCCCCGATCCAGGCCAAGGAGATGTTCCGCCTGACGCGGGTGCTCAACGCCGTCGCCGTCAAGGTCGAGCCGGCGAAGCTCGACATGATCCGCCGGCTGCCCGGCGTCAAGCGGGTGCGGGTGATCGCCCCCGAGTACCTGGTGAACAAGACCAGCGTGCCGTTCATCAACGCACCCAAGGTCTGGGGCAACACGCTGGGCCTGCCCTCCGACATCACCGGCGCCGGCGTCAAGATCGGCATCATCGACACCGGCATCGACTACCAGAACCCGATGTTCGGCGGCACCGGCGCCCTCGCCGACTACATGGCCAACGACCGGGTCACCATCCATCCCGGCCTGTTCCCGACCGCCAAGGTGGTCGGCGGCTTCGACTTCGTCGGCGACGACTACGACGGCGGCAACAATCCGGTGCCCGATCCCAACCCGATGGACTGCTTCGGCCACGGCTCGCACGTCGCCGGCACCGCCGGCGGCTTCGGCGAGAACGCCGACGGCAGCACCTACACCGGACCCTACGACACCACGACGCCGTTCAGCTCGATGCGCATCGGACCGGGCGTGGCGCCGGGTTCGCTGCTCTACGCCATCCGCATCTTCGGCTGCGGCGGCTCGACCGCCGTCGCCACCCAGGGCATCGAGTTCTCCGTCGATCCCAACGGCGACGGCGATTTCTCCGACCACCTGGACGTCATCAACATGTCGTTCGGCTCGGCCTTCGGCGGCCTCTCCGACACCTCCGCCGAGGCCACCGACTTCGCGGCCCTGGTCGGCGTCGTCCCGGTCGTCGCGCAGGGCAACGACGGCGACACCTATTTCATCGGCGGCAGCCCGGCCACCGCCGAGCGCTCGATCTCGGCGGCTGCCAGCGTCGATCCCGGCGTCGCCGGCGTCGTGCTGCAGGTCAACGCCCCGGCGTCCATCGCCGGCAGCTACGCGGCGCAGGCGGCCGGTTTCGGCGGTAACACGCCGAATCCCGACAACCAGTCCGGCAACGTGGTGGAGGTCAAGTCGGCCACCGGCACCGCCGCCCAGGGGTGCGACGGCAACTACACCAACGCCGCCGCGATCAGCGGCAACATCGCGCTGATCATGCGCGGTACGTGCAGCTTCCAGAAGAAGGTCACCAACGCCCAGGCCGCCGGCGCCATCGCCGCGATCGTGTTCAACAACGTGCCGAGCGATCCGACCCTGCTCACCATGGGCGGGGACGGCGTCTCGCCGCCGGTCACCATCCCGTCGGTGTTCATCGACAACACCGACGGCCTGACCATCGCCGGCGCCACCGGCGTCAACGCCACCCTGGCGCTGGCGAGCGCCGCCGACACGCTGGCCTCCTTCAGCTCCCGCGGGCCGCGCGGCAGCGGCTCGTTCCCGATCGGCCTCAAGCCCGACGTCGCCGCCCCCGGCCTCAACATCGACTCGGCGCAGACCGGCATCACCTGCACCAGCGCCGGCTCCAACCCCGGCCAGGGCTGCATCAGCCCCGATCCCAGCGGCTTTATCCCGGGCGGCCAGGTGCTGGTCATCTCCGGCACCTCGATGGCCACGCCGCACACCGCCGGCACCGTGGCGCTGCTCAAGCAGCTGCATCCTGACTGGTCGGTCGAGGAGCTCAAGGCGCTGCTGATGAACGGCGCCGTGCACGACCTCACCACCGGCCTCAACGGCACCGGCGCCCGCTACGGCCCCGGCCGCATCGGCGCCGGCCGCATCGACGCCGCGATCGCGGCCAGCAACAACGTCACCGCTTTCAACGACGACGATCCGGGCACCGTCACCCTCGGCTTCGACAGCCCGGTGGTCAACAGCGTCGACCAGGTCAAGAACCTGCGGGTGGTCAACCACGGCTCGCAGGCGGCCACCTTCACTCTCGGCTTCGACAACATCACCCCCGCCCCGGGCGTCAGCTTCTCGCTGGTCAACGCCGGCCAGGCGACGCTCACCGTGGCGGCCAACAGCGCCGTCGTGGTGCCGGTGCAGATGACCGCGACCGCCGCCCACATGGATCACAACGCCGACGCCACCGTCCTGCCCACCCAGACGGATGCGGTCTTCGGCCTGGGCGCCCTGCCGCGGCAGACGCTCACCGAGGCCGGCGCCTACCTCACCTTCAGCCAGGGCAGCACGACCGTCATGCGGGTGCCGCTCTACTCGGCGCCGATGGCGGCTTCGGCGATGTCCGGCGCCGCTCCGATCGCCACCGGCGACGGCATCGGCTCGACCTCCATCCAGCTGAGCGGCATCGGCGTCTGCTCGGGCACCGTGTCGGCGGGCTCGTGCAACGGCAACTTCCCGGTCACCGAGGCGTCGCTGGTGACGCCTTTCGAGTTGCAGGCCTCGCACGGCTTCGATCCCACCATCC
>DATGHG010000487.1:0-3973 GCA_035308185.1 Thermoanaerobaculia bacterium | reverse complement strand
CGCTGGCCGGACGCCGCCACCAGGTGGTGCTCGCCACCAAGGTCTTCGCGCCGGTCGGACCCGGCCCGAACGAGCGCGGCCTGTCGCGCAAGGCCATCCAGGAGCAGGTCGACAACAGCCTCCGCCGCCTCGGCACCGACGTCATCGACCTCTACCAGATCCACCGCCCGGATCCGACCACGCCGCTCGCCGAGACCCTCTCGACGCTCGACGGCCTGGTGCGCCAGGGCAAGGTCCGCTACCTGGGGCTCTCCACCAACCACTACGCCGGACCGGGCGTCTGGGAGAAGCGCTTCGCCGCCTGGGAGATCGTCGAAGCCCTGTGGCTCGCCGACCGCCACGGCTGGGAGCGCTTCGTCGCCCTGCAGCCGCCCTACAGCATCCTGCGCCGCACCATGGAGCTCGAGCACTTCCCGATGAGCCAACGCTTCGGCATCGGCAACCTCGTCTGGAGCCCGCTCGAAGGCGGCTGGCTCAGCGGCAAGTACCGTCGCGGCGCCGCCAACCCCAACGACACGCACCGGGCGCAGACCTGGGTCGGCGACACCGCCAACCCCAAGTTCGAGCGCCGCCTGGAGGTCGTCGAACAGCTGCTGCCGCTCGCCGCCGCCCGCGGCGTCACCCCGGCCCAGCTCGCCAACGCCTGGGTGCTGCTCAACCCGGCGGTGCACAGCGCGATCATCGGCCCCCGCACCATGGAGCAGCTCGAGGACAGCCTGGGCGCCCTCGACGTCGCCATCACCCCCGAGGAGGCGGCGCGCATCGACCAGCTGGTGCCGCCGGGAACGTCGGCGCTCTAGAGCGAAACTCCCCGCCGTGAGAGGGTGGTGGCGCCGCTACGGCGACCAGTGGCTCTCGAGGCGGCTGTAGAGGGCCGCGAAGAGGTCGATGCCGTCCCACAGGTTCTGCAGCCGCAGGTTCTCGTCGGCGGCGTGCTGGCTGTTGTCGTGATTGACCGTCGGCAGCAGGATCACCGGCGCCCCCGTGGCCTCGTGGAACAGGTACATCGGGATGCTGCCGCCGAGCATCGGCACCCGCACCACCGCCGCGCCGGCGGCCTCGTCGGCGGTCGCCAGCACGGCGCGCGAGACCGGCAGGTCCATCGCGGTCCGCGCGCCCGGGTAGCCGGCGCCCCAGACCAGGCGCACCAGCCGGGGATGGGCCCGCCGGGCGGCGGCGGCGGGACTGTCGCCGCCGGTGCCTGGCGCGCCTGCCGCGCCTGCCAGCAGCGTGTAGCCGGCGCGCCTCAGGTGCTCCTCGACGCGGGCGCGCACCTTGGCGGGCGTCTGGTCCGGCACCAGGCGGAAGTCCAGGGAGGCGATGGCGGTGGTCGGGATGGCGTTGCGCGCCTGGGCGCCCACCTGGCCGGCGCGCAGCCCGTCGAGATTGAGCGCCGGCCGCATCAGCGCGTCCTGCAGGCGCTCGCCCGGCCGTTCGCTCGCCGCCATGCCGAGCTCGCTGGCCAGCTCCCCTTCGACCGCGGGCATGGCGGCGACCGCCTGCCGCTCGGCCGCGCTGAGCGGCAACACGTCGTCGCCGAAGCCCGGCACCAGCACCGCGCCGTCCGGACCGCGCAGCGCGGCGAGCAGCTCGACCAGCAGCGCCGCCGGGTTGGGCGTCCAGTTGCCGTAGTGGCCGCTGTGCAGCGCGCGCACCGGTCCGTAGGCGGTGATCTCGAGCGGTGTCACGCCGCGCGCGCCGAAGCAGACCTGGGGCCGCCGGCTGGCGTGCACCGGACCGTCGGCGAGCAGCCAGGCATCGGCGGCGAGCAGCGCGCGGTGCCGCGCCAGCAGGGCGCCGAGGTGAGGCGAGCCGGCCTCCTCTTCGCCCTCGAAGAAGAACTTGACGGTGACCGCCGGCGCCCTGCCCGCGGCGCGCAGCGCGTCGAGCGCCGCCATCATGGCGACGATCGGCCCCTTGTCGTCGCTCGCCGACCTGCCGAACAACCGCCACTCGGGATCGATCGCCCCGGCGCCGGCGGGGGTCTCCACCATCGCCGCCAGATCCAGGTCTCGTGGCGCCGCCGGCAGCGGCCCGCTGCGCAGCACCGGCTGCCAGGGCGGGCTGCGCCATTCCGCCGCGTCGACCGGCTGGCCGTCGTAGTGGGCGTAGATCACCAGCGTGTGGCGGGCGCCGGGAGCGCGCAGCTCGCCGTACACCACCGGCGGCAACCCGCCGTCGCCTTCGGCCGCCGCCCCGCCGCCGGCCTCCCCGCCGGCGGTCAGCAGGCGCGCCTCGATGCCTCGCCGCCGCAGCATGGCGATCAGCGCCGCCGCGTTGCGCCGGATCCCCGGCAGGTCCGCGGCGACGTTGGGCAGCGCCACGAAGCCGGCGAGCTCGCGCAGGATCGCGACCTCGTGCCGGCGGCGATACTCCCGGACGGCGCGTTGGAGGGCTGCCGGGTCCACGGCGCCGGTCGGGCCGCCGAGCGCCGCACCGCCAACCGCGGTCTGTGCGCCAGGGAGGCCCGGAGCCGGCGCCGCACCCCTCGCCGCATTCCCGGCCAGGACCGGCAGCGCCACCAGCGCGACCCCGGCGACCAGCAAGGCGCCGACGGCGTCCGCGGCGACCGGGAGCGGCGTCCTCTTGCTCGAGCCCCGGCCCGCCGCACCGCGCAGGCGAACCCCGCGGACAGCCTCCCGCCACCGGATGGTCATCTCGCCTCCCCCTATCCCTCGGAACCCGCGGTGTGTCAGAGCTGCTTGCCCGAGAATATCCCGACTCCGGGCACAGGATCGAGAAGGCTAGCCGTTTGATGGTCTCGAAGAATCTGGCTATTCTTCGGCACCGTGAGAGTCTTCTACGACGTCGTCGGCGCCGAGGTGCAGGTGCTGGCAGCTATCGAGAAAGCGACGGCGGCCAACTGGCTGGCGGAGCTAGGAGAAAAAGATGAAGAAGGCAGCTCTGTCGGACGTCAAGGACGACCTCTCGAGGTATCTCCGCCTGGCAGAAAACGAGGAAATCGTGATCACCCGCCACGGTAGGCCGGCAGGGGTGCTCATCGGCTTCAAGTCGGAAGACGAGTGGTTCGAGTACCGCCTGGAGTCGGACCCGCGTTTCCTGGCGCGGATCGAAGCGGCGCGCCGGGGCCTGGGCGCCGGCCGGGGCGTGCCGCTGGAAGAGATCCCGGAGTAGGCCAGCGGTCGTGTAAGATCGCCGGCCCCTGCACCCTGGCGGCGCGGACCGCCCGACCGCGTCGATGGAGGCGTCGAGACCGATGGCCGACCTCAAAGGCAAGACCCTGTTCATCACCGGCGCCAGCCGGGGCATCGGCAAGGCCATCGCCCTGCGCGCCGCCGCCGACGGCGCCAACGTCGTCATCGCCGCCAAGACCGCGGCGCCCCATCCCAAGCTGCCGGGGACCATCCATACCGCCGCCGCGGAGGTCGAGGCGGCAGGCGGTAAGGCCCTGGCGCTCGAGGTGGACGTGCGCGACGACGCCCGGGTGGCGAGCGCCGTCGCCGAGGCGGTGGCGCACTTCGGCGGCCTCGACGTGCTGGTCAACAACGCCAGCGCCATCAACCTGACCGGCACCCTGGCGACGCCGATGAAGCGCTTCGACCTGATGTGGGGAGTCAACGCCCGGGCCACCTTCGCCTGCTCCCAGGCCGCCATCCCGCATCTGCGCCAGGCCGCCAACCCGCACATCCTCAACCTCTCGCCGCCGCTGGACCTGGCGGCGAAGTGGTTTGCGCCCCACCTCGCCTACACCATGTCGAAGTTCGGCATGAGCCTCTGCGTCCTCGGCATGGCCGAGGAGCTCCGCGCCGACGGCATCGCCGTCAACGCGCTCTGGCCGCGCACCGTCATCATCACCTCCGCCCTGGCGATGCTCGGCGTCCCGATCCCGCCCGAGGCCTGCCGCAAGCCCGAGATCGTCGCCGACGCCGCCCACGCCATACTCACTCGCGACAGCCGCGCCTCGACCGGCAACTTCTTCATCGACGACGAGGTGCTCGCCGCCGCCGGCGTC
>DATGHG010000486.1:0-8102 GCA_035308185.1 Thermoanaerobaculia bacterium | reverse complement strand
CTGGCGCCGCCGTCGTCGCTGCCGCGGCAGGCGGCACCGCCGCGGTCGAGATCCACTGCGGCAACGCCGGCACCATGCTCCGTTTCCTGATCGCCTCGCTGGCGGCGCTGCCGGGCCGCTGGCGCCTGGACGGCGTGGCGCGGCTGCGCGAGCGGCCGGTCGGGCCGCTGGTCGAGGCGCTGCGCGGCCTGGGCGCCGAGATCCGGTACCTCGGCCGCGACGGCGGCGTGCCGCTCGCGGTCGCCGGCGGGACGCTGCGCGGCGGCGCCACGCGCCTGGATGCCGGCGAGTCCAGCCAATACCTTTCCGCTCTGCTGATGGCCGGGCTGGCGGCGCCCCGGCCGCTCACCGTCGAGGTGGCGGCGCTCACCTCGGCGCCCTACGTCGAGGTCACCCTGGCCGCGGTCCGGCGCTGCGGCGGACGCATCGAGGCGCCGCGGGACGCCGCGGGCCTGCGCTATCGCGTGCTTCCCGGCCTGACCCCTCCCTCCCGCCTGCGGGTGGAAGGCGACGCCTCCGCGGCCTGCTATCCGGCGGCGGCCGCGGCGCTCACCGGCGGCAACGTCGTCGTCGAGGGCGTCAGCGCCGACTCGCCGCAAGGGGACCGCCAGTTCTTCGAGCTGCTCGCCGGGATGGGGGCCGAGGTGGTCTGGCGCGGCGACGAGGTCGAGGTGCGCGGCGGCGGCCGCTTGCGCGCCGTCGATGCGGACCTCTCGGCGATGCCGGACCAAGTGCCGACCCTGGCGGCGCTGGCCCCATTTGCCGACGGCATCACCCGCATCCGCAACGTCGGGCACCTGCGCCTCAAGGAGAGCGATCGCCTGGCGGCGATGGCCGGCGAGCTGCGCCGTCTGGGAGCGGCGGTGGAGGAAGGGCCGGACCGGCTGGACATCGCCGGCGTCTGGTGCGACACCCCGCCGCCGGCCGGCCAGGTCGCGGTCGATGCCCACGGCGACCATCGCATCGCCATGAGCCTCGCTCTGGTCGGCCTGCGCCGCCCCGGCGTGGCGGTCGCCTCGCCGCACGTCGTCGCCAAGTCCTATCCCGGGTTCTGGCAGGATTTCCTGGGCCTGCTCGACTAGCGCCCGCCGCCGGATGAGCGCCGCGGCCCAGGTCGTCCACCAAGCCCTCGCCTCGTCGCCGGCAGCCCTGCCGCTGCCCGAGGCGCGCCTGACCGACCGGCAGCGCCTGGCGGTGGTGCTGGAGGGGGCCGCGCTGCTGTCGCTGCTCGAGCGCGCCGCCTGGTGGCTGCCCCGCGGTTGGGAGACCGCGCGCGTGGCGGCCGACGGCCGCCTGCTGGTGCCGGCGCCGGAGGCAGCTCCCGGACGCTCGCCGCGGCCGGCCCAGGAGCAGCTGCGCGAGCTGCTGCTGCGGCTGTTCGGCGCTGCTGCCGATGCCGCGGTGCCGGCAGCGGCATGGAGCTCCGGTCCGGAACCGGGCGAGGCCGCCCCCGGCTCCGGTCTGCTCGCCGGCCGCGGAGAGGCGCGGAAGGCCGGTCGCGCGCTGCTCGTCGAATGGTGGCAGCCGCTGGTGCCGGTGCCGGCGGACGCGGCCGTGGCGCAGGTGCTGGCGCTGGCGCCGTTCCTCTGGCTGCCCGCCTTCGCGGCGGCGCGCCGGTCGCTGGCCGGCGAGCTGCTGAGCCCGGCCGGCGACCGGCTCTGGGTGGCGGGACCGAGCGCCAGCCGTACCCGCTTGCTCGCGGGTTGCCGGGGCGCCGGCGAGCTGGCGGCCCGCCTGGGCGGTGCGTTGGCCCGGGTCTGGTGGGACGGGGAGACGCCGCCGGCCGCCGCCGGGACGGCGGCGCTGCCGGCAGCCCAAGCCGGGAGTGCCGCCATGGGCGCGGCGGCGCCGGTGTCCGCAGCCGCGTCCTCCGCCGGCGGCGAGCCTGTGCCGCCGGGGGTGAAGACGGCCGGAGCAGTGCAGTCGGCCGGAGCAGCGCAGTCGGCCGAGGGTGCGCAGTCGGCCGATGGTGCGCAAGCTGCCGATGGTGCGCAAGCTGCCGAGGGTGCACAGTCGGCCGAGGATGCGCAGTCGGCCGAGGGTGCGCAGGCGGCCGGTGGTCCACGGGCGGTTGGAGAGGCACAGGCGGCCGAGGATGTGCAGGCGGCCGGCGCGCCACGCGAGGCTCCGGCGACCGAGGCCGCCAGGCTGGGCTTCGCCGTGGCGTCCGCGCGCCTCGGCCGCTTCGGCGCGGCGCTGGCGGTCCTGATCCCCTGCCGGGCGCCGGCCGCCCGCCTGCTCCGGGCGCGCTGCCAGGTGCAGCTCGGCCGCCTCGGCGCCGCCCGCGCCACCCTGCGTCGACTGGAAGCGCTGCCGCTGACGCCGGAGGTGGCTATCGAGGCGGCCGAGCTGGCAGTGCGGGTCTTTGCCAACAGCGGCGAGCCGGACCAGGTGCCGCACTGGGTGCGCCGCGCGCTGGCGGCGGCAGGGGCGGCCACCGCCCCCGACAGGGCAAGGGCCGCGTTGGTGGCGGCAGCGGCGGCCTGGGATCGTCAGGAACCCGCGGCGATGGAGCCGTATCTGGAGGCAGCGCGGGCCGCACTGTTCGACAGCAGCGGCGGCCCGCCGCCGGATCAGGCTGGCGACCCCTTCGTCCAGGCCCTCTGGCGCTGGCATCACGCTCGCGGCATGCAGGCCACGGCCGCGTTCGATGGCGCCGCGGTGGTCGGGCACCTGCGGCGGGCGCTGGGCTGCGGCCGCCGACGGCTCGCCCGTCACGAAGCCGCCGGCCTGTGGAACGACCTCGGCATCGGCCGCGTGCAGAGCGACGACCTGGCGGGGGCGGAACGCGCCTTCCTGCACGCCCAGCGGCTGCTCGGCGGCTGCGAAGGACCCCGGCGCACCACGCTCGCCCTGCACAACCTGGCGGAGGTGCGGCTGCGCCGCGGGCGCACCGCCGGCGTGCGCGAGATCCTGGCCCGCTCGACGGCGGAGAACCGCCGCGCCGGCAACCTGCGCGGCATCACCCAGGACGCCGAGCTGTGGGCGCGGCTCGAGCTGGTGCTCGGGCGGCCCGCGGAAGCCGCGGCCCTCTGCCGTGCGGCGGTCGCGCGCCTCGACCGGCGCCGGTCGCGGTGGCGGCGGGAGGTGTTGGCGGTGCTGCTCGCTCGCGCTCTCGGCTGGTTGGAGCGGCCGTCGGAAGCGGCGGCAGAGCTGGCGCTCGCCGGCGACGGCGCGGTGGCGGAGCTCGAGGCCGAGGAACGCCCGGCGCTGTGGGCGCATGCCGGCGAGCCCGCGGCGGCGCGGCGCGCCGCCGCGTCGCTGGACCGGCCGCTGCGCCGGCTCTGGCAGGCGGTGCTGGACGGCGGGCCGGTGCCGGGCGACAGCTGGGAGGCGCTGGCCGGTCTGGAGCCCTATCGCGCGGCGCGGCTGCTGTTCGACCTCGAACGCGCCGCGGCCGGCGGGGTCGAGGCTCCCGCCGTCTGGCGGCGGCCGGCGATCGCGGCGCTGCGCCAAGCAGATGCCGGCAGCCTCGCGGCCTGGCTGGAGCGTCGCGACGCCGGCCCCTGGCAGGCCCTCGCCGCCTACGCCGCCCGGCCGGCGGGCGACCTGGAAGCGATCGGCGCCCTGCTCCGGAGCGCCGCCGATCCCCTCGCGAAGATCTCGTGGATACCGGCCGGAGAGGTGCGCGAGATGCCGGTTCGCGACCCGGCGGCATGGGCGATCGGCGCCGGCGGCGCCGCCTGGGAGCGGCGCGATGCCGAGCCGCCTGCCGAGTCGCCCCCGTCGCTTGCCGCCGATCTGCCGGCCGATGCGCCCCCGTTGCTTGCCGCCGACCTGCCGGCCGATGCTCCTCCCGCGCTCGCTGCCGATCTGCCGGCCGGACGTCTGGAGCTGCGCTGCCGGAGCCTTGACCCGGCGCTCATCTCCTGCTTTGCCCTGGCGGCCCGCGATCTGGCGGCAGCCGGCGCCGGGCCGGCGCCAGCCGCGAACGAAGCTGCCGGCTTCGCGACCGGGGCGGCTGGTTCCGGAACCGGGGTCGCCGGCTCCGATCTACCCCGGATCGGCCGCTTGGCGGCGGCGGGCGCGGCGGCGGCGTCGGGTCCGGTGGGTTCCCGTCCGGCCGCGCTGCCGGCCGCCACCAGCCTGGCCGGCTCGAGCCCCGGCTTGCGTGCCGCCGTGGCGCGGCTCGCTCTGGTCGCGGCGGCCGACATCCCGGTCCTGATCCGCGGCGAGAGCGGCACGGGCAAGGAGCTGGCGGCGCGCGACATCCACCGTGCCAGCGCGCGGGCGCATGGCCCATTCGTGGCGGTCAACTGCGCGGCGCTGGCCGAGTCGCTGCAACTATCGGATCTATTCGGTCACGTGCGCGGCGCCTTCACCGGTGCCGATCGCGACCGGGTGGGTGTATTCGAAATCGCGCGCGGCGGCACGGTGTTGCTGGACGAGATCGGCGACCTGCCGCTCCACGCTCAGGGGCTGTTGCTGCGGGTGCTGCAGGAGGCGGAGGTGCGGCGCCTGGGCGAGAGCCTGCCGCGGCGGGTGGACGTGCGGGTGCTGGCCGCCACCCACCGCGACCTGGAGCGGGCGGTCGCCGCCGGCTCGTTCCGAGAGGACCTTTTCTATCGCCTCAAGGTCGGCGCCATCGATCTGCCGCCGCTGCGCGAGCGCGGCGACGACGTGCTGGAGCTGGCGCAACTGTTCCTGTCCCGTTTCCCGCGGTCGCCGGTGCCGCGTCTTGCCGCCGGTGCCCGCGAGCGGCTGCGCGCGCACTCGTGGCCGGGCAATGTGCGCGAGCTCGAGAACGTGCTGCGGCTGGCGGCGGCGCTGGCCGGCGGCGGCGTCATCGAGGCCGACCATCTCGAGCTGCCGCCCGCGGCAGCCGGCTCGCCGGCGGCGGCAACGGTCCCACCCGCCACCGCCGCCGCCGGCCCCTACCACCAGCAGATCGAGGCCCTGCGCCGGCAGCTGGTGGTCGCAGCGATCGCCGCCGCGGCCGGCAATCATGCCGAGGCGGCCCGGCGCCTGGGCATTTCCCGCCAGGCACTCTCCTATCTGGTACGCCAGCTCGATTTGCGTTGAAAGCCGGGAGATCTCGCTTCACTGCCGGCGCGTGAGATGCGCGCGCAGGCCGTCGGCGATCCGCTCCAATCCGGCGCGGTCGTGATCGTCGAAAGCGCCAGGGAAATGCGAATCGACGTCGAGCACGGCGATCAGCTCGCCGGCGCTTGCGAAAATCGGCACCACGATCTCGGAACGGGCCGCCGCGTCACAGGCGATGTGGCCGGGAAAGAGCGCGACGTCGGCGACCACCTGCGTCGAGCGCGACCTGGCGGCGGCGCCGCAGACGCCGCGCGCGAAGGGGATCTCCAGGCAGCCGAGCGGTCCCTGATAAGGCCCGACCCGCAGCAGCTCCGGCGCCACCACGCGATAGAAACCAGCCCAGCTGGCATAAGGGATCCGCTCATGCAGCAGGCAGGCGCAGGTGGCCATCGCCGTCACGTCGTCGTCGATGCCAGCGAGCACCGCGTCGAGGTCGCGCAGGACGCCGGCATAGAGGGTGGGCTTGTCGGGCGGGTTGTCCATTCGCGAATTCTACGCCAAAGGCGGCCGGCGCCGCCGTTCTTTGGCGGCAGCGCCGGCGGGCCGCGAGCCGCTCCCGGCGTCGCCGGCAAGCCAGCACGCCGGCGATTTACCTGGCACCGGCCGCTTGGCGCGGTGTGCGCCGGCGCGTGGTGCCGGGCGGGTTTCGCCAGGTTCGATCAACGTCGGTCCGGGATCGCAAGCATCTGTCGCGGCGCGAGTTTGATCGAACCGGCCGGCACGCTGCAATCGGTGTAACTTTTGCCGAGCTGATGCGATCTCGGTGCCGCTGCCGATGCCGGCACTATTGACTTGTGGCCGCGGGTTTTTGATAATGCCAGCTGCATGTTAAGTAGGCTCGATCGAATTCTATCGCTTTCGTCCTCATTACCGAGACTTTCCTCATCACCGAGATAGGGAGGCAAGAGAAGACATGGCAGAGCCCCAGACGCCGGATCGGTCAGCGCCCGCCGAGGAGAAGTTATACACATTGTCGGAGATCTCGCAGCACACCGGCATCTCGATGCCGACGCTGCAGCGCTACAAGAAGACTTACCAGGACCGTATTCCATCGGTTGGCGCGGGACGGAAGCAGCGCTATCCGGAGCATGCGCTGCCGGTTTTCGGGGAGCTGCGCAGCGAAAACGCGAGCAAGCGCGGCAGGCCGCGTAAGGATGCCGCGGCCGCGGCATCCGGCGTTGCGGCAGCGAAGCCCAAGCGACGCGCGGCCAAGCGTGGTGGCCGCGCCGCCGCGGCCGGCGCACGCCGCGGTCGGCCCGCCGCCGCGGCCCCGGCCGCGAAGAGTGCCGGCCGGCGCCCAGGCCGCCCGCGCAAGGCGCAGGCGGCCGCCGCTGCGAAGCCGGCTGGCGCACGCCGCCGCGGCCGTCCCGCGCGGGCCGCTGCCGGCACCGGTCGCGTCGGCCGCCCTCCTGGCCGTCCTCCCGGCCGCCGTCTCGGCCGTCCTCCCGGCTCGGGTCGTGCGGCCGGCGCCAGCGCCAGCGGCAGGCCCGAGGGTCTGCTGACGTTGACCCAGATCAGCAAGACCACCGGCATTTCGTATCCGACCCTGGTGCGTTACGTACGCCTTTACTCCAAGCGCTTACCGCATGCAGGCAAGGGCCGCGCGCGTCGTTTCTATCCTGAGGCGGTGGAGGTGTTCCGCACCCTGCGCCAGGCGAGCGGTCGCGGTGGTCGGCGGGCCGGCGGCCGCGGTGCGGCTCCCGGCACGGCGCGGCGTGGACGGCCGCCCAAGTCGGCGGCCGCGAACATTGCGAGTGCCGCAAGCGCCGCAACCGGGCGGCTCGAAGCCGTTCTGGCGCAGCGCATCCGCGATCTCGAGAAGCTGCGTCTGGCGGTCGAGAAGCAGTTCGGCGATCTCGCCAAAGGGTTGCAGCGACTGTTCTGACCTACCGGGCATGCCGCGATTGGCGACCATCGGAGCCGCGGCGGACCTGCCGGGCATGCCGCGACAGGCGACCATCGGAGCCGCGGCGGACCTGGGGTGATCCATTCCCGGCGCGACGCGAAAGCCGCGCGCGCCGGCGTCGACAAGTAAGATCCGGCCCGCCGGCGGCGGCGCCGCAGGCGGCCGGAGCCGGAGCTTCGCAGGTCCTTTCCTTCTGGCTTCTGGATGATCAGGTGTTCGCGGGAGCGACGTGCATGCTACCGAGGTAACACTGCGTTGGTTAGCTCCGCGAATGAACCGTGAGGCAAGCCAGACGCCAGCGGTTTAGCCTGGTACGGACCAATCAGCCTCTGGTCAGGTGGTCCCAGCCGATGGCGGGCAGGTCGCACAGTGCGCCGCCGGTGATCAGCGACACTCGCCGGCTCGCGGTGATCCTGCCGATCGCCCGGCAGCCGAACCGAGTGGGCGGCACGACGTCCTCGGGCAACGTGAACAACAGGACGTAGTCCTCGCCGCCGCCGAGCGCCAGCTCGACGGGTGTCACGCCAAGCGCGACACAGAGGGCGGTGAAGCCTGCCGCGAGCGGCAGCTGATCGGGCTCCACGCGCGCCCCGACGCCGCTTTCGCCGCATAGCCGGTGGAGATCGCGGCCGACGCCGTCCGAGACGTCGATCGCCGCCGCGGCCGGCTGCCGCGCCAGCCATTGGCCGAGCGCCAGCTGCGGCTGCGGCAGCAGGTGACGACGGACCGCCCGCCGGGCCGCAGCGGCCAGCCGGCGCCGCTTCTCCCAGCCAGCCCAGCCGGCGGGCAGCGCGACCCGCCCGGCGGCAAGGCGCGCGCCGGCGCCGATCAACAACCGACCAGCGGCGGATTCGCCAGCCGTACCGCCCAGCCACAACCGGTGGCCGGGCGCCGCGCCGCCCCGGCGCAGCCAGCGCGATCCCGGGCGCCGGCGACCGATCAAGGTGAGCGTCGCGGCCAGCACGCCGGCCGAGGCAGGTGATCCAATCGGAGCCGGTGAGGCAACCGAGCCGGCTGCGCCGGTGGCGCCAGCGGCGCCGGCGGCCGGGCTGCGCGAGAGGTCGCCACCGGCCAGCCGCAGCCGGTGGCGCGCACAGGCCGCGAGCAAGGCGCGAAAGAACCGCCGATGATCGAAATCCGGCGCCGCGGTCAG
>DATGHG010000485.1:0-4990 GCA_035308185.1 Thermoanaerobaculia bacterium | reverse complement strand
TGCTGCTGGCGGGGGCGGATGGTGGCGAGCGGATCGAGCACGCCGAGGTGGTGATCGACGCGACCGGCACCTTCGGCCACCCCAACACCCTGGGAGACGGCGGCATCCCGGCCCCCGGCGAGATCCGGCTCGGCGACGAGGTCCGGCGCACCATTCCCGACCTGGCGCGCGAGGCGGGCGATTGGGCGGGCCGCACCGTGCTGCTGGCAGGCGGCGGCGCTTCGGCGCAGACCGCGGTGCGCGACCTCGCGGAGCTGGCGCGGTCCGCGCCGGGAACCCGCGTGGTGTGGGCGCTGCGGCGCGCCGAACCGTCGTGGGGCAGCCCGCCGGACGACCCGCTGCCGGCGCGCGCCCGGCTGGCCGCCGCCGCTGCCGAGCTGGCTGCCGGCGCTTCGCCCGCCGTGGCGGCGGAGCGCGGCGTGGTGGTGGAGGCGATCGCGCGCGACGGCACGGCCGGGCGCCTCGCGGTCAGCCTGCGCCCCACCGGCCCGGGGCCGAATGGCACCCGGCAGGTCGCGGTGGACCGCGTGCTGGCGCTCACCGGCAGCGTCGGCGACCACCACCTGTACCGCCAGCTGCAGGTCCACGAGTGCTACGCCACCAGCGGCCCGATGAAGCTGTCGGCGGCGCTGCTCGGCGCCGCCGCCGGCGATTGCCTGGAGCAGACGTCCCACGGCGTCGAGGCCCTCACCAACCCTGAGCCGGGCTTCTACATCCTGGGCAGCAAGTCCTACGGGCGCAACAACAGCTTCCTGCTGCGCGTCGGCTGGCAGCAGGTGAGCGAGGTCTTCGCGGCGCTGCCAGGGTAAGCTGGGCGCACATGCGGTACTTCGGTCAAACGGACTTCGCGCACGGCGAGCAGCCAGCGGTGTCGCCGATCGGCGTCGTGCTGGCCAACCTTGGCACGCCGGACGCCCCCGACTCGCGGGCGCTGCGCCGCTACCTGCGGGAGTTCCTGCTCGACCCTCGGGTGATCGAGCTGCCGCGGCCGCTCTGGTGGCTGGTGCTGCACCTGGCGGTGCTGCCGTTCCGGCCGCGCAAGTCGGCGGCGCTCTATCGCAAGGTGTGGACGTCCGAAGGGTCGCCGCTGCTGGCGATCTGCCGCCGCCAGGCGGCGGGAGTGGCGGCGCTGCTGGCCCGCGAGGTGCCGGCGCCGGTGCACGTGCGGCTCGCCATGCGCTACGGCAACCCCTCCGTCCGCTCGGCGCTGCGCGAGCTGGCCGGCCTGGGCTGCCGGCGCATCGCGGTGCTGCCGCTCTACCCGCAGTACGCGGCGGTCACCACCGGCTCGACCTTCGACGCCGTCGCCGCCGAGCTCGCCGGCTGGCGATGGGTGCCCGAGCTGCGCATGATCCATCCGTACCATGACGAGCCCGCCTACGTCGAGGCGCTGGCCGCCAGTCTGCGGGACGCCTGGGCGGCGGCGCCGCCGGCGGACAAGCTGCTGTTCTCGTTCCACGGCATCCCCAAGCGCTATTTCCTGGCCGGCGATCCCTACTACTGCCATTGCCAGAAGACCGCGCGCCTGGTGGCCGAGCGGCTGGCCCTGCCGCGCGAGCGCTACGAGGTCAGCTTCCAATCGCTGTTCGGACGCGAGGAGTGGCTGCGCCCCTACACCGAGCAGACGATGCGCGCCATGGCGGCGGACGGGGTGCGCAGCCTCGACGTGATCTGCCCCGGCTTCTCGGCCGACTGCCTCGAGACGATCGAGGAGATCGACGGCCTGAATCGCGAGATCTTCCTCCACGCCGGCGGCGAGCGCTACCGCTACGTCCCGGCGCTCAACGACCGCCCCGACCATTTGCGCCTGCTGGCCGACCTGGTGCTGCGCAACCTGGCGGGCTGGATCGAGCCGGCGGCGGGGATGGCCCCGGGCGCCCGCGAGGCTGCCGCACCGATCTTGGATCGACTGAATCGAAAGGAGCTGTCATGCAGCAGGTGAAACATGTCACTCGGGCCGCCGCGGCGACCCTGGCAACCGTCCTCGCGCTGGCCGCCGGCAATCATGCATTGCAGGCCCAGCCGCCGGCGCTGCAGCTGCCCCGCCCCAGCCCCAACGCCACCGTCTCCCAGACCATCGGCATCACCGAGGTGACCGTCCGCTACAGCCGCCCCGGGGTCAAGGGCCGCGTCATCTGGGGCAAGGTGGTGCCCTACGGCGAGGTCTGGCGGACCGGCGCCAACGAGAACACCACCATCCGCTTCAGCACGCCGGTGCGCCTCGACGGCAAGCCGCTGCCGGCCGGCATCTACGGCCTGCAGACCATCCCCGGCGCCGACGACTGGGTGGTCATCCTGAGCAAGGACGCCGACGAGTGGGGAGCCTTCTCCTACCAGCCGGACCACGACGCGCTGCGCTTCCACGTCAAGCCGGCGCAGCTGGCCGAGTCGCAGGAGTGGATGGGCTTCGCCTTCCGGGACCTCTCCGACACCTCGGCGGTGCTGGCGCTGCGCTGGGAGAAGCTCGAGGCGGCATGGAAGATCGAGGTCGATACTCCCCGCCAGCTGGTGGACACCGCGCGGTCGACGCAGCGCTGGCAGGACGCCGCCGCGGCCTGGTGCATCCAGGACGGCACCTGCCTCGAGCCGGCCGGGCGCTGGATCGACGCTTCGATCGCCGTCGAGCCCACCTTCTCGAACCAGCGTGCCAAGGCGCGCCTGCTGGCTCGCCAGAACGACTTCAAGGGTGCGGTCGCGGCCGGCGAGCACGCCCTCGCCGCCGCTCACGCCGCCAAGCAGGCGCCGCCGCCGCAGCAGGTGACGGACCTCGAGAGCCAGATCGCCGAATGGAAGCGCAAGGGGTAGGGCGGGCGGCTCAGATCGCGGCCGGCGCCAGCGGGTGGCCGGCGGCGCGGAGTCGCTCGCCGGCCAGCCAGCCCGGCAGCTCGGCGACGCGGTCGAGCACGGCCCGCGGGTCATGCGCCGCCAGCTCCTCGCGGCCGTGGGCACCCGATAGGATCGCGACGGCTTCCGAGCCGGCATTGGCCGCCATCTGCAGGTCGTAGATGGAGTCGCCGACCATCAGGGCGGCATGCGGTCGGACTCCGAGCTGGTCGAGGATGTCGAGCAGCATCCGGGGATGGGGCTTGGAGATCGCCTCGTCGGCGGTGCGGGTGGCTTGGAAGTGGCCGCGCAGCCCGGTCTGGTCGAGCGCGAAGTCGAGACCGCGCCGGCTCTTGCCGGTCGCCACCGCCAGCAGGTAGCCGGCCCGCGCCAGCTCGCCGAGCATGGCGGTCACTCCCGGGAAAAGCAGCGGCAGGTCGCGATAGGTCTCCACCCAGTGCCGCCGGTAGCAGGCGCGGACGCGCTCGTAGAGCTGGTCGTCGCAGCCCGGCACCAGCAGGTCGATGGTTTCCCTCAGCCCGAGGCCGACGGTGCCGCGGATCGTCGCCTCGGCCGGCGAGCCCAGCCCGAGCTCGCCGATCACCGCCTGGGTGCAGGCCACGATCGGCCCCACCGAGTCCATCAGGGTGCCGTCCCAGTCGAAGATCAACAGCTCGATGGTGGAGTCCCGCATCGTCCCTCTGTTTCCGGCCCAACCGGCGGCGCAACATCATCGCAGACCGGCACCCCGGGGTCCAACGATCGGCTCGGCCTGCCGGATGGGACGGCCGCCTGGCGACCCGCTAAGGGTCCCGCCGCCAGGAGCCGTATCTGCTCAACGTCACCAGGGCGGTCGCGGGATCGACGATGGCCCGGAAGCGCTGTCGGCCGCCCTGGTGATCGATCGGGCGCTGCGTCCTGACCAAGGCAAAGGCGCTCACCTCGGCTGCGGGGAAGGCCGCGGCCAGCCGAGACGCCCCCGCCAGCAGGGTGGCTCCCCTGGTGATCACGTCGTCGACCAGTACGATGCGCGCCGGCGTGCCGCCGGCCGGTGGGCGGACCGCGAAGGATTCGAAATGTTGCAGCACGCCCGGCCGCTGCCGGCGGCCGGCGGCAGCTGACTTCCGGACCGCCTGGCGGCGGGCCAGCAGCGGCTCCATGTGGCTGCCGAAGCCGGCGGCCAGGAGCGCCATGCAGATCCGGTGCGGGACCCAAAGGGCATCTCGCTGCCTGGGCGGCGGCGGGGCGCTGCCGGGCGCCGGCACCAGCACGACGTCGGGAGCCAGGAGATCGGCAAGCGCCGTCGTCCCGGCAAGCTCCTCCCGGAGGCACTCCCGCAGTCGCCGGATCGCATAGGGGATCACCGGCTCGAACCGGCGGCCCCTGCTCACGTACCCGTCGCGCTTGATCTGGCGGCAGACCGCCTGCGAGGCCAGCTCGGCAGGCGACCGGCCGTGCGGCGAGTAGGCGAGGAAAGCGCCGAACCGCAGGCTAGAAAGCAACGGCCGCCGGCCCCGCGGCCGCCGCCACCGGCAGCAGGCTGGTCAGCGACCTGGTGGTGGTCAGCACCTGCGCCCCGTAGCGGATCATCTTCTCGGGCCAGGTCAGGCCGGGGACAGTGGTGACCGACTTGAGGACGAAGACCAGCCGCCCGAGCCGGATCGCCTCCCAGCCCTGGGACAGCGCGCCGCTGGTGTCGCCGGCCTCGACGATCACCGTCGCGTCCGAGATCAGCGCCATGATCCGGTTCCGGTAGGGGAAGTTGGCCTTCAGCACCGGGGCTCCAGGCGCAAAGGGCGAGATGGCCAGGTGCTCGGCCATGATCCGCTGTTGCAGCGCCCGGTTCTTTTGCGGATAGGCGACGTCCAGCGGCGTGCCGAGGACGGCGATCGTCCTGCCGCCGGCGGCCAGCGCGCCGCTGTGAGCGGCGGTGTCGATGCCCTCGGCGAGCCCGCTGACGACGATCACGCCGTCTCTCGCCAGCTCCGCCGCCAGCTTGCGCGCCCGCCGCAGGCCCTCGGGCGAGGGCCGGCGGGCGCCGATGACGGCAACCCGGGCGCCGCCACGGAGCAGGCCGGTGTCGCCGGCCGCGAACAGCCGCTCGGGCGCGTGCTTGAGCTCGACCTCGTTGAGAGGGCCAAGCAGCTCGCGGAGCGTGTGCTCCCCG
>DATGHG010000484.1:0-2814 GCA_035308185.1 Thermoanaerobaculia bacterium | reverse complement strand
GGCTCCTGGGGAACGTAACCAGTGCCGGCGGTCCCGGCCGGGCCGAAGGACACAGACCGCGGCCGAAGCCCGCCATCGGCCGCTCGCGAGGAAGCGGAGGGCCTAGTCCGGACGGGCCTGAGGGCCGAGACTCAACCGGGCGAGGCAAGCAGGCCCAATCGCGGCACGTACCCACCGCGAGCCCGTTGGTCGCGGTCCTCAGGTCCGGCCGGCCCGGCCCGGCCGAAGGGCACAGAGCGCGGCCCCTGCCCGAGAACCTCCGGCCCCTGCCCGAGACCCCGGTCCCAGCACGAGAACTCCGCTCCCATCCCGAGGACCCCGGTCCCAGCCGTAACCATCCCCGGAAGCATCTTCTCAAGCGCCACGGCATAGGGTTTGCTGCGGGTCATGGTTCAGCCGCCCGGCGCAGTGGGGAACATGCCATAACGACACGGGTCGGCTTGGATAGGTGCTCAGGGCATGTTACGGTGGCGCCGCCTCGCCGGGCCTGGCGCCAACGTTGCGGGAGGCGGTGCGGCCAACCCGGCCGGGCAGCGACGAAGCCAAGGGAGAGCGAAACCGGGAATGGGTCCGATCAGCCTGCTGCTCCTGCAAACCTCGGCGCCGCTGGAAGGGCAGGGGCTCTTCGACTTCTTCCGTGAGTCAGGCCCGATCGCCAAATCCATCCTCGCCCTGCTCGCCTTCTTCTCCCTGGTGTCGTGGGCCATCATCCTGGGCAAGACCTGGCAGATCCGCCGCGCCGCCCGCCAGAGCCGGCAGTTCCTCGAAGCCTTCCACCGCAGCCACCGCTTCAGCGAGGTCAACGCGCTCGCCAACCGCCTGCGCCACTCGCCGCTGGTGGGCGTCTTCCAGGCCGGCTACGCCGAGATCGACAGCCAGATCAAGAGCGCCCAGGAAAACGAGCCGGGGGGCGATCGCCGGGGCTACCGCATCACCTCCCTGCCGGCGCTCGAACGCACCCTCGAGCGCGCGGCCGGGGTAGAGCTGCGCAACGTCGCCCGCTGGACGCCGTTTCTCGCCACCACCGCTTCGGCGTCGCCCTTCATCGGCCTGTTCGGCACCGTCTGGGGGATCATGGTGGCCTTCCGCGACATCGGCAGCACCGGCTCGACCTCGATCGTCACCGTCGCTCCGGGCATCGCCGAGGCCCTGATCAACACCGCCGCCGGCCTCGGCGCCGCCATCCCGGCGCTCATCGCCTACAACTACTTCGCCCACGGCAACCGCCAGCTGCGGGCGCGCATCGAGGACTTCGTGATGGAGTTCCTCAACCTGGCGGAACGCAACTTCACCTGAGGCCCCGCCGCCGGACCCGCGCCATGGCTTTCAAGCTGCAAGACGAGCAGGACGACGTCATGGGCGAGATCAACGTCACGCCGCTGGTCGACGTGATGCTGGTGCTGCTGATCATCTTCATGGTGGCCACGCCGATGCTCCACCAGGGCATCCAGGTGGCGCTGCCGCGCGCCGAGGCCCGCAACCTGCCGTTCAAGGTGCAGGACCCGATCGTGCTGTCGATCAACCGCGCCGGCGCGGTGTTCCTCCGCGACACGCCGGTGCCGCTCTCCGAGCTCGCCGACCGCATCAAGGACCAGCTCGCCGGCCGCCAGGACGATACGGTCTTCCTCAAGGGCGACCGTGGCGTTCCCTATGGCCGAGTGATCGAGGTGCTCGACCGCCTGCACCGCAGCGGCATCGTGCACGTCGGCATGGTGACCGAGCGGCCCACGAAGGCAGGGCGGGGCCAGTGACGGGAGCCTGATACGAAATTGCAACCAAGAGGGACCATGGCTCCCCCTTCCCCCCCGGAGGGGTGGGAAGGGGGTCGGGGGGATGCGGGGGGCGATCCGATAGATGCTTCGAGTAGGCCATCAGCGGTCTGCTCTTTGCTCGCTGTTTCATGTCTCGGAGTCGCCGGGAACGGTGGAGAGTAGACAAATGGCGGCCCCGGCGACCGTCGAGCAGGTCCTGGCCGAGCGCGAGGGGCTCGCGGGCCGCGGGCCGGCGATGGCGAGCCTCGTCGCCGCCGCCTTGCTGCACGTGGCGCTGGCCGCCTTCATCATCCTGCTGCCGCGCCTGATGCCGCCGCCGCCGCCCCTCGAATACGTGGACGTGCAGGTGGTGCCGGCGCAGCGCCTGGGCGCCCAGCGCCCCGCCGCGCCGCAGCCCGACACCCCGCGCCAGCAGCCGCCGCACCCGTCCAAACCCGAGGAAGAGCCGCCCGCGCCGACGGCGCCGGTGCTGCCCGTCCCGCGACCGAAGACCCCGCCGACCCCGCCTACCCCGCCTACCCCGCCGAAGGCCGAGAAGCCGAAGCCCGCTCCGCCCGACGAGCGCATCGACCCCACCACCCGCCCCAAGCTGCTGCCGCCGCCGCGCGAGCTGCTGGCCAGCAAGCTCCCGCCGCCCGCCGCCCCAACGCCACCGACGGCGGCGGCCCCGGGCGCCGCCACCGGCAGCGCGGCCGCCAAGGCCGCCGTCGGTTCGCTCACCGTCAGCCTCGAGAACCAGGACTTCACCTACAACTACTACATCGCTCAGACGCAGTCCCGCATCGAGCAGAACTGGACCCGCTCGCCGGTCGGCGAAGCGCGCGCCCGGATCTCGTTCCGCATCCACAGCGACGGCAGCATCAGCGACCTGACGGTCGCCGAGTCGTCAGGTTTCGACACCTTCGACCTGGCGGCGCTGCGCGCGGTGCAGAACGCGGCCCCGTTTCCGCCGCTGCCGCGGGCCTACACCGCCAGCCACGAATCCGTCAGCGTCTACTGGATCGCCCGCTGATCCGCTGACATGAGGCAGTGAAATGGACTC
>DATGHG010000483.1:0-13971 GCA_035308185.1 Thermoanaerobaculia bacterium | reverse complement strand
CGCAGGTCAGAGGGGTGGGAAGGGGGTCGGGGGGATGCGGGGGGCGATCCAAACGATCGGCACTCTGATACCGTAGCGGCGCCATGACGTCAGCCGCCACCACGGCGCCGCCGGCCGGCGCGCTCACCACCGTCCGCATCGCCCACAGCCCCGACTCCGACGACGCCTTCATGTTCTACGCCCTGACCCAGGGGCGGCTCGACGTCTCCGGGCTGGCGGTCGAGCACGTGCTGCGCGACATCGAGAGCCTCAACCAGGCCGCCTTCGCCGGCACCTACGAGATCACGGCGCTGTCGTTCCACGGCTACGCTCACCTCGCGGATCGGTACCAGCTGATGCCGTCGGGCGCCAGCTTCGGCGACGGCTACGGCCCGATCGTGGTCTGCCGCCAGGACGCGCCGGCGCTCGGCCGGGACGACCTGGCGGGGATGGTGGTGGCGATCCCGGGTCAGCTCACCACCGCCCATCTGGCGCTGCGCCTCTGGCAGCCGGCGGTGGCGGTGCGGGTGGTGCCGTTCGACCGCATCCTCGACGTGGTGGCGGCGGGCGAGGCAACGGCGGGAGTGGTGATCCACGAGGGCCAGCTCACCTACGCCGAGCAGGGGCTGCGCGCCCTGGTGGACCTCGGCGCCTGGTGGAAGGAGGACACCGGGCTGCCGCTGCCGCTCGGCGGCAACGGCATCCGGCGCGACCTCGACCCGGCGCTCAAGCAGCGGCTGTGCCGCCTGCTGTCGGCGAGCATCGCCTACGGCCTGGACCACCGCGGCGAGGCGCTCTCCTATGCCGTGCGCTATGCCCGTGGGCTGGAGGACGATCCGGCGCGCTCCGACCGCTTCGTCGGCATGTACGTCAACGATTGGACCCGGGATTACGGCGAGGCGGGCCGCCGCGCCGTCCAGCTGCTGCTCGACCGCGGCTTCGCGGCGGGCCTGCTGGCGCGCCGGGTCGAGGCCGAGTTCCTTGCCGCCTGAGCCGCCGCCGGCTCCCGAGCCGTCGGCTCCCGAGACGCCGCCGCGCGGCATCGTCTTCGACCTCGACGGCACCCTGATCGATTCGGGCCGCGACATCGCGGCGGCGGTCAACGCCATGCGCGCCGAGCGCGGCCTGCCGCCGCTGGCGGTCGCCGAGGTCGGCAAGATGGTCGGCGAGGGGGCCAGGATGCTGGTCCGGCGCGCCCTGCCCGCGGGCACCGGCGGCGAGGCGTTCAAGGCGGCGGTGGCCAGCTATCACGCTCATTATGGCGAGGTCTGCCTGGATACCACGCGGCCCTACCCGGGAATCGCCGGCATGCTGGCGGCGCTGGCGCAGAGCTTTCCGCTGGCGGTGCTCAGCAACAAGGGCGAAGCGATCTCGCGCCGCATCCTCAAGCAGCTGGGCCTGGACCGCTACCTGCGCGAGGTGGTCGGCGGCGACACGCTGCCGACCCGCAAGCCGAATCCCGGTGGCCTCTACCTGCTGGCCGACCGGCTCGGAGCTCCGGCGCCACGGCTGCTGCTGGTGGGGGACAGCTGGGTCGACGCGGACACGGCGCAGGCCGCCGGCTGCGCGTTCGCCATGGCGCTCTGGGGCGGCGCGACCGGCGTCGCGGCGGCGCAGGGTGGAGCGGGCGCGACCCGCGGCTGGCGCCTGGCGCACCCGGGTGAGCTGCCGGCGGCGCTGGGTCTTGCCGAAAACGGCGAGAACGGCGAGAGCGGCGAGAGCGGTGAAGGCGGCAAGCACGGCGAAGGCGGCGAGCATAGCGGCGACGTCGGTGACATCGGCGACGGCGATCGTGCGTGATAACTTCTGGTGGCGGTGGAGCCGGCCCGGCCGCGGCATCGCCCGGTGGCTCGCCCCAGTCCCCTGACGGAGGAAACGCGCTTGGCGACATTCAACGGTCTGACGCCGCCTGCTGAAGGTGCCGCCATCGGCTGGCACGGCGCGACGGAGCGGCTCGACGTGCCGGCGCGGCCGATCGTGGCTTTCATCGAGGGGGACGGCATCGGCCCGGACATCTGGCGGGCGACCCGCCGCGTCCTCGACGGCGCGGTCGCGAAGGTCTATGGCGACCAGCGCGCCATCGCCTGGTTCGAGGTGCTGGCCGGCGAGAAGGCGAAGGACGCGACCGGCGAATGGCTGCCCGCGGACACGCTGGCGGCGATCCGCGCCTACCGGGTGGCGATCAAGGGCCCGCTGACCACCCCGGTCGGCGGTGGCATCCGCAGCCTCAACGTCGCTCTTCGCCAGGCGCTGGACCTCTACGCCTGCGTGCGGCCGGTGCGCTACTACCCGGGCACGCCGTCGCCGGTGCGCCGCCCCGAGGCGGTGGACATGGTGATCTTCCGCGAAAACACCGAGGACGTCTACGCCGGCATCGAGTGGCCGGCGGGCTCGGCCGAGGCGCGGCGGCTGATCGATTTCCTGGCCACGCTCGGCAAGCAGGTGCGCGTCGACAGCGGCATCGGCATCAAGCCGGTGTCGGCGACCGGCAGCAAGCGTCTGGTGCGCAAGGCGCTGCGCTACGCGCTCGCCAACGGCCGCCGCGGCCTCACCCTGATGCACAAGGGCAACATCATGAAGTTCACCGAGGGAGCCTTCAAGGAGTGGGGCTACGAGGTGGCCCGCGAGGAGTTCGGCGAGCAGACCGTCACCGAGGACGAGCTCGGCGGCCGTCCCCGCCCGGAGGGCCGCATCGTGGTCGGCGACCGCATCGCCGACTCCATGTTCCAGCAGGTGCTGCTGCGCCCCGAGGAGTACGACGTCATCGCCACCACCAACCTCAACGGCGACTACATGTCCGACGCCCTGGCGGCGCAGGTCGGCGGCCTCGGCATGGCGCCGGGCAGCAACGAGGGCGACGGCACGGCGGTGTTCGAGGCCACCCACGGCACGGCGCCGAAGTACGCCGGCCAGGACAAGGTCAATCCCGGCTCGCTGCTGCTCTCCGGAGTGATGATGCTGCGCTGGCTGGGCTGGGGCGAGGCCGCCGCGGCGGTGGAGCGCGGCCTCGCCGCCACCATCGCCCAGAAGCGGGTCACCTACGACCTCGAGCGCCAGATGCCTGGCGCCACCTTGCTGCGCACCTCGGAGCTCGCCGGCGCCATCCTGGAGAATCTCTAGGCCGGCCGGCCGCTCCGGCCCCGCCCGAGGCTCCGGCCCCCCGGCACAATCACCGCAACCCGTTTTCGACCCAGTGGAGAGCTCGAGATGCGCTACAAAGTGACCGTCGTCGGCGCCGGCAACGTCGGTGCCACCACCGCCCAGCGGATCGCCGAAGCCGACCTCGCCGATGTGGTGATGGTCGACGTGGCCGACGAGCTGGCCGCCGGCAAGGCGCTCGACATGATGGAGGCGGCGCCGATCCTGGGCTTCAGCGCCCGCGTCCAGGGCGGCGGCGACTATGCGGCCACCGCCGGCTCGCAGGTGTGCGTGGTGACGGCAGGCCTGGCGCGCAAGCCGGGCATGAGCCGCGACGACCTGCGCAACAAGAACACCGAGATCGTCCAGGGGGTGGTGGCGAAGCTGGTCGAGCACTCACCCGAGACCATCCTGATCGTCGTCACCAACCCGCTCGACGCCATGTGCGAGGTGGCGCGCCGGGTCTCCGGCTTTCCCCGCCAGCGGGTGTTCGGCATGGCGGGCGTGCTCGACGCCGCGCGCATGCGCTGGTTCATCGCCGCCGAGCTGGGGGTGTCGGTCCAGGACGTGGACGCCTTCGTGCTGGGCGGCCACGGCGACACCATGGTCCCGCTGCCGCGCTACGCCACGGTCAACGGCATCCCGCTGCCGCAGCTGCTCGCCGCCGACCGCATCGAGGCGATCAACCTGCGCACCCGCAACGGCGGCGCCGAGATCGTCAACTACTACAAGACCGGCTCGGCCTACTACGCGCCGGCCGCGGCCAGCTTCGAGATGGTGGCGGCGATCCTCAAGGACAAGAAGAAGATCCTCCCCTGCGCCGTGCGGCTGGAGGGCGAATACGGCGTCGACGGGCTGTTCGTCGGCGTGCCGGTCAAGCTGGGCCGCGGCGGCGTCGAGCAGGTCGTCGAGCTGGAGCTGACCGCCGACGAGCGGGCCGCTTTCGAGCAGTCGGTCGCGGCGGTGCGCGGCCTGGTGGCCGAGCTGCCGTAGGCGCCGGCACGGACGGGCGGCGCATGAGTCTCATGCGCAGAGCGAACTCACTCATGGCGTGGGGTGCGGCGGCGGCGGCCGGTACGGCGCTGCTCGTCTGGGGTTATCCGCGGATCGCTCCTTTCCAACCGCGGCACTGGCGGATCTCGGCAAGCCAGGCGGAAGCGGTCGTCCTCGATCACTTGCGCCAGCTCGGCCGCAGCGTGGACCGTCCCTACGTGGTGACGCTGCTGGCCGAGAACTCGCCGCTCGAGCGCCGGTTGCAGCTGGCTCTGGCGCGGCAGAGCCCGGCGCAGCTGCGGCAGACCGGACTGCCGGACCTGGTGAAACTCTGGGAGGTGACGGTCTATCCGCCGGACGTGCCGCAGGGAGACTACGCGGCCCAGGCCGAGGTCTCGCTCACCGGCGGCTTGGTCGGGTTGCACCTGCGGGTCGACGCGGAGGCCAAGGGAGAGGCGCTGCCCCCCGCCGCGGCGCGCCGGCTGGCCGATTCCCTGCTGCGCGCGCAGGGGATCGACCTCCGCCGCTTCGGCGAGCCCGAGATCCGCACCCAGCAGCTCCCCGCCCGCACCGACATCAGCCTGCGCTATCGCAACCTCCTGCCGCTGGCCGATGGCGGCGGCTTCGGGATGGAGGTGAAGTTCGCCGGCGACCGGCTGTCGGACCTCGGCCCGTGGCTCGACGCGGGATTGCCGCAGCGGGCGGCCCAGCGCAGCCTGCAAGGATCGCAGGTGGCGATCTTCGGTCAGTTCCTTTTCCTCTATGCCATGCTGGCGGTGCTCGCCGTCCTGTTCCTGAAGCGCTATCACGAGGGCGAGGTCGGAGTGCGCCGCGCCGTGCAGCTGTTCGTGGCCATCGGCGGCGCCGGCCTGCTGTTCCTGCTGATGATCGCTCGCGCCGCGGCGCAGGAGCGGGCCTTTCTCTCCTTCGCGACTCCGCAGCAGGCCAGCTGGTTCTTCATGCTGATCGGCTTCATGTTCTTCCTGCTGCCGGCGGCGGTGCTCGGCTTCCTGGCCTGGTCGGTGGGGGAATGGTGGTGCCGCCAGCGGTGGGGGCACAAGCTCGCCGCCTTCGACGCGCTGTTCCAGGGCCGGTGGGGGAATGCCGCCGTCGCCGCCTCGGCGCTGAGCGGCCTGCTGGCGGGCCTGGCGCTCGCCGGCCTGGCGGTGGCGATGCTGCTCGCCCTGCGCCACGCCGGCGCCTGGGCGCAGTTCGCGCTGTTCCACAGCATCAACGGCTCGTGGACCGGGATCGAGGTGGCGATCGGCGCCGTCTCATCCGCCCTTTCGCCGGCGCTGGCGCTGGCGCTCTGCGTGCTGCCGGCGCTGGCGCGGTGGCTGGGCCGGCCGCTCGGCTTCCTGGCCGCGGCGCTGGTGACCGGCGTCGCCACCAGCGCGCCGGTGCTGGTGCTGCCGCTCGGCTGGGGACTGCTCTTTTCCGCGGCCTTCGCCGCCGCGCTGCTTGGCGTGTTCCTGGCTCTCGATCTGCTGGCATTCCTGCTCGCCACCCTGATCTCCACCTACCTGCTGGTGGCCTTCCCGTTGCTGGCCGCCGCCAGCCCGGTGCTGCGCGCCGAGGGCTGGGCGGGGCTGGCGATCCTGGCGCTGCCGGTGCTGCTCTCGGTGCGCCACCTGGGCGACCGGCAGGAGATCGCCTACCGCTACGAGGACGTCCCGCCGCACGTGCGCCGCATCGCCGAGCGCGAGCGGCAGCGCGTCGAGCTCGACACCGCCCGCCGCATCCAGAGCTCGATCCTGCCCGACCTGCCGCCGCGGCTGGCCGGCGTCGACCTGGCCCATGCCTACCTGCCAGCCACCGAGGTGGGCGGCGACTTCTACGACGTGCTGGCGCTCGAGGACGGACGCCTGGCGGTGGCGGTCGGCGACGTGGCGGGCCACGGCGTGTCGAGCGGGCTGGTGATGTCGATGGCGAAGTCGGCGCTGGCGGTGCAGGTGACCTTCGACCCCGAGGTGGAGTCGGTGTTCCGCACGCTCAACCGCACCGTCTTCCAGACCGCCCGCAAGCGGCTGCTGGCGACGCTCTGCTACGCGCTGCTCGATCCGGTGCGGCGGGAATTGCTCTACGCCAGCGCCGGTCACCTCTATCCCTACCGCATCGCCGGCGGCGGCAAGGTGGAGGCGCTCGAAGCCGGCGGCTATCCGCTGGGGGTGCGCCGCGACATCGAGGTCCAGCCGCGCCTGGCCCGCCTCGAGCCGGGCGACACTCTGTTTTTGTTCAGCGACGGCCTGATCGAGGCGCGGGCCGAGGGGACCGACGAGGTGTTCGGCTTCGACCGCCTCGAACAGAGCCTGGGCCGCCACGCCGGCGGCAGCGTCGAGGGGATGCGCGACGGGGTGCTGGCGGACGTGGCCGGGTTCTCGCGCAGCGACCAGCGCGAGGACGACATGACCGTCCTGGTGCTGCGGCTGCCCGGTTCGTGAGCGCGATGACCCGGTGCGCAGCTCAGAGCGCCTTGACCAGGGCGCGGAAGCGGTCGCCCCGCTCCTCGAAGTTGCGGAAGGCGCCGTAGCTCGGGGAGCCGGGGGAGAGCAGGCAGATGCGGCCCGGCGCGGTCACCGCCGCGGCGTGCGCCACCGCGGCGGCGAGGTCGGCGGCGGCATGGACCTGCGGCTTGCCCGGCGGGCAGCCGGCGCGGATGGCGGCGGCGACCGCCTCCCCTCCCGGCGGCAGGGTGATGACCGTGCGCACCGGGTTGGCGGCGAGCGCCCGGGCGAGGACGGCGAAGTCGAAGCCGCGGTCGGCGCCGCCCGCGATCAGGGTGTCCACCTCGCCGGCGAATGCTTCCAGGGCCGCCACCGTTGCCTGCGGGGCGGTCGAGATGGAGTCGTCCACCCAGCGGATGCCGGCGTGCTCGCCGATCGGTTCGAGGCGGTGAGGCAGGCCGGCGAAATCGGCGAGCACGCGCTCGAGGTGCGCCGGCTCGGCGCCCAGGGGGCGGGTGGCCGCCAGCGCCGCCACCGCGTTGATCCGGTTGTGGCGCCCGCGCAGGCGGACCTCGCGGTCGGAGAACAGGCGCCGCTCGCCGTCCCGGAACCAGCCGTCGTCGCCGTAGTGCAGGCCGCGACGGTCCTGGAAAGGCTGCTGGCGCGCCGGCCCCAGGGGCAGGCGGGAGACCAGCTCCGGATCGGCGGCGGAGTAGAGCGTCAGGTCGCCGGGGAGCTGGCAGCGCGCCAGCCGCAGCTTGGCCGCGAAGTAGGCGTCCGCGCCGCCGTGCCAGTCCATGTGCTCGGGGAACAGGCTGAGCAGGACCGCGATGGTGGGGCCGGTGGCCAGGTCCGAGCACTGGTAGCTCGACAGCTCGAGGACGCCGGTGGCGCCGGCGGCGAGCGCCTGGTCGAGGACGTCCAGACAGGGCGTGCCGATGTTGCCGGCCAGCACCGCCTGCCGGCCGGCCGCGCGCAGCAGGCGCCAGGCCAGGGTGGCGGTGGTCGACTTGCCCTTGCTGCCGGTGATGGCGAGGACCGGCAGCCCGGCGGCTCTCATCGCCGCGATGAACAGCTCGGAGGTGGTGGTCACCGCGATGCCGCGCGCCGCCGCCATCGCCAGCAGCGGATGGGTGAGGCGGATCCCCGGCGAGCGGACCAGGAGGTCGACCTCGGCGAGGGCCGCGGTCATCGCCTCGCCGGTCACCACCCGCAGGGTGTCGGGCACCGTTGCCGGCGGCGGCTCGCGGTCGGCGAAGACCAGCGGCGGCGGGGCGCCGCGGCGCGCCAGGGTCTCCCAGGTGGAGCGGCCTTCGGCGCCGGCGCCGAAGATGCCGACCCGCCGCTCAGCGAGCGTCGAGATAGTCGGCGAGAGCATCGCGCCAGCGGGCGGGGAGGCGGTGGACGGGGCTCGGGGCGAGCTCGCGGCGGACCTGCTCCTGCGGGTCTTCGAGGGTGGCGGCGACGGTGTCGCGGAACCAGCGCAGCGCCGGCAGCGGGGAATCGGGCTCGCGCCGGCAGGAGAGCCACAGGGCGGCGGCGACCTCGCCCGGAGTGCCGACGCAATCCCAAGGCTTGTGGTCGCCGAGGCCGAGCAGGGTGCGCACCACCGGCAGGTTCTCGGGCGCGGCCAGCGGGCTGGTGCCGAAGACCGCCGCCATGCCCTCGGCGTCGAGCCAGGGCGTGAGCACGATGGCGGCGAAGACACACTTGGCGCAGCGGCCGCACCAGCGACCGGCGGCGCCGGCGCCCTGCTGGCGGAAGTTGGTGTTGCAGGAGGTCACGGCGCCGAACCAGCCGGGATAGGCGGCGAAGAGGCTGGCGATGCGCAGCTCGCCGAGCGGCCGCAACAGGCTGAAGTAGACCGGCACGCGGCCGAGGTGGCGGCGCTGCCAGGCCTGGAACAGCTCTTCGAAGCGCAGGCTCTTGCTCCACTGGTGGTTGACCTCGACGCCGCTGGCGACGAGATTGCCGGCGGAGGCGCTGCGCTCGTTGGCGGCGACGATCTCGCCGAAGCCGCCGGCCATCGCGACCAGCTGGGCGGCGAAGGCGAGGATGGCGGAGAAGGGCACGTGGCCGTTGTAGGCGCCGGCGGCGTTGAGCTCGAACAGCCGCGGGTCCAGCCGGCGCACCACCCGCAGGCCGCGTCCGTCGCGGTCGGGGGCCAGCCGCCAGTCGTTGCCGGCAGGCACCATGGTGAGCGGGGTCGGGGCGCCGGCCGCCGTCGCCCGGACGATCTCCCAGGCCACCACCGAGTCCTTGCCGCCTCCGGCCAGCACCAGGGGCGGCCCGGCGGCATCGCGGCCGGCGGCGGGGATCGGCTCGCCGCGGCCAGGGAAGCGCGCCCTGCCGGCGGGGTCGAGGCCGTTGCGGTAGTACAGCTCGCCGAGCCCGGAGTCGTAGACTTCGGTCCAGAACGCGGCGTCGGCGGCGGTCAGACCCTGCTGCTCGATCTCGATGCGGGCGGGGCAGCAGGTCTTCCAGTAGGAAACGCCGGCGATCAGGTGCAGCCCGGCCAGCGCCGTTGCCACGTCGGCCGGATCGGCGGCGGAGCGTTCGAGATCCAGCGGCAGCTCGAAGGTCTCCTCGAAGAGCGCCTCCCGGCCGCCGCCGAGCAGCCGGTAGCCGAGCCGTGCCGTGCGCCCGGCGAGCGTGCGGGTGGTGAAGACGAAGGTGTCGAAGGGCAGGGGCATGGAGGGCCGGCGGCGGGTGCCGGTCCGGCTATTCTAACCGGGCGCTCCGTGACCCGACCTCGAGCAGTGTCGCCTCAGCGGCCGACGCCGCGGCAGTAGGCGACGGCCGGGCGGGTGGTTGCGATAGACTGCGGCGGGTTTTTTCGGGGGAGGGGCAGGTCTTGAAGATCCACGAATATCAGGCCAAGGAGATCCTGCGCGCGCATGGTGTGGCGACGCCGCGGGGACGGGTGACGGACGACCCGGCAGAGGCGGAGCGCATCTGCGCGGAGCTGGGCGGGCGGTGCGTGGTGAAGGCGCAGATCCATGCCGGCGGGCGCGGCAAGGGCGGCGGCGTCAAGCTCGCCGGCTCGCCGGCCGAGGCGCGCGAGACCGCGGGCCGCATCCTGGGCATGCGGCTGGTGACGCCGCAGACCGGACCGGAGGGGCAGGTGGTGCATCGGGTGCTGGTCGAGGAGGCGCTCGACATCGCCCGCGAGCTGTACGTCTCGGTGACGCTCGACCGCCACGCCGGCAAGCCGATCGTCATGGCGTCGCAGGCCGGCGGCATGGAGATCGAGGAGGTGGCGGCGCGGGATCCCGGGGCGATCCTGCGCCAGGAGGTCGAGCCGCAGCTGGGGCTGTTGCCGTTCCAGGGCCGGGCGCTGGCGCGCGGCTTGGGGCTCGCCGGCGCCACCGCCGGCAAGGCGGGGAAGCTGCTGGCGGCGCTGACCGGAGCCTACCTCGACACCGACGCCTCGCTGGTCGAGATCAATCCGCTGCTGGTGACCGGCGGCGGCGACGTGCTGGCGCTCGACGCCAAGATGACCTTCGACGACAACGCCCTCTTCCGCCGCCCCGAGGTGCTGGCGATGCGCGACCTGGCGGAGGAGAACCCGATGGAGGTCGAGGCCGGCAAGTTCAACCTGAACTACATCAAGCTGGACGGCAACATCGCCTGCATGGTCAACGGCGCCGGCCTCGCCATGGCCACCATGGACATCATCAAGCTCTACGGCGGCGAACCCGCCAACTTCCTCGACGTCGGCGGCGGCGCCTCGCAGGAGGCGGTCAAGAACGCCTTCCAGCTGCTGGTCTCGGATCCCGCCGTGCGCGCCGTGCTGATCAACATCTTCGGCGGCATCGCCCGCACCGATCGCATCGCGCGCGGCGTGGTGGGGGCGATCGAGGAGCTGGGCAACGTCGCACTGCCGGTGGTGGTGCGGCTCGAAGGCACCAACGTCGAGCAGGGGCGCGAGGTGCTGCGGCAGGCGCCGTTCCAATTCATCGTCGCCGACCAGATGGCCGACGCCGCCGAAAAGGTGGTGGCGGCGGCCGCCGGGCGAGGAGCGGCATAGCCATGGCGATCTGGGTGGACAAGGAGACGCGCCTGGTGGTGCAGGGCATCACCGGCAAGGAGGGCACCTTCCACGCCCTGGCCTGCCGCGAGTACGGCACCCGGGTGGTGGCCGGCGTGACCCCGGGCAAGGGGGGCGGCGACGTCGAGGGCATCCCGGTCTTCGACTCGGTGGCCGAGGCGCGGACGGCCACCGGCTGCAATGCTTCGATGATCTTCGTGCCGCCACCGTTTGCCGGCGACGCCATCATGGAATCGGCGGCGGCTGGGGTCGAGCTGACGATCTGCATCACCGAGGGGATCCCGGTCGCCGACATGCTGCGGGTGAAGACCTTCCTGGTCGATCACCCCACCCGCCTGATCGGACCCAACTGCCCGGGGGTGATCTCGCCGGGGATGGCCAAGATCGGCATCATGCCGGGGCACATCCACAAGCCCGGCGGCATCGGCGTGATCAGCCGCTCGGGCACCCTGACCTACGAGGCGGTATGGCAGCTGAGCAATCTGGGCCTCGGGCAGTCCACCTGCGTCGGCATCGGCGGCGATCCGATCAACGGCACCAACTTCATCGACGTGCTGACAGCCTTCGCCGCCGACCCGGCGACCGAGGGCATCGTGATGATCGGCGAGATCGGCGGCAGCGCCGAGGAAGAGGCGGCGGCCTGGATCGCCGCCAACTACCACCGGCCGGTGGTCGGCTTCATCGCCGGCCGCACCGCTCCACCGGGCCGCCGCATGGGCCATGCCGGCGCCATCGTCGCCGGCGGCCGCGGCACCGCCGCCGAGAAGATGGCGGCGATGCAGGCGGCCGGGCTGCATGTCGTGGAGTCGCCGGCCAAGCTCGGCGAGACCATGGCGCGGGCGCTGGGCCGCCGCCCTTGAACGGCCTGGAGCGCTGCCCCGGCAACGGCTGGCTGGCGCTGCTCGGAGGCGGCGAGTTCAGCTTCGGCGAGACGCTGGCCGCCGATCGCGCCTGGCTCGAACGTTGCGCGCCGGGGGTCATCGGCTTCGTGCCGGCCGCGAGCGGCTCGAACGACTACCCGCGCCATTTCGCCACCTACCTGCAGCACACCTTTGGGCGCGAGGTGGAGACGGTGCCGATCTACCGCGCCCGCGACGCGCGCCGCGGGCGCAACGCCGAGCGGCTGGGCGAGGTGGCCGCGGTCTACCTGGGCGGCGGCGTCGCCGATCACCTGCTCGAAGCGCTCGCCGGCTCGCCGGCGGCCGCGGCGCTCGGCGATCGCTTGGCGAGCGGCGGCATGGTGGTGGCGATCGCCGCCGCCGCCCAGGCCGCCGGCGTCGCGGCGCGCAGCATCGCGCCGGGCCAGACGCTGGCCGGCTTCGGCTGGCTGCCGGCCGGGGTGGTCGAGCCCAACTTCGATCCCGGGCACGACCGGCGGCTGCGCCGGCTGCTGCGCTTGCCGGGCGTGCGCTGGGGCCTCGGCCTGCCTGCCGGCTCGGCGGTGCTGCTGGGCCCCGGCGGCGCGGTCGAGATCGCCGGCACGATCTTCCGGCTCGACGGCCCCGACGCCGATCTCGAGGTGCTGGCGGAGCAGGCTGCGGGAGGTTAGGACAGGCCACCAGGCCGGCGGGGGGCGGTAGGATCCCGCTGGTCGCCCGGCGGCGTGCCCGGCGGCGAGCCCGGGGTGGGGGTTGACCGGGGATGAAACGGTTCTTGGTGAGCAAAGGAGAGGGAGAATACGCATGGAGATGACGTTGGCGATCCTCAAGCCGGACAGCGTCGCGGCCGGCAATGCGGGCAAGATCCTGGACCACCTGGTGGCGGCCGGCTTCACGCTGCGCGGCGCCAGGCTGCTGCGGCTGAGCGAGGCGCAGGCGCAGGCGTTCTACGAGGTGCACCGGGAGCGGCCGTTCTACGCCGGCCTGGTGCAGTTCATGACCAGCGGGCCGGTGATGCCGCTGGCGCTCGAGCGCGACGACGCGGTGGCGCGGCTGCGCCTGGCGATGGGCGCAACCGACGTGGCCAAGGCGGCGCCAGGCACGGTGCGGGCGCTGTACGGCACCTCCATCGAGCGCAACGCGATCCATGGCAGCGACTCGCCCGAGAACGCCGCGGCCGAGCTCGCTTTCTTCTTCTCGCGCGCCGAGCTGCTCGCGGCGCGATGAACCCCGGGCGCCCGGGCGCCGGCGTCACCGGCGCCTGGCCTCGCAAGGAGTGAGCGATGGTCTATCGAGTCCCGCCGGCGGCGCCCCGCGACCAGATCCCGCCCGAGCGGCGCGGCCGGGTGATGGGGATCTACTGCCTGGTCTGCGCGAGCCTCTACCCACTGCACCGCGCCACCCATACCGGGCGGCCGGTGTATGGCCGCGATCACATCGCGTCGCCCTGCGCCCACGAGGGCGACGCCTTCGCTGCCGGCGAGAGCTGGTGGGAGCCCGGCGTCGAGGTGCTGCCGGCGCCGGTGCCGGCCGCGGGCGCTCCCGCCGGCGGTGCGCCGGCCGTTGGTGCTCCTGGGGCGGGCGCCCCCGCCGCGGGCGCGCCGCCGGCGGCCGCGAAGGCCTGAGCGGCGGCTCTCGCTTGACCGCCGCGCGCCGCTCTCGCCGCTTCGATTGGGCGGCGCTCGACCGGCACCTGGCCGAGGTCCGCGGCTGCCGGATCTGCCCGCGGGTCGAGCCGTCGCCGGTCACCTTCCGGCCGGAGACGCCGCCGCGCATGATCCTGGTCGGGCAGGCGCCCGGACCGCGCGAGGCGGCGCGCGGCCGGCCCTTCGCCTTCACCGCCGGCGCCCGCCTCTTCTCCTGGTTCGCCCGGTTGGGGGCGCCGGAGGCCGACTTCCGGAAAAAGGTCTACATCGCGGCGGTGTTGCGGTGCTTCCCCGGCCGCGCGCCCGCCGGCGGCGACCGCGTCCCCGCCCCTGACGAGATCGCCAGCTGCTCCCCCTACCTCGAGCGCGAGCTACAACTGATCCGCCCGGCGACGGTGGTCGCCGTCGGCCAGCTGGCGATCGCCCGCTTCCTGCCGGCACCCGCCCCCCTCGGCGAACGGGTCGGGCACGTCTTCGCGGTCGAGCGCGGCGGCCTGGCGATCGAGGTGGTGCCGCTGCCGCATCCCTCGGGCCGCAGCACCTGGCTGGTGCGCCCGGAGAACCAGGCGCGCCTCGACCAGGCCCTGGCCGCGCTCGCCGCCACCCGCGGCTGGCGCGAGACCTTCGGCGGCGGCTGAGACGAAACTTCCCAAGAGGGACCATGGCGCCCCCTTCCCCCCGGAGGGTGGGAAGGGGGTCGGGGGGATGCGGGGGCGATCCAGTAATTGGCGAACTTCTCGCGCCTGCCCACGTAACTCTCTAGCAGTTGGACTCGAACTGCCGCCGGCTTGGCGAGCGGGTGGCTCCCGCGGAGGAGGACGCATGGATCGCCGCACCTTTCT
>DATGHG010000482.1:0-3584 GCA_035308185.1 Thermoanaerobaculia bacterium | reverse complement strand
AGGACATCGTCGCGTGCTCCGCTTCCTACGGGGACGTGTCGGCTGCTGCCAGGAAACGGAACTTCGATCCGACATGAGGCGGAGCCTCCTTACCGGGCTTCCAAGAGTCTAACCCACCCGTCTCCGCGATGCCGCCTTGCCGTCTCTAGAGCAAAGATGCTGAGCGGAAACCTGCCCACTCGTGTTTGGTACATCGATATGTCCGGTCGATGTCATTGGTCCCTTGGTACAACCTTGCCCTCGCAGGAATACGGGCGAATCCAGCCCACCATAGTGTGGCACTGCCGGGATGGCGGCGTTGCCAGCGCATTGGGGAAACTCGGGGCAGGTCAGGGCTGCCACCGGTCGTGCTTTCTAACTTATTGATGAGACTGGTGCCGAAGGCGGGAGTCGAACCCGCACGCCCTTGCGAGCGGAGGATTTTGAGTCCTCTGCGTCTGCCATTCCGCCACTTCGGCCCGGGGTGGCCAGATCCGAGATCGTAGGGGGCCGGCCAGGGGGTGTCAACCGCGGCCAGGCGCGAACGCTCCCAGCGCTCGTGCAACCCCTGCCTGGTCCATCCCTCCGCCGGCCTTCCGGGCGCAGCAGGTTGGGTGCCGAAAGGGCACGCCGAGGAGCAGGGCGACCAGGGACAGGCGCGAAAGAGGCGGTAATCCGCGGCGAAATGAGGTAAAATGGAGACGTCCCGGGGCCCCGGAGTGGGCTCGTGGGTGGGTGGCCGGGGGCGGGCGGAGTGAATGCAAGGTTGACGGAACGTGCCGGATGGTGTATAAGTTACAGCCGTAAGCGTTGGTCCCTCAGTGACTTGCTACAACAGCTCCGGTAGGTCCCACATGCAAGGGGGCACAGGCGTGACATTCAGAATCGGTCAGAAGGTGGTTTACCCCAACCACGGCGTCAGCCTGGTCGAGAAGATCGAGGCCGGCCACATGGATGGGATCGAGCAGCTCTATTTTCACCTCCGGCTGCTGTCGAACAACTCCAAGGTCATGGTGCCGAAGGCGAACCTCGACCTCGTGGGCTTGCGGCCGCTCTGCCACACCCGCGACGTCCGCGCCCTGTTCGACATCCTCGAGGACGGCAACATCGACACCTACAAGGATTGGAAGGGCCGCTACAAGCAGAACCTGGACAAGATGAAGACCGGCCGCTTGACCGAGGTGGCGGAGGTGCTCAAGAACCTTCGCCTGGTGAGCCAGCGCAAGAGCCTGTCGTTCCGTGAGAAGAAGATGTACGAGCGCGCCAAGTACTTCATCGTCAGCGAAGTGGCGCACGTCAAGGACATCTCGGAGCGGGAAGCCGAAGAGCTGGTAGAGCTGGCCCTGACGTCCAGCCTGGAGAAGCGCCAGCGGACCACCAAGGCGGCCAGCTAGCGGTACCTTGCCCCGTCACCCCCACCGCGATCGACCAGGAGACCCGCAGGCACACAGCCACGCCGGCACGCCGGAAACCCCGGAACGCCGGAAACCCCGGAAGACACCGCGCGCGGCGCAGGCGCCCAACATGAACAAAGACAACCTGCACTTCGCGGCCTATGGGTTGATGCTGGGCTTCATCGCCGGCTATCTGCTGCACGACGTCATGGCGGCGCGCCAGCCGTTGCGCCGCCCCCCCGGCGAGGGGGCGGTGGTGGCGGCCGCTGCCGCTCCTGACGGCGGCGGCGCTCCGGACGATTCGAGCCCTGCCGCCAGCGCCCCGAACGGCCCCGACTCGGGCGCTGGGGGAGCGGGCGCCCCGGGGGCTCCCTCCGGCGGCGCCGCGCCGCCACCGGCCATGGCCGAGGTGCAGCAACTGCGCGACTACGTGGCGACCCATCCGAAGGATGCCGACGCCGTGCTGAAGCTCGCCAACCTCAATTTCGACATCAGCAACTGGGGCCGCGCCCGTGACCTCTACACCCAGTACATCGGCCTGCGCCAGGCGAACCCGGACGTGCTGACCGACCTCGGCACCTGCTACCGGAACATGCGCCAGTTCGACAGCGCGCTCGAGCAGTTCCGCCACGCCGAGAAGCTGGCGCCGGAGCACTGGAAGTCGCGCTTTGCCGAGGTGGTGGTGCTGGGCTTCGACCTCAATCAGCAAGCCGCGGCCGACCAGGCCTTCGCCCGCCTGCAGGCGATCGCGCCGTCGCAACCCGAGGTGGCCCAGCTGGGCGCCGCGCTGCAGCGCCACCGCGCCTCGGGCACCGCTTCCGGCACCGGCGGCAGCGGCGCCGGCGGCAGCCAGTAGCCGGGAAGGCAGGCCAGCCGCTTGGCGCTCATCCGCCTGCTCGACTTCGCGCTCCTGGCCTTCCTCGTCTGGATGGTCTGGAGCCAGGTGATCCGCGGCTGGCGAGCGGCGGCCGCGGCGCCTGACCGCCGCCCGGACCAGAGCCGCGCCGAGGGCACCGAGGCCAATCGGCGCCATGCCGCGCCGCCCGCCGCCGCCACTTCGCAGGAGAACGCGGCGGTGACGCTGGTGCGCTGCGGCGCCTGCGGTGTGCATGTGCCAAGCGCTCGCATGCTGCCGGGTCCGGCGGGCGAATCCTTCTGCTCCGAGACCTGCCGCTCCCGGAGCACCGCTCGCCGCAACGCCTGAAGGCTCCGAGTGCCGCTGGCCGCCGCCACGGCATGCCACCGGCGCCCGGCGCCCGAAGCGCCCGAAAGCGCTCGGAAGCGCGCCCGGAAGCGCTCGGAAGCGCGCCCGAAAGCGCTCGGAAGCGCGCCCGGAAGACACCGGAATCCGTCATGAATCACAGGGCAAGCACGAAATGACACGCCGCCACCGCCACGGCCAGCCAACGGAGGACGACCCCGGGACAGCGCCGGCGGCGCCGGAGACGCCGGCCGGCCAGGCGCCGGAGCCCGGCGTGCGGCAGGAGGAGACGGCGGGCTATGCGCCGCCAGGCGCCGCGGCCTGCTATGTCGAGGTCGCGCTGCCGGTGCCGCTGCCGGAGCCGTTGGTCTATGCCGTGCCGCCGGGCTGCCAGGCCATTGCCGTCCCCGGCGTGCGGGTCCGGGTGCGGATGGGGAAGCGGCGCCTGGTCGGAGTGGTCGTCGGGCAACGGGACGAGCCGCCGGCGGGAGTCGCCATCCGCTGGCTCGACGGGGTGCTGGACCGCGAGCCGGTGCTGGGGCCGGACCTGTTGGAGCTTGCCCGCTTCACCGCCGACTACTACCTGGCGCCGCTCGGCGAGGCGCTGCGCTCCATGCTGCCGGCCGACCTCGAGCCCTGGGGCGACCGGCGCGTCTGGCTGACCGACCGGGGCGCGCTGGCGCTGCCGCGGGCCGAGGCCGAGAGCGCGGTGCTGGAGGCGCTGCGCGAGGGCGGCCGGGTCCGCGTTTCCGAGTTGCAGGCCGGCCTGGGACTGATCGATCTGGACGCGGTGCTGGCCGAGCTCGAGGCCGGCGGCCGCATCGCCGGCGAGGATTCGCGCGCCCGCCCGGGCCGTTCGTCGCGCTATGTCGCGGCGGTCGAGCTGGTCCCGGGCCTGGAGGAGACGGCGGCGGCCGGCCGCTCCGCCCAGGGACTGGCGGTCGTCGAGTACCTGACCGCGGTGGCCCGCCCGGCGACCTCCGCCGAGGTGATGGCGGCCGTCGGCTGCC
>DATGHG010000481.1:0-17756 GCA_035308185.1 Thermoanaerobaculia bacterium | reverse complement strand
TCCGAGAAGGCGAGGAGCGGCGGAGCGCCGCCGGCGCCGCCCGCTGGTCCCGGCGCCAGGCCGCGCAGCCGCGGCGTCAGCGAGCGGCCCTGCTTCCAGACGCCGCCGGGCAGCGCGACGCCGGCCGCCTCGAGCAGGGTCGGCGCCAGGTCGAGGAGCTGGACCGGCCGGCGGTCGACGCGCGGCGCCAGCACCCCGGGATAGTGGAAGATGAGCGGCACGCGCAGGCAGGTCTGGAAACCGAAGCGGCCATGGTCGAAGTAGTAGGCGTGCTCGCCGAGCGATTCGCCGTGATCGGAGGTGAAGACGGTCAGGGTGCGCCCGAGCAGGCCGCGCCGCCCCATCTCGGCCAGCAGCGCGCCGATCTGGGCGTCGGCGTAGGCGATGGCGGCGTCGTAGCGCGCGACGTAGAAGGCGAGGTCGTCGTGGCCGTCGAGCACCTGCTCGCGGCCGATGCCGCCCATCTGCTGCTGCGGCCGGTCGGAGACCGTCACCTTCGCCGCCCGGTCGAAGAAGCGGTCGCCCTGGAAGCGGTTGCGCCATGGGCCAGGCGGCTGATAGGGGAAGTGCGGGTCGATGTAGTGCACCCACAGGAACCAGGGTCGGTGGGCGGCCGCCTGGCGCTCGAGGCCGGGCAGCAGGCCGATGGCGAGGCGAGTCACCGCCTCGGCGTGATTGGCGTCGGCGCCCGAGTGGGCGGTCAGCTTCCAGGTCTCGACGTAGGTGTCGAAGCCCTGGTCGAAGTTGAACTCGCTGCCCAGGGCGCCGTTGGAGATCACCGCCTGGGTGGAGTAGCCGCGGCGGTGCAGCACCTTGGCCAGCATCTCGAAGCGGCAAGACACCGGGATGCCGACGCGGCGCACGATCTCGTTGTCCTTCGAGTAGGTGGCGGTGAACATCGAGGCGAAGGACGGCGTGGTCTTGGGCCACTGCACCGCGGTCTGGTCGAAGCGCACGCCGGCGGCGGCCAGGCGGTCGAGGTTGGGGGAGGTGGCGCGAGGATAGCCGTAGCTCGACAGGTGGTCGGCGCGCAGGGTGTCGACGGTGATCAGCAGGATGTTGCTGGGCGCCGGCAGAAGTGCGGCCGCGGGCGCCGTTGCCTGCTGCGACTCCGGGCCGCCGCCCGCGCGGGAGCAGGCGAGCAGCGACAGCACCAGGCATCCGGCCGCCGCCGCCAGCCCCAGCGGCGGCGGCGGTGTCCTCCGGCGCGCCACTAGCGGATGCGCCTCCGGCGATTGCGGATGTAGTCGGCGAGGATGAACTCGCCGAGGTTGTACGGCGAGGCGAAGTAGGCGCGGCCGCGGTTGATCTGGGTGAGCTTCTCGACGAACTGGGTGAGCATCGGGTCGGTCGCCAGCATGAAGGTGGTCACCACCACCCGCTGGCGGCGGCAGAGGTCGGCCTCCTCGAGCGTCAGGTTGACGATGCGCATGTCGAGGCCGAACGGGTTCTTGTAGATGCGCCCGTTCTCGGTGATCGCCGAAGGCTTGCCGTCGGTGATCAGGAAGATCTGCTTGTTGGGCTGCTTGCGCCGCGCCAGCAGGCCGCGCGCGAGCTGCAGGGCGTCGCGGGTGTTGGTGTGGAAAGGGCCGGCCTGGATGTAGGGGAGCTCGCTCAGCGGCACTTCCTGCGCGCGGTCGCCGAACAGGATCACCGCCAGGTGGTCCTTCGGGTACTTGGTGGTGATCAGCTCGGTCAGCGCCAGGGCCACGGTCTTCGCCGGGGTGATGCGGTCCTCGCCATAGAGGATCATCGAGTGGCTGATGTCGATCGCCACCACCGTGGCGCACGAGGTCAGGTGCTCGGTCTCGAAGATCTCGAGGTCCTCTTCGGCCAGCGTCAGCTCGCCCTTGGTGCGGCGCAGGGCGTTCTCGAGCGAGCGCGGCGAATCGATCAGGTTCAGGTCGTCGCCGAAGGCATAGGGGCGCGTTTCGGGCAGCCGCTCGACGCCTTCGCCGGCGTCGTGCACCGGGTGATAGCCGGGGCCGGCGCGGTCGAGCCCGCCGAAGATCTCCTCGAAGGCGCCGCGGCGGATGCGCCGCTCGCCGCCGCTGGTGAGCTGCAACCCGCCCTCGGCGTCGCGTCCCACCAGGTTCTGCTCCTCGAGGCTGGCGAAGAACTGGTCGAGGTCGAGCTCCTCGGGCAGGTAGCCCTGCCGTTGCAGGTAGCGCATCCAGTCCATGGCCTCGTCGACGTCGCCGCCGGAAGCCAGGACCAGCTGGTTGAACAGCCGCAGCAGGTCGAGGCCGGCGAGGATCTGCCGGATCAGCTCGGGATCGAGATAGAGATATTGGTGGCGCATGGGCGGGACGCGGCGGCGGTCGGCTCGTCTACCGGGATCTCAGTTCACGTCGCCGCCGCGGCCGCTGCCGCGCCGGCCGCTGCCGCCGCGCGGCTTGAGCAGCTGGAACTTGACCATTTCCTTGTAGCTCACCTGGCTGTCGAGGTCGTTGCGCGCCAGCTTGAGGTGTTGGTGCAGCCCTTCGAGCACCAGCTCGGCGGCGAGCGCCCGCTCCTCGCGGCTGCGGCCGCCGTAGCGGTTGGCGATGTCGGCGAGCCCCGGCACCCGGCGCATCTCGGCCTCGTACTCGGCGAACGGCTGCTCGTCCGAGAGGTTGACGGCGTTGCCCTCGGCGAACCAGCGCACGATCCCGGCGTAGGGCCCCTTGTCGTCCTCACCGCCGCTGCCGAGCTCCTTGCCGACCTCCGGGAAGCGGCGGTCGAAGGCCTTCTTGACCGCCTGGCCGATGAGCCGGCGAGCCACCACCTCGGCTCCCTGCTGCTCGCCCTCGTAGACCATCTCGACCTTGCCGGTGATCGCCGGCAGCAGCATCTGCAGGTCCACCAGGCGCGGGTAGACGGCGATGTCGGCGTCGGAGCCGGAGGCGGAGGCGGAGAAGGCGGCGGCGCCGGCCGGCGGCGGGGCGGCCGCCTTGCCCGCGGCCCGCGCCGTCGCCGTCGCGGTCGCCGGGGGGGTGGTTCCGGTCCGCGGCGCGCCGGCGAGCGCCAGGGCGCGGCGCTCGAGGTTGGAGGCGAGCAGCTCGAGCGCCGAGATGGCGACCCGCGCGCTCACCCCGGAAGACTGATCGACGAGATCGCTCTCCCGCGCCGCGAAGCTGATCTCCTCGATCATCAGCCGGAACTCCTCGGGGATGACGACGCTCGCGACGCCTCGCTCGGTCCAGGCCTCCTGCCGGGTGATGTCGGCGGCGACCGTGGCGTCGGGCGGGTAGTGGGTGAGGATCTGCGAGGAGATGCGGTCCTTGAGCGGCGTGATGATGCTGCCGCGGTTGGTGTAGTCCTCGGGGTTGGCGGAGAACACCAGCAGCAGGTCGAGCGGGATGCGCACCGGGAAGCCGCGGATCTGCAGGTCGCGCTCCTCGAGGATGTTGAACAGGCCCACCTGGATGCGCGGCGAGAGGTCCGGCAGCTCGTTGATGGCGAAGATGCCGCGGTTGGTGCGCGGCACGATGCCGAAGTGGATGACCTCGGGATCGGCGAAGGTGAGCTTGCGGGTGGCGGCCTTGATCGGGTCGATGTCGCCGAGCAGGTCGGCGATCGAGACGTCCGGCGTCGCCAGCTTCTCGTTGTAGCGCTGCTCGGGGCTCAGCCAATCGACCGGGGCGTCGTCGCCGGCCTCGGCGACCAGGCGCTGACCGGGGACGGAGATCGGTGCGAGCGGGTCGTCGTTGAGCTCGGAACCGGCGAGCACCGGGATGGCGGGGTCGAGCAGCGTGGTCAGGGAGCGCAGGATGCGGGTCTTCGCCTGGCCGCGCAGGCCCAGCAGGATGAAGTCGTGGCCGGCGAGCAGGGCGTTGATCACCGCCGGGATGACGGTGCGGTCGTAGCCCAGGATGCCGGGGAACAGCGGGCCGCCGCCGGTCAGCCGCTCCCGCAGGTTGTCGCGCAGCTCCTGCTTGACCGGGCGCGGCCGGTAGCCGCTCGCCTTGAGCGCGCCAAGGGTCCTGATTTGCGAGACTTTGGGCATCAGTCGTGAAGCTCCTCGAGCCAGCGCTCGGCGTCCAGGGCGGCGCGGCAACCGGTGCCGGCGGCGGTGATCGCCTGGCGATAGATGGGGTCCATGGCGTCGCCGGAGGCGAAGACGCCCGGCACGTTGGTCCGGCTGGTCGGCTCCTGGACCTGGATGTAGCCGACGTCGTTCATGGTGATCTGGCCGGCGAACAGGCCGGTGCTCGGCTGGTGGCCGATGGCGTAGAAGACCCCCTGGGTGGCGTAGTCGCTGTCGAGCCCGGTCTGCTTGTTGTGCAGGCGGACGGCGGTGACGCCGCCCTCGCGGGTGCCGACGACGTCGGTGACCACGGTGTTCCAGATCCAGGCGATCTTGGGGTTGGCGAAGGCGCGATCCTGCATGATCTTCGAAGCGCGCAGCTCGTGGCGGCGGTGGATGACGGTGACCTTGGCGGCGAACTTGGTGAGGTAGGTCGCCTCTTCCATCGCCGAGTCGCCGCCGCCGATGACCACCACCTCCTTGTCGCGGAAGAAGAAGCCGTCGCAGGTGGCGCAGGCCGAGATGCCGTAGCCCATCAGCTCGCGCTCGGCGGGCAGGCCGGAGAGCTTCGCCGAGGCGCCGGTGGCGATGATCAGGGCGTCGGTGCGGTAGACGGTGGCGCCCCCCTCTTCGGTGTGGATGGTGAACGGGCGCTGGCGCAGATCGACCGCGGTGGCGGCCTCGAACTTGACCTGGGCGCCGAAGCGGCGGGCCTGCTCGCGCATGCGGTCGACCAGCTCCGGGCCGAGGATGCCCTCGGGGAAGCCGGGGAAGTTCTCGACGTCGGTGGTGATGGTCAGCTGGCCGCCGGGCTGGTTGCCTTCGAGCACCAGCGGCGCCAGGTCGGCGCGCGCCGTGTACAGCGCGGCGGTGAGCCCCGCGGGGCCCGAGCCGAGGATGATCACGCGGTGGTAGGGGCTCTGATGGTGATGCTCCGGGCTGGACGGCTTGGACATCGAGGGCAAGTCTCCTCGTGGCTGGGGATTGGGTGCCGCGGGCCGGCTGGGCGCTCGCCGAGTATACAGTGGTGCCGGGACGCCCGGCGGCGCCACCGGTGGTAACAGGCGCCGCCGGGAGCGGCATTCCGCGACGCGCCCTCACTCGCCCATGGCCGGCGGGCTGCTCGCGAGCAGCCTCGACAGCAGCAGCCTCGACAGCGCTTGGCGGCTACGGTAGACTGTTTCCAGGATGGCCCAACGGCTTTCCGACCGAGGACGCCGCCATGAAGTTAGATCCGAATGATGCTTCGATCCTGGCTCTGCTGGAGCGAGAGCCCGCGACGCTCCCGGATGAGGGCAGGGATCTCTTCTTCGAAGCTCGCAAGGAGCTCCTGGGGCAGTTGACCGGCCAGGCCCGCAAGGTGGGCGTCAGGCTGGTCACCCAATCGCCGCATCAGCCTCACGCCGGCGACGAGGCGGCGCGGGCTGCTCACGGCCACGTCCGCGAACGCAGCAGCGCCGCCCAGCGCGCCCAGCGAACGACGCGCGCTGCCAAGTAGCTCCCGCCGCAGGCTGCCTATCGGCAGCGAAGCGCAACCGGTGTGACACGGTCTTTCCGGAAGTCAGTACTCAGCCGTCGGCTAGCCGTCGGCGCGCTTGCCGAGGGGCCGCGCTGGCCGCCCGCCGGCCTTCCGCCGCGGCGCCCGCCGGGCGGGCAGACTGCCGAGCTCGATGGGATGCACTCCCGCAAGGCTGGGATAGCTGGTCACCGCCACCCCCGCATCGGATCTGCCATCCGCGGTCCATTCGACACCGGACCACCGTGTGATGGCCAGCACTACGCCGGTCGCCCCCGGTGGCAGCTCGATCTCTCTTGCGGGCCCGGATTTGGCGTCCTTCCAGAGTGCCACGACTCGCGACGTTGGCGAGCCCGCCTCACGGCTGAGCGCGGTCATGCCGATGCTGGTGAGGGTCAGGACGGAGGATCCCGGATCGTCGGCAAGAACGGTTGCGTAGCGCGCCGGCCAGCGCGATGCGAGCTGCGGCCCGTCCATGAGCAGGGCGATCACCAGGTTTGGCCCCACGGCGCGAACGATCTGAGCGACCGGCTCTTGGCGTGCCAGATCTTCACAGACCAGGCAACAGAAGGTAAGTCCGCCGCGCAGGCTGACGAAGTTGAGGGTGCGCTCCTCGGGGTGGATGTACTCCCACCATTTCCGTTCCGGATTGAGCTGTCCTCCGAGTCCGTAGCGCACTATCTGAGAGCGTTCGAGCTGCCAGCGATGGTGCTTGAATTGCTGTATGGGAACCGGGCTGCCATCCTGCCTCACGGTATCGAACGCCACGTAGTTTCGCCCCGCGCGACCCTGCGGCGACAGTTCGCCTACGCCGCAGATCAGCAGTACCTTGTGCCGCTGGCTCCAGCGCCGGATCTTCGTGTAGAGAGCCTTGTCCAGCGAGAGCTCGGGCAACACCACGACATCGATCTTGCCGGTTACCTTGCGGGCCTCGTGGTACAGGCGGTCGAGCTCTACCTCGAGGCTCTGCTTCGCGGGATCGCGATGCGGCTGGAAGGTGAACAGGCCGAAGTCCTCTGCCAGGCCAGCGGACGCGGCAGCCTTGAACTGAACGGGATAGACCGTGCCCGGGCTGGGGAAGAGGAGGACGTTCAAGACATCGCCCGAAAGCAGCCCGCGGTAATCGTTCCAGACGGGCCGAACATCGCCGCTCCGGCATAGTGCAAGGTTATGGGTGAGCGAGTTCAGCGTGATCCCAGTCTGGGGAGTGTGGCACTTCGGCAGCACCCGCGCCCGCGAGGGGTGAATGCTCCGACAGAGGGAAACCCATTCCGGGCGCAGGAGCTGTTGCTGGGTGAGGTACGACAAGAGATCCAGCTCCTCATCGTCCGCCAGGTCCTGGCTGCCATGAAAGCCAAGCCCCATCGACGCTTCGTCGGCGGCTGCGCAGAGTTGGAGCAGAGCGTTCCAGAGTTTCGAATCCTTACGCAGCTCATGGAGGGCTCGGTTCCCTGCGCCCTCGATCGTTCGCCACCATCGCCGAATCGGCAGCGGCGGTTCCTTCGGCCAGTTCTCTCTCCACTGCCTGCCAAGCTGCCGCACCGCCGGCGCCCACCCATGGGGCTCCTGCGCGAGGAATCCTCGACGCCGGCTGCCGACGGGTGGCCACGCTCTGGAGTCGCCGACCACCTTCAGGTACGCGCCCGACTGGAGCAACAGCGAACCGGCGACGGCAAAGACGTCGGGCGGTGGCCAGAACCGTGGTGGACCCTGCTCGGGCAGCAGGTACCTGACCAACTCGCCGATCGTCAACTCGCGGCTCGCTGCTTCCAGCATCGGGTGGCTCCTTCGCTGCTATGTGACGTGGTTAACATACACTGGCCGCCGTCCAAGCGAGGACAGGAGACGATGGTCTTGCGGGGGTACACTTGCGCCGGCGGCGCATGGGGCGTCGCCGCTGCGTTTCCAGCCTCGGGGCGGGCGCGCTGTCATTTCGCGGTGATCTAGGAGGAGCGGCTGCCAATGGCCATCAGCATCTTCGATCTCTTCACCATCGGCATCGGGCCGTCGAGCTCGCACACGGTGGGGCCGATGCGCGCCGCGCGCCGCTTCGCCCAGCGGCTGGAGCGCGAGTCGCTGCTGTCGCCGCTGGCGCGGCTGCGGGTCGAGCTGTTCGGCTCGCTGGCGATGACCGGCAAAGGGCACGGCACCGACCGCGCCGTGCTGCTGGGTCTCGAGGGCGAGACGCCGGAGGAGGTGGATCCGGCCTGGATGCCGCGGCGGGTGGCGGAGATTCGCGAGGAGGGGAAGCTCCGTCTGCTCGGGATGCGCGAGGTGCCGTTCGCCGAGCGCGAGGACCTGATCTGGAACCGCAAGGAGCTGCTGCCGCTGCACTCCAACGGCATGGTGTTCAGCGCCTTCGACGCCGCCGGCGGGACGCTCGAGCACCGCACCTATTACTCGGTCGGCGGCGGCTTCGTGGTCGACGAGGACACCGCCAGCCAGGACCGGCTGGTGCGCGACCAGACGCCGCTGCCGTACCCGTTCGCGAGCGGCGCCGAGCTGCTGGAGACGTGCCGCGAGGAGGGGTTGGCGATCTGGGAGCTGATGCTCGCCAACGAGGGGTGCTGGCGCACCGAGGGCGAGGTGAGGGCCGGCCTGCTGCGCATCTGGGAGGCGATGCAGCGCTGCGTCGAGCGCGGCTGCCGCGAGAGCGGCGTGCTGCCGGGCGTGCTCAAGGTGCCGCGGCGGGCGCCGCGGCTCTATGCCGAGCTGACCAGCAAGCCCGAGGAGTCGCTCAAGGACCCGCTTTCGGTGCTCGACTGGGTGAACCTCTACGCCCTGGCGGTGAACGAGGAGAACGCCGCCGGCGGACGGGTGGTGACGGCTCCCACCAACGGCGCCGCCGGCATCGTGCCGGCCGTCCTGCACTACTATCGCCGCTTCACCCCGGGCGCGGACGACGACGGCGTGCTGCGCTTCCTGCTCACCGCCGGCGCCATCGGCATCCTCTACAAGGAGAACGCCTCGATCTCGGGAGCCGAGGTGGGCTGCCAGGGCGAGGTGGGGGTCGCCTGCTCGATGGCGGCAGGCGGCCTGGTGGCGGCGCTCGGCGGTCCCGCGGCCCAGGTCGAGAACGCCGCCGAGATCGGCATGGAGCACAACCTGGGCCTGACCTGCGACCCGGTCGGCGGCCTGGTGCAGATCCCCTGCATCGAGCGCAATGCCATGGGGTCGGTCAAGGCGATCAACGCCGCCCGCATCGCGGTGCGCGGCGACGGTTCGCACAAGGTGTCGCTGGACCGGGTGATCAAGACCATGCGCGAGACCGGCGCCGACATGAAGACCAAGTACAAGGAAACCTCGCGCGGCGGCCTGGCGATCAACGTCATCGAGTGCTGAGCTGATCTTGGACCAGCGCCAGCAGCCGCGGCACCTCGGGGTCGGGGCTGCCGGCCGCCTGCGCCCGGTGGAGGTCGTTGGCAGCGCTCCGCCAATCGGCATTGTCGGCAACCGCGCTGCTGGCGATCTGGTAACGGGCCCTGCCGAGCAGCGCGTAGACCTCGGCCGTGGGGCCGGGGCCGGCCCCGGCCGCCGGCGCCGCCAGGAAACGCTTTGCCAGCATCACCGCGTGGTCCGGCTTGCCCTGATCGAGGTCGTCGCGAATCCGCCGCAAGGGGTCGGCGCCTGCCTGCCGGGCCGCTGCCTGCAGGCTGGCCGGGATGGGGGCGGCCGCCAGCTGGCCCAGCGCCGCCGCCGCCTCGGGGCTGCCCATGCGGCGCAGGGCCGCGATGGCCTCGAGCCGGAGATCCTCCTCGCGACGCTGGGTCTCGCCGGCATCCCGCCCCGGCAGGGGAGGCGGCCAGCCGGCGAGGGCGAAATCCTGCAAGGCCGCGGTGGCCGGCGCCGACTCCATGGCCGCCAGGCCGGCCAGCGCCAGCCGGCGCAAGGGCAGATCCTCCCGCGCGTTGATCAGGATCGCGGACAGCACGGGGCGCAGCGCATCGGCGGTGCGCGGATCGCTGCGGTCCCGCAGGGTGGAGGCAACGCTGGTCAACGCGGCGTGGCGCAACCAAGGCTCCTCCCCGGGCTCGCTGGCCCCGATCAACGCGGTGCGCGCCGCTTCGCTCTCCTGCAGACCGCCGCGCAGGATCACCAGGCTCAGGCTCTTCGCCAGGCCCTTCCTGACCCTTTGCGGCACCAGCGGGTTGCCGAACAAGTCCGCGAGGCGTTGCTCGGAAAGCTGCGGATAGACCGAGGCGAGGAAGTCCGCCGTGCGCAGCCGGACGGTTTCGTCGCCGTCGCCCTCGACCACCCGCAGTTGCGTCGAGGCGGGGTTGCGCAGCGCGCGGTAGCCCTCGATGCCGAGCAGGCCGACGAGCAGCAGTGCGAGCACGGTGCCGGCGAGCGACAGCTTGGGCCAGACGCCGAAGCGGAACCGCCACGCGGCGAGCACGGAGCGGCAGCGTTGCGGCCAGCTCAACTGCTGGCGGCGCTCGGCGAGCGCTTGGATCGATGCTTCGGTCGGCGTCGTCGCCAGCAGGGTCACGATGGTCTGCCTCGCCTCGCTGTCGGCTGCCGCCCAGGCGGCGGTCAATTCGCGGACCGTCGCCTCCGTCTTGCTCGCGGCGAGGCTGCGGGCGATCGGCGCCGCCGGCAGCCGCGGTGGGTTGCCGACCTCGGCGAGCAGCACCTCCTGCGGGATCGCGGGCCCGAAGCGGCGAAGGATCCATCTTGCCCACCTTGCCGCGGTGGGATCGGCGGCGCCAAGGTCCTCGATCACGCACCGCGCGGCAACCGGGTTCTGCAGCAGCAGCCTGTAGACGGCGTGCCGCCGGCGTCTCGATTCGAAGGCTTCGGCAAGGACGATCTCTCCCAGCAGGACGCCGCAGACGTCGTAGAAGAAGGTGCCCGCGAACAGCAGCACCCCGAGCCACCAGTAACCTCTTGCGGTGACCGCCAGGAGACGGTCCGGCAAGCTCGCCACGCCGGTCCAAGGCATCTGGTGGAGGGTCGTCGTGGAGGCGATCAAGAAGATGCTGGACGCTTCGAGCCCCAGCAGCAAGGCACCGGTGCGCAGCCGCCGGACGGCGGCGTGGACGAGGCCGTGGAGGTACCAGCAGGCGGGACTCAGCACGCAGGAGAGGCAGAGCAGAGCGGCGAGCCGATCGTTGTCGGCCGCCGCCGCGGCGGGTCCGGTACGCCGCTCGTCGGCAACCACCCGGAGCGCGCCGAGCTGGCCGCAGCTCAGGCTCAGCATCAGGATCAAGAGTCCGGTGACGGTCGCGCCGGCGGCGAAGCAAGCCACTCCCACGCCTTCGGCCGCCAGGATCAGCAATCCGAAGCGGTAGCGCTTGCGCAGCAGCAGCACGAAGCCGTGGACGTTGAAGTTGACCAGCACGATCGCGAGCGCGAGCAGCAGCCTCGCCGCGGGCCGTGCGGCGCGCATCAGGCCGGCGCCGCCGTGCGGCCGGGCGGCGGCAGGCGCCACCGCCGACCGGTTGGCGCGGAGAGCGCCGAGCACATGGGCCTGCAGCGGCTCGGAGGCGATGGCGGCGAGGCCCTTGCCGGCCGCCTCGCGGTCCGCCCGCGCCGGCGCCGTCAGCGCGAGCGCGAGCAGCAGGTCCGCCGCCTCGGCTATGCCGAGCCGCGACAGCAATTCGACCGTCGCTTGCCGCAACGCGGGATCGAGGTCGCCGGTGGCGAGCAGCGACCTGACCACCTCGACCGTGGCGTCGTCGTCGAAGATGCTCAGGGCTTCGAGCGCCGCGGCGCGATAGGGCGATCTGGCGGCATGCACCTCGCCGACCAGCTGCGCGCGGAGCTCCGCGGTCTTCATGCGGGCGAGGCTGGCCACCGCGCACTGCCTCACCGCGGGCTGCGGGTCGCGCAGCGCGAGCTGGTGGAGCTGGTCGCGCACCGCCGGCTCCGGCCGGTCGCCGAGCAGCGTGGCGGCGCGGGCGCGCACCTCGTCCAGCCGGTGGAGCAGCGAGCTCGACAGGATGTCCGCCGCCGCCGACGGGTCGGCGAGGCGCTGCAGCCAGTAGCGCGCCGCCGGCAGGCCCGGCCCGTCGTCATGGAGCAGCGAGCTGCGCAGCAGCAGCTCGATCTCTTCATGGTGCAGGCGCAGGTTGCGGCGATGCCGGTGCACCTCGCGGAAGTCCCGTCGCGGCAGCAGCGTGTCGCTCGCCCGCCACACCGCCATCGCCTGGTCGATCAGGTGCTCGCTCTCGCGTGCGAACTCCTGGCGGCGGCGGCACTCGGCGATGACCACCTCGGCCAGCTCGGCCGGCACCAGCACGTACCGCCCCTCCTCGATCTCGCGGATCAGCGGCTCCTCGCCTTGCAGGCTGGCCAGCGTCTGCCGGCAGCCGTCCAGGGCGACGCCGATGCGCAAGGCGATCTCCGGCAACGGCAGCGGCGCCGCCGACTTGGCGGAGGCGGCCACCTGCTCGAGGATGGCGAGACCGAGATCGAAGCCGGCCGCCGCCCCGTCGGGGCCGCCGGCAAGGGCCTCCAGACGCTCCCTGACGTAGTCCCAGAGCAGGGACGCGAGCTTGGGGGGAGCGGCCTCGCCTGCCGGGTGCGACCCGGATGCCGCGCCGGCCGCGCCGGCCGCGGCGGGCGCGGTGGCCGCGGCGGGCGAGCGGCGCAGCCGGGCGACGATGATCCGCAGCAGCTCGGGGCTGACGCCGCCGCTCTTCGTGGCCAGGCTGCTCAGGTCGGCGGTTGCCAGGGGCAGGCCGGGGCCGCTCCTGGCGGCACCGTCCCGCGGGGAGGCAGCGGCGCCGGGGCCGCCGCCGCCGGGCAGCGCGGCCAGGCCCCGCCGCAGATCGATGCCGGCGATCTCGAGGGTGTGGTCCAGGATGTCCGGGATCTGCGAGCGCAAGACGAAGAGGTCGCGGAGACGTTCCTCGTTGATCACCAGGACCAGGTGGCAGCGGCAATCCGGCAGCTTGGCGAGCGCCCGCGTCCGGCTCAGGAAGCGCTCGCGCTCGCCCGGCTCGGCGTCGAGCAGCTCCTCGGCGCTGTCGACGAAGACGGTGGCGCCGCCTTGCATCGCGGCCCAGAGGCGGTCGAACCGGTCCGGAGCCGCGGCCTCGCCGTGCAAGGTGGTCCCGAGGTCGAGATAGAAGCCCGCGCCATCGCCGAGCTGCGGCATGACCCAGCGCCGCAGCAGCGCCGTCTTGCCGATCCCGCGCTTGCCGTACAGCACCACCAGGCGGCCTGCCTCGGCGATGAAGCGCAGCACGCGGGTGGCCTCGGCGCCGCGATCGACCCACAGCCCAGCCGCCAAGGAAGCGGCATAGCCGGTGCCGAGGGCGGTGTCCGGGCTCATCGGGGAGGGCAGGGTGGCATCGGGCATGGGCTCTCCCGCGGCGGCTCAGGCCATGGGCTCGGGGAACGGGGCCTCGCACAGCAGGTCGGCGAAGCGGTCCTTGATGAACTTCGCGATCAGGCGCTTGCTCGGCTCGGGCACGACCCGCATGAAGCTGCGCACCAGCCGGCGCTCGCCGCGGGTGGGGAAATCCTCGAGGAAATTCATGATGTCGCAATCGGCGATCGCCAGGTCGATCGCATTCTCGAGCTCGAGGCTGCTGGTCTGGGCCGCATACTTCTCCCAGGTGGTGCAGGAGCTGGTGGCCAGGAGATAGCAGATGGTCTGCAGGTGCGCCATGGTGAAGGGCCGGCCGCCGTCGGGCGGAGCCGCCAGCTTGCCCACCAGCGCCTCCACGATCCGCGGGTCGAAGTAGATGCCGCTCTTCTTGATCAGGAACCGTAGCGCCACCTTGATCCGCAGCGGGCTCAAGGGCTCGATCTCGACGAGCTTGGACGTCGGGTCCGACTTCAGCACCAGCTTGTAGTACTCCTTGTCGTCGCAGGTCACGAACACCAGCCGGAGGCGCGGACCGGCGGCGGCGCCGAGCGTCTGGAAGGTCGCCAGCAGCTGCCGCCAGCCGGCATCGGTGTCCGGGGTGCTGCGCACGACCCGTTCGAACTGATCGAGGAAGAGCACCACCGGACGGCCGTCGCCGGCCGCGAGCGCGCCGAGCGCCGCCGCGAGATTGGCCGGCGCCGCCGCCAGCGGCTGGCGGCTGGCGGCGAGATCGACGATGCGCTTCTCGAGGTCGGGGCGGCAGCGGAGGTAGATGGCCTCGAAAGCGGCGTCGTCGAGGCGGGCCATGACCGCCGCGCGGACGAAAGAGGTCTTGCCCGCCTTCGGTCCGCCGATCAGGTGGAGGACGGGCCGGTTCTCCTTGGCGAGCAGGGTCAGGACGTCGCGGCGCAGGCGGGCGCGGCCGGGGAACCAGTCCTTGTCGCCGACCTCGTAGGCGGCGAGGAACTTGAACGGGTTCAGTGACGGCTTGGGCGGCGAGTCCGCCGCGGGGGCGAGCAGCTCGCCCGCGAGAGAGGAGGCGAAGCGGTCGAACATGCCGTCGTCGCCGCGGATCGCCCAGTCCTGGGAGTGGCGGTTGAGCAGCACCGGCCGGATGGTCAGCGGCGCCCCGCCGGGATTGACCCAGACCACGGCGCCGCCGGTGGAGGAGAACGCCCGCTGGACACAGAGATCGTTGAAGGCGTAGCCGCAGACGATGAGGTCGCGGGCGGTGAGCTTGGCCACCAGCTCGTTGATCGCGGGCGGGTAGCTCCACATCTCGGATTTGTCGAACAGGAAGGAATCGGTGGATGCCAGGCTGCCGTGGAGCTTGAGCAGGGTGAACTTGGCGACCGGCTCGTCGATGAGCCTGGCGATCTGGCTCTCGTCGGTATCGCCGCGGATCACCACCCTGAAGTCGGTGAAACCGATGTCCTGCAGCGCTCTTTCCACCAGCCGGTCGTAGTTGAAGGTGACGGCAAGATCGAAGAAACCCTGCTGGATCAGGTTCGCCAGCTGCTGGTAGCCGGGAGAGGGCTGGTGGGTGAGGTAGGGTTCGAGGAAGAGGCGGCGGCTCTCGGGCGACGCGCTCCGCCAGAGGTTGTCGAAGCGCTCGTCAAGGGAGTCGCCGGCGAGGTGCGCGCCGTGCCGGTCCACGAGCTCCTGCATGATCCGCTGGGTGGGGGTCACGCCGGAGCTGATCGACGCGCCGGCACCGAGCAGCAGCACGAACTTCCTGCCGCCGCCCGTCTCCTTCAGCCGGATGAGGTTCGCCAGGCTGCGGATCTGGGGGCTGACCGCCCGTGGCGGCGGCTTCGGTGGGGCGGCGCCCTGGTTGGGCTCGATCACGTGGTCTCCCACTGCCAAATTTGGCGACACCATTTTTGGAAAAGATTCTAAGTATAACACGCGCTGGCCTTGCCGCGGCCCGCGCGGGGTGGTGTGGAGCCGTGTGCGCGCCGCGCCGGACGGGCTCCAAGGAGTAGACGAACTGGCCGCCGGTTTCCCCTCAGCGGGCGGTGTGCGGAGGGAGTCGGCGCTGCTGGGAGTAGACGGACCTGCCGCCGGTTTTCCGCTCAGTCCGCGGCGGGCGGCGGAGCGACGGGCAGGCGTTCGCCGAGGTGCTTGAAACCGAGGCGCTCCGAGAGGGCGGCGGCGGCCTCGAGGTCGGGGCCGCGGTAGGCGAGCTGGGCGAGGCTGGCATGGACCGGGGCGTCGGCGGCCAGAGCGGCGAGGCGGCGCGAAAGGAAGGCGGTCTCGCGGGCCTCGCGCAGCTTGGCGTAGAGGCTCTTGGCGGCGCGCAGGCGGCTGCCGGGCAGCTCCTCGAGGCGAGCGTAGAGGTCGTCCAGATTGCCGAAGGCGGCGAGCAGCTCGGCCGCGGTCTTGCGGCCGATGCCGGCGACGCCGGGGATGTTGTCGACCGGATCGCCGGCCAGGGCCAGGAGGTCGACGATCTGGTCCGGACGGACGCCGAACGCGGTCTCGACCTCGGCCGGCCCGTAGCGCAGGCCCTTGCCGAAATCGTAGAGGGTGACGTGCTCGGCGACCAGCTGGGCGAGGTCCTTGTCGGAGCTGACCACGACCACCGCATGGCCGGCGCCGGCGAGCTGGCGGCAGAGGGTGGCGATCAGGTCGTCGGCCTCGTAGCGGTCGTGGATGAAGGTGGCGGCGCCGAGGGCGGCGGCCATCGCTTGGCAATCGGCGAGCTGGGCGACCAGCTCGGCGGGCGGAGCGGTGCGCTGGGCCTTGTAGGCGGGATAGAGCTGGTTGCGGAAGAAGCTGCCGGTCAGGTCGCGATCGAAGGCGATGCCGAGGTGCCCGGGGCGCTCGGCGGCGAGCAGCTTGAGCAGGAAGGAGGCGAAGCCGTAGACCGCCCCGACGCGGGCGCCGGCCGGGCTCCTGAGCGAGTCCGGCAGGGAGAAATGGGCGCGGAAGATGTAGGGGCTGGCGTCGATCAGGTAGACGGTGGCGGGAGCCTGCGGCACGCTCATCGCGGCGGCGACTCTACCATTCGGCGCCCGGCGCGACTCGACGCCGGCCGGCCGGCCGGGGCCGGCGGTGGGCGGTATGGAGGCGAGGCCGCCGCCCGGCAGCAGGCGGGCGGCGGCGGAGCGATGGCAGCGCTGGCAGCGTCGGCAGTGCCGGCGCTGCCGGCAGCCGGATGCGCCGGGCTACCGCCGGTTCTTCGCGAGCAGGGCGTCGACGCTGAACTCGCCGGAGCCGCGGGCGGCGATGTAGAAGAACACGAAGCAGTAGAGCACCGCCAGCTCGCCCTTGTTCTGGATCGGCAGGGCGCCCTGCGGCGCGTGCATCATGAAGTAGGCCACCGCCATCTCGCCGCTCGAGATGAAGGCCGCGATCGAACCGAACAGGCCGATGGCGATCAGGATGCCGCCCACCAATTCGATCCAGCCGCCGACGATCAACAGCGGCGGCAGGCTGCCGCCGGCGCCGCCGAAGGCGCCGAGCGCTTTCTGGGCTCCGTGGCAGACGAACATCAGGCCGGCGACGACGCGAAGCAGCGCATAGATCGGTTGCTCATACCTTTGCAGCCATCTCATCACGAGCCTCCTCGGCGAAGGCAGCCGGCGGCGCGGCCGGCGGCGGGTGGAATGGTGTGTCCGCGAATCGACGAAGGTACGGTGGCGCGCACAGAGGCTAGCACACGCGGGCGCGGGGGGCGCGGGCCGCGCCCGGGCATGGTGCGCGGGACGCTGCCGGGTGGCCCGGAGGGCCGGCGAATAATGATGCGAAATCCTGACACGGGGCACTAGCCTAGAATCCCTGGCGGAGCCGAGATGACCAAGCCTGACGCCGGACGCCGCAGTCGCCATGCCACTCGCGGATCGATGACCGCGGGGAGCCCCGGCGCTCCCACCGGTCCTCTCTCCTTCGTCGTCGTGGGGAGCTGCATCGTCGATTTCTGCGTCCGCGTCCCCCGACTGCCCGGCCGCGGTGAGACGGTGCTGGCCGAGAGCGTCACCCGCAGCCTCGGTGGCAAGGGCGCGAACCAGGCGACGGCGCTGCGGCGGCTGGGAGGGGAGGTGGCGATCGTCGCCGGCATCGGCGCCGACGACTTCGGCGCCGCCTTCCTGGAGGGTTTCGGCCGGGAGGGGATCGAGACCCGGTTCGTCCACCGCGATGCGGCGGCGCCGACCGGGGTGGCCTTCCCGATGCTGCTGCCGGGAGGGGGCAACGCCATCGTGGCGGCGCCCGCGGCCTCGATGGCGCTGCCGGTCGTTGCCGTCGAGGCGGCGGCGGAACGCATCCGCGGCGCCTCGGCGCTGCTGTTGCAGCTCGAGGTCCCGGCCGCGGCGGCCGCCGCCGCGATGGCGATCGCCCGGGCGGCCGGGGTGCCGGTCTACCTCAATCCGGCGCCGTTCGTGGCCGCGGCGCCGCGGCTGGCGGCCGGCGCCGACGTGCTCATCCCCAACGAGGTCGAGGCGGCGGCGCTCACCGGCGCCCCGCTGCGCACCCCCGAGGATGCCCTGCAGAGCGCCGAGCGGTTGCGCGCCCTGGGGCCGGCGGCGGTGGTCGTGACCCTGGGCGAGCAGGGAGCGGCCCTGAGCGCTCCCGGCATCCGGCGATTCGCGCCGGCCTTCGTGGTCGAAGCGGTGGATTCGACGGGCGCCGGCGACGCTTTCTGCGCCGGCCTGGTGGATGCGCGCTGCCGCGGCGGCAGCTGGGCCGAGGCGCTGGACTTCGCCTGCGCCTGCGGCGCCCTGGCGTGCCGAGGGGCGGGGGCGATCCCCTGGTTGCCGACGGCGGCGGCGGTGCGAGAGCTGCTGGCGCGGGATCGCCGGCGGGCGCCGGGATCCTGATCCTCAGCCCAGGAACAGATCGGAGAGCAGCCGCGCGCCGGGGCGCACGGCGTAGCGGTCGAAGTCGGTGACGCCGGCGGCGGCGAGCACCTC
>DATGHG010000480.1:0-13695 GCA_035308185.1 Thermoanaerobaculia bacterium | reverse complement strand
TCATCGAGATGAGCCTGGCTCCGCAGGAAGCGGAACCACTCGTCGTCGGTGACCGCGATCCAGAGATTCACGATGGCGGTTGGCTCGTCCGACGCATGCTGCTGATTCGGGTCGCGATTGCCCTCAGCCCGGCGGCGGCTTGTGCGGGGCGTTGGCCGGCAGCGGGGGGATGACCGGGGCCTTGCCGAGCTCGATGCGCTTGACCACCGGCGGCAGCGGTCCACCCTCTGGCTTGTCGAAGTAGACCAGGACGTTGGCCTTGCGGCGCAGCTCTTCGGTCCAGCGGTCGATCTCGTCGGTCAGGCGCTGCTGACGCAGCACCTCGCGGATCTTGTCGCGCACGTCGGCCAGCGGCGGGACGGGCAGACGCTGCTGCTGCATCTGCGGGGTGAGGACGGTGCGGTAGTAGGTCGAGATGTCCTCTAGGCTGACGAACACCTCGGGTCCCAGGCGCTCGTCCACGAAGGCCAGAACCTCGAGCTGGCGGGCCATCAGCTGACGCAGGGCGGTCTCGTCGAGCCCCACCTCCTTGAGCTTCTGGCGGAAGGTGGCGTCGTCCTTGAAATGGGAGCGGACCTCGGCGACCTGCCGCTCGATCTGGCTCACCGGCACCTGCTCGAGGCCAAATCGGTCGATCTCGTGGAAGCGCAGGCGCTGGGCGATCAGATCGTCGAGGACGCGGCGGCGGAAGACGGGCGGCGCTTCGCCGGCCTTCGCCTCCAACTGCCCGACGACCACCGCGCGGTCGATGTCGGAGTCCAGGATCGGATCGTCGTCGACCACCGCCACCACCCGGTCCTTGAGCACGTTGGCGGCACCCGCTCCGGCGGAATGGGCGGCAGGGGCCGCGGGCGCGGCGGCAGCGGCGGCGGGCGCCACCGCGGACGCGGCGGCAGCCATGGGCGCCGCCTGCAGCACGCCGGCCATCGCGGGCGTCGACAGCAGCGCGACGGCGAGGACGCGGGCGAGGTAGCCGGCGCCGGGATGCCAGCGGCGCCGCCGGCGCCGGGAGCGGGAGAGGCCGCGGACCATCACGGACGCCATGCTAGCATCCGTCGGTATCATGGCCGGCATCCCCTCGCGCCTCACCGTGGGCCTTGCCCAGTGCGATTGCCGGCTGGGCGAGGTCGAGGCCAATCTCGAGCGCCACCTCGCCTGGATCGAGCGCGCCCGCCGGCGGGACGTCGACCTGCTGGTGTTTCCCGAGCTGTCGCTGACCGGCTACCGCCTGCTGCACCTGACGCCCCGCGTGGCGCTGGCCGCCGGCAACGCGGCGCTCGACCGGCTGGCCGCCGCGGCCGGAGCGATGGTGGTGGTGGCCGGCTTCGTCGAGGAGGACCGCGACGGGCAGCTCTACAACAGCGCGGCGCTGCTGCGCCATGGCCAGCCGGCCTTCGTCCACCGCAAGCTCTATCTGCCGACCTACGGCATCTTCCAGGAGCAGCGCTTCCTGAGCGCCGGCCGCCGCCTGGAGCTGGCGCCGCTGCCGTGGGGCCGCGCCGGGCTGCTGATCTGCGAGGATCTGTGGCACCCGGAGCTCGCCCGCAGCCTGGCCCTGGGCGGCGCCAAGCTGTTGCTGGTGCCCTCGGCCGCGCCCGGGCGCATCGGCGGCGGCGAGGCGCCCGAGAGCGCCGAGAGCTGGGAGCTGCTGACCCGGTCGGCGGCGCTGCTGAACACCTCCTGGGTGGTCTATTGCAACCGGGTGGGATGGGAGGAGGGCTCGTTCTACAGCGGCGGCAGCCACATCGTCCGCCCCGGCGGCGACCTGGCCGCACGCGCCCCGTATCTCGAAGAGCACCTGCTGGTCGCCGAGCTCGACCTGCGCGACGCCGACCGCCTGCGCTGGAAGCTGCCGCTGCTCGCCGACGACCGCAGCGACATCGCCCTGCCGGAGGCATCCCGGTGATCCGCCGCGAGCAGGTGGCGGAGCGGCTCGCCCTCAACGCGCCGCTCGCGGTCGCGGTGCTCACCGACTTCATCCGCGACGCGGTCGAGACCTCCGGCACTCAGGGGGTCGTGGTCGGCCTCTCGGGAGGCGTCGACTCGGCGCTCGCCGCCGCGCTCGCCGCGCGCGCTCTCGGGCCGCCGCGGGTCCACGCCTTCCTGCTCCCCTACCGCTCCTCCCATGCCGACTCCGCGGCCGACGCCCGCACCGTCGCCGAGCAGCTCGGGATCGAGCACCGCGCGATCGACATCTCGCCGATGGTCGATCCCTATTTCGCGCTCGAGATCCCGGAGAACCCGGACGACCCCGCGGGCGCCGCGGGCCGCCGCGGCAACAAGCTGGCGCGCGAGCGCATGTCCATCCTTTTCGATCAGGCCAAGAAGCTCGGCTGCCTGGTCCTCGGCACCTCCAACAAGACCGAGATCCTGCTCGGCTACTCGACGGTCTTCGGCGACAACGCCAGCTCGCTCAACCCGCTCGGCGACCTCTACAAGCAACAGGTCTGGCGGCTCGCCGCCCACCTCGACCTGCCGGCCCGGGTGGTGGCGAAAAAGCCCACGGCGGACCTCTGGCCGGGGCAGACCGACGAGGACGAGCTGGGCGTCACCTACGCGGTGGCCGACGAGGTGCTGTACCTGCTCTTCGACCTCGGCCTGCGCCCGGCCGAGGTGGTGGAACGCGGCTACGAGGAGGCCGAGGTACGGCGCATCGTCCAGCTGGAGCAGGCGAACCGCTACAAGCGCCGGCTGATGCTGATCGCGCGCCTGTCGGGGAGCGCCATCAACCTCGACCAGGAGATCCCCCGCGACTGATGGCCGGCCGGCTCCTGGTGGTCGCGACGCCGATCGGCAATCTGGGCGACCTGTCGCCGCGCGCCCGCGACGCCTTCGCCGCCGCCGACCTGGTGGCCTGCGAGGACACCCGCCACACCGGCCGGCTGCTGGCGCATCTCGGCCTGCGCAAGCCGCTGGTCTCCCTGCACGAGCACAACGAGCGCCAGCGGCTGCCGCGCCTCCTCGACGAGCTGGCGGCCGGCAGCACGGTGGCGCTGGCGAGCGACGCGGGGACGCCGCTGCTGTCCGATCCCGGCTATCTGCTGGTGCGCGAAGCGGCGGCGCAGGGTGCCCGCATCGAGCCGCTGGCGGGCCCCTCCGCGGTGCTGGCGGCGCTGGTGGCCTCGGCCCTGCCGCCCTATCCATTCACCTTTGCGGGCTTCGCGCCGCCGCGGCAGGGCAAGCGCCGCGACTTCTATCGCGGCTGGGCCGCGCTTGGCCATACGCTGGTGGTCTTCGAGTCGCCGCACCGCCTGCTGGCCAGCCTCGCCGATGCCCTCGCCGTGCTTGGCGACCGTCCGGCGGCGGTGGCGCGCGAGCTCACCAAGCTGCACGAGGAGGTGGTGCGCGCGCCGCTGGCCGCGCAGCTCGCCGCCTGGCAGGCGCGTCCTTCGATCCGGGGCGAATTCGTGCTGGTGATCGGCGCCGGACCCCGCGCGCGCGACGCGCGGGCGGTGCCGGAGCCGGAGGCGGAAGCGGAGGCGCAAGTGGAACCAGAACCAGAACCGCAACCAGAACCGGAATCGGAACCGGAGGCTCAGCCATGAGGCGGCCGCTGCCGGGGGCGCTCTCCGCCGCCCTCGTCGCCCTCTTCGTCCTCATCTCCCTGTCGGCCTCCGGCTGCGCCGGCTCGGCTCCGGCCGGGCCGCGGGCGCCCTGGGAGGGGCCGCTCACGCCGCAGGCGCAAGCCGTCGAGAAGGCGGTGGACCGCGCCTACCGCCACACCGCCAAGGTCACGGTCGCTGTCGCCTACCTGGATCTCACCAGCGGCGCCCAGGTGCTGCGCAACGAGAACCGCCCGTTCCACGCCGCCAGCACCATGAAGGTGCCGGTGATGATCGCCGCCTGGGACGCCGTCGACCAGGGCGCCATGACCATCGACCAGCCGGTGGCGGTGCGCAACGAGTTCCGCAGCATCGTCGACGGCTCGCGCTACCATCTGGCGCCGGCGGACGACGCCGATCCCCAGCTGTATGCGGCCGTCGGCACCACGCTGCCGCTCTCCGAGCTGATCCGCCACATGATCGTGCGCAGCTCGAACCTGGCGACCAACCTGCTGGTCGACCAGCTCGGCGCCGCGCGGGTGGTGGACGCGATGCGCCGGCTGGGCGCTTACAGCACCCAGGTGCTGCGCGGCGTCGAGGACGAGAAGGCCTACCAGGCGGGGCTCAACAACGAGGTCACCGCCCTCGACCTGATGGTGATGCTGGCCGCCATCGCCCGCACCGCCGGCAACCCCGCCGCCGCGCCCGCCGCGCCGCCCGATCCCGGCGCCAACGAGGCGCTCGCCGCGCCGCTCCTCTCGCACCGGGCGGCCACCGCGATGCTGGCGGTGCTGGCGGCGCAGGAGTTCAACGAGAAGATCCCGGCCGGCCTGCCGGCGGGTGTGCCGGTCGCCCACAAGACCGGCGACATCGTCGGCTTCCATCACGATGCGGCCATCGTCTCGCCGCCCGGCGAGCAGCCCTACGTGCTGGTCGTGCTCACCGGCGGCTTCGCCGACGAGGCGGCGGCGGACCGCTTCATCGCCGGCCTCTCGCGCGGCATCTGGGAGGCCCGTCACCTGCCCCCGCCACCGCCTCCCGGTGCCACGCCGCGCCGGCACCGGCCTGGTGGCGACAGCGGGCGGGAGTGAAGCCGCAGTGATCGAGCGCCTGCGCGCGCGGGCCGAGTGGCAGTTCGCCGGCGTGCTGCCGCGCGCCGACCGCGCCCTGGCGATCTCGTGGTGGACCGTGCTGGCGCTGCGCGGGCTGCTGCCGGCGCTGTTCGCCATCGCCATGGGCGGCCTGGTCGGCGCGGTCCAGCGGCGCGCCGGCCTGGCGGCGCCGCTGGCGCTGGCCGGAGTCGTGTTCGTGCTGCTGCAGGTGCTGCCGCCGATCCACCAGGCGCTCGGCGCCAATCTCGGCAGCCGCACCGCGGCCTGGCTCTACGACCGGCTCACCGCCGCCTGCCTTCGCCCACCGGGCATGGGCCACCTCGAGGACCCGCGGCTCACCGACGACCTGACGATGGCGCGCGATTTCGACCTCGCCATCTCCGGTCCGCCGCTGTTCATCGCGATGGACTTCATCGCCGGCGGGCTGGTGGAGATGGTGAGCGGCCTCGCCTCGGCGGCCGTGCTCGCCGGCTACGCGCCATGGGCGCCGCCGCTGCTGGCGGGCGCCTGGTTGGGCACCCACTGGCTGCTGCGCGAGAGCAGCGTCTGGCGCGACCGCAACACCGAGGAGGTGCGCGAGGCGCAGCGCCACGCGGACTACAGCTACCGGCTCGCGGTCGACGCGCCGGCCGCCAAGGAGCTGCGGCTCTTCGGCCTGGCCGGATGGGTCGTCGAACGCTTCCGGTCGCGCCGCCGCCGCCTGTTCGAGCTGCGCTGGCAGGCCACGCGGCTGCGCGAACGACCGGTGCTGTGGAGCCTGCTGCTGGTTCTCGTTGCCAACCTCGCGGTGTTCTGGTCGCTGGGCGCCGCCGCGGCCGACGGCAGGCTGACGCTCGCCCGCCTGGTGACCTTCGCGACCGCCGCGGTGGGCACCAGCACGATCGCCTTCGGCTGGCTGTCGTGGGCGCTCGACGGCGCCACCGCACCGGCCGCCGCGGTGCTGCGCCTGGAGGCCGCGATGGATCCGGTAGGGGCGCTCGCCCCGGGCCGCCGTGCAGCCGCCGGGATGCCGGCGCACGAGATCCGTTTCCGCAACCTCACCTTCGCCTATCCGGCCGGCGGCGAGCCGGTGCTGGCCGGCTTCGACCTCGCGATCCCCGCCGGCTCGTCGCTCGCCATCGTCGGCCAGAACGGCGCCGGCAAGACCACGATCGCGAAGCTGCTCTGCCGGCTCTACGATCCCCAGGACGGCGCCATCGAGGTGGACGGCGTCGATCTCCGCGACCTGGACCTCGACGCCTGGCGAGCGCGCCTGACCGCCGTCTTCCAGGACTTCATCCGCTTCGAGCTGCCGCTGCGCGACAACGTGGCGCCCGGCGGCGCACCGGACGAGGCGATCCTGGCGGCGCTCGCCGACGCCGGCGCCGGCGGGCTGGCCGCTCTCGACACGGTGCTGGCCCGCGGCTACCCCGGCGGCACCGAGCTGTCGGGCGGCCAGTGGCAGCGGGTCGCCCTGGCACGGGCGCTTTGCGCGGTGCGGCTCGGCGCCGGGGTGGTGCTGCTCGACGAGCCCACCGCCCAGCTCGACGTGCGCGGCGAGGCCGAGATCTTCGACCGCATCCTCGCCGCCACTCGCCATACCACCACCATCCTCATCTCGCACCGCTTCTCGACCGTGCGCCACGCCGACCGCATCTGCGTGCTCGAGCACGGCAGGGTGGTCGAGCTCGGCACCCACGAGGAGCTGATGGCGGCGGGCGGCCGCTACCGCACGATGTTCGAGCTGCAGGCGTCGCGCTTCGGCGACGGCGACGGCAACGGCGACGGCGACGGCGACGAACCGGCGGGCCTCGATGCCCTCGACTGAGCAGCTGCCGCTGCCGCGTGCGCTGCCCGCCATGTGGCGCGCGCTCAAGCGCGGCTACGAGGCCGAGCCGCTGCTGCTGAGCGTGGCGTTCGGCCTGTCGCTGCTCGCCGCGCTGCCCGACGCGCTGCTGGCGCTGTGGCTCAAGTTCCTGGCCGACGGCCTGCTCGGCGGCCGGCGCGGCCTGGTCATGGCCGCCGCCGCCGGGCTGGGAGTCTCGGCGGTCGCGACCTGGTTCCTGCGCGTGATCAGCGACCGCACCCAGCGGCGGTTCCGCGACCAGGTGACGATCGCGCTCGAAGCGCACGTGGCCCGGCTGCAGGCGTCGGTGGCGACCATCGAGCACCACGAGCGCCCCGAATACCTGGATCGCCTGGCGGTGCTGCGCAACCAGGTGTTCGTGCTCGACCACATGTACATGTCGATGTTCAGCACCTGCGGCTGGTTCCTGCGCCTCGGCGTGACCCTGGCGCTGCTGGTGTCGATCCATCCGGCGCTGGCGCTGCTCGCCGTGTTCGCCCTGCCGGCGGTGCTCACCTCCACCTGGCGGCCGGGCGTCGAGCGCACCGCCGAGGAGCGGGGCGCGCCGCCCAACCGGCTGGCGCGGCACCTGTTCGAGCTTGCCACCACCGCGCCGCCCGGCAAGGAGGTCCGTGTCACCCGCATCGGCGCGCGCCTCGCGAGGCAGCGCCGCGAAGCCTGGGAACGCTGGTACGGGCCGGTGGCGGCGGCCCGCGCGGGCAGCGCCGGGTGGCACGCCCTGGGCTGGGCGGTCTTCGGCGGCGCCTACGCCGGCGCCGTGGTGTTCGTGTCGTCGGTGCTCGCCGCGCCGCCCGGCGCCGTGCTGCTGGTGCTGGCGGCGGGATCGCGCCTGTCGGCCTATCTCGGCGCGACGGTGGGCGAGATCGGCTTCCTGCGCGGCGTCTGGCTGGACGGCTCGCGGCGCCTGGCGTGGCTCGAGGACTACGCCGCCTCGCTGGTGCAGGGCGCCGACGCCGCGGTGCCCGCGCACCTCGCGGAGGGCATCCGCTTCGAGCACCTCTGCTTTGCCTATCCCGGCACCGAGCGGCTCGTCCTCGACGACGTGAACTTGCAGCTCGCGCCGGGCTCGGTGGTCGCCATCGTCGGCGAGAACGGCGCCGGCAAGACGACCCTGGTCAAGCTCCTGTGCCGGCTGTACGCGCCGACCCGGGGGCGCATCCTGGTCGACGGGGTGGATCTCGCGCGCCTGCCGCCGGACGAGTGGCGGCTGCGCCTGGCCGGCGCCTTCCAGGATTTCTTCCGCTTCGAGCTGAAGGCTCGCCACACCGTCGGCGTCGGCGACCTGCCGCGCCTCGACGATACGCCGGCGGTGGCGGCGGCCGTCGAGCGGGCCGGCGCCGGCGACGTCGTGGAACACCTCCTCTCCGGCCTCGAGACGCAGCTGGGTGCCACCTGGCCGGAGGGCGCGGAGATCAGCTTCGGGCAGTGGCAGAAGCTGGCGCTCGCCCGCGGCTTCATGCGCGAGCGGCCGCTGCTGCTGGTGCTCGACGAGCCCACGGCGGCGCTCGACGCCGAGACCGAGCACGCCCTGTTCGAGCGCTTCGCGGCGGCGGCGCGCGCCGGCCGCGGCGATCACGGAACGGGTGGCGGCATCACCATCCTGGTGTCGCACCGCTTCAGCACGGTGCGCATGGCCGACTTCATCGTGGTGCTCGACGGGGCGCGGGTGGTGGAGTCGGGCTCGCACGACGCGCTCCTCGCCAGGGGCGGGACCTACGCCGAGCTGTATCGCATCCAGGCCGCGGCGTACCGCTGAGCCGGCGCTACCGCCGGTTGAACTTCCGCATCAGGTCCTCGATCGTCGCGACGCTCTTGCCGGGAGTGTCGCGTTTGGCGACGACCGGAGCGACGACCGGAGCCGCGGCCGCCTTCCTCGCCGGCGCCGCGACCGCGGCCGCCCTGCCGGGAGCGCCGCGCCTAGCGGCGGGCGGCGCCGCGGCCGGCGCCGGCGCCGGCTGCACGGCCTTGAGCGACAGCGAGACGCGCTCGCGCTGCACGTCCACCTCGAGCACCTTGACGGTGACGATCTGCCCCACCTGCACCGCCTGGCGCGGATCGCCGATCCAGCGGTGCGCGAGCTCCGAGACGTGCACCAAACCGTCGCGATGCACGCCGACGTCGACGAAGGCGCCGAAGTTGGTGACGTTCGACACCCGCCCCTCGAGCACCATGCCCGGCGCCAGGTCCTTGACGCTGGTCACGTCCGGGCGCCACCGCGGCGTGCGGAAGTCGGGGCGGGGATCGCGGCCGGGGCGCTCGAGCTCGGCGCGGATGTCGCCGAGGGTGAAGCTGCCAAGGCCTCCGGCGGCGTCGGCGAAGCGCGCGAAGTCGAGACGCGACACCAGCGCCGGATTGCCCACCAGCTCGGCGAGCGGCACCCCGAGCTCCCCGGCCATGCGCTGCACCACCGGGTAGCGCTCCGGGTGGACGCCGGTGGCATCGAGCGGCTGGTCGCCGCCGCGCACCCGCAGGAAGCCGGCGGCCAGCTCGAAGGTGCGGGGCCCGAAGCCGGCGAGTTGCAGCAGCTCCTGGCGGGAGCGGTAGGGGCCCTGGCGCTCGCGGCGCTCGACGACGGCACGCGCCAGCCGCTCGGAGAGCCCCGAGATCCGCCGCAGCAAGGGCGCCGAGGCGGAGTTGAGCTCGACGCCGACGCGATTGACGGCGCCTTCGACCGCCGTGTCCAGCTCGCGCTCGAGGTCCTTCTGGTCGACGTCGTGCTGGTATTGGCCGACTCCCAGCGACCGCGGTTCGATCTTGACCAGCTCGGCCAGCGGGTCCTGCAGGCGGCGGGCGATGGAGACGGCACCGCGCAGGGACACGTCGAGCTCCGGCAGCTCCTCGCGAGCGACCGCCGACGCCGAGTAGACCGACGCCCCGGTCTCCGGCACCACCGCCACCGTCACCTGCGCCACCGCCTGCTCGCCGGCGCCGGCCAGCACCTTGCGGACGAAGACCTCGGTCTCGCGGCTCGCGGTGCCGTTGCCGATGGCGATGGCGCGCACTCCGTGGCGGTCCGCCAGCGCCAGCACGGTGGCGGCGGCGGCGGCCTCCCGCTCGGGGCGCAGGACGGGAAAGATGACATCGGTCGCCACCACCCGGCCGGTGGCTTCGACCACCGCCAGCTTGCACCCGGTGCGCAGGCCGGGGTCGAGGCCCATCACCGGCAGCTGCCCGAACGGCGCCTGCAACAGCAACGCCTCGAGATTGGCGCGGAACACCGCGATCGCCTCGGCGTCGGCGCGCTGCCGCAGCTCGCCACGCACCTCGTTGGCGATCGACGGGCGCAGCAGACGCTTGTAGCCGTCGGCGCTGGCGGCCGCCACCTCGCGGCCGCAGGCCGAGCCGAGGGGCACCTGCCAGGAGGCCGCCGCTGCCGCCGCCTCGCGCTCGTCGTCGATCCGCAGGTCGCTGACCAGATAGCCTTCCCGCTCGCCGCGCAGGATGGCCAGCAGCCGGTGCGATGGGATGCCGCGAGCCGGCTCCTGGTGCTCGAAGTAGTCTCGGTACACCGCTGCGTCGGGCTCCCGGTCCTTGCCGGTCACCACCCGCACCGCCAGGACGCCCGAGTCGGTCAGGGTGCGCCGCAGCCGGGAGCGCACCGGCGCGCTCTCGGCCAGGCGCTCGGCGAGCACGTCGCGCGCGCCGGCAAGCGCCGTTGCCGCGTCCTCGACTCCCTGGTCCGGCGCCACGAACGGCAGCGCCAGCGCTTCCGGCAGGCCACCCGCGGCCGCCCCGGCGAGCAGCGCGTCGGCGAGCGGCTCGAGGCCGCGCTCGCGGGCGATCTGGGCCCGCGTCCGGCGCTTCGGGCGGTACGGCAGGTAGAGGTCCTCGAGCTCCTGCTTGGAGTGGGTGGCGCGGATCGCCGCCGCGAGCTCCGGCGTCAGCTTGCCCTGCTCCTCGAGGCTCGCCAGGATCGCGTCGCGCCGCGCCGCCAGCTCCAGGAAATAGTCCCGGCGCTTGGCCACCAGCTCGAGCTGGACGTCCTCCAGGCCGCCGGTCGCCTCCTTCCGGTAGCGGGCGACGAACGGCACCGTGGCGCCCTCGGCGAACAGGCCGGCGGCGGCTTCGACCTGCGACGGTCGGCAGCCGGCCTCGGCGGCGATCACGGCGACGAAAGCGGGCTCCAGGACGGCGGGCACCGCGCTCGGCGCGCCCGGAGGGCTCGGGTTGGTCGGAGCAGCCATGGGGGGGCCTCCTCAAGCGGGCCAGTCCGCCGTATCCTGTAGGGAATCGCCACGGTCCGCAAGCCCGGAACCTTGTCCGGCCGCGACCGTTATAGAAAAGGCTGAGGAGCATGCCGCCGAGAATGGCCGAACCGATCGAAAAGGTCCCGCAGCAGGAGGCGAGCGACGCCGACCTGATGGCGAGGGTGCGGGCCGGCGACCGCGAAGCGTTCGCGGACCTCGTCGACCGGCACAAGGATGCGGTGGTCAACTACCTGACGCGGCTCACCGGCAGCCGCGACCGCGCAGAGGACCTGGGCCAGGAGGCGTTCCTGCGCCTGTTCCGCTCGGCCGGCGGGTACGTCGAGCAGGGCTACCTGCGCGCCTACCTGTTCCGCATCGCCACCAACCTGGTGCGCTCCGAGGAGCGCCGGGAACGCCGCCAGCGGCTACTGCTGCCGCTGCTCGGCGGCGAAGCCGACCGCAGCGAGCCCTCGGCGCACGCCAGCCTGCTGCGCCAGGAGCTGCAACGGGTGCTGACCGCGGCGGTGGCGCGACTGCCCCTGCGTTACCGTGTGCCGCTGGTGCTGCACGAGATCGAGGGCTGGTCCTACACCGACGTCGCCGCGGAGCTCGACTGCCGCGAGGGCACCATCAAGTCGCGCATCCATCGTGGACGCCAGGCGTTGAAGCGCCAGCTCGAGACGTATTGGATTGGAGGTCTACCGTCATGGAAGAGGCAAGGCTGATTCACCTGTTGCGCGGCTTGCCGCGCGAGACGGCGCACGGAGGGTTCACCGCCCGCGTCCTGCAGCGCCTCGACGAGCCGGAGCGGTCGGCGGCGATCCGCTGGCGACGGCACCAATCGCGCTCGGTCTCCTGGAATCGGATGATGGTGGCGACCGCCACGATGGGTGCGCTCGGCGTCTCGGTTGGGCTCTCGGTAGGGTTGCTGCAGCACGACCGCGCGCCCATGTCCGCCCTGTCTCCCATGTCCCAAGCCTCGCCGGCGGCGCTCGCCGCGAGCCTCGGACCCCTGGCGCCCTCGCCGGCACCGCGCGACGGCCGGATTCCGGCCGCGGACCGCGCGAGCCAGCAAGCGAGAACGGCCGCCGGCCGCCAGGCGCTGATGGTCACCTCGATGGATCGCACCTTCCGGCACGAGGGCGCCGCCGGCGAGCAGCCGGCGCTGGGGATCGGTCCGCGGCCCGCCTCGAATCGGCCCGGCGGGGCGCTGGACGCGGCGCAGGCGCACCAGATGTGGCGCGAGCTTCAGCTCGAAAGCGGGCGGCTCGAGCGCGAGCTGGGCAGCCTGCGCCAGCCCGGCCGCGGCAGACCCGGCGCCGTGCTCTACCTCGGCGGCGACGACAACGTCGACCTGGTGCTCAACACCGGACGGGCCCGCTCCGCGGGGCCGTCGGCCGGCGAGCGCGACGACGGCGAGGACCTCGATTACCTATGAGGCCTGAACACCCGAGCTGGCGGGCCACGCCGCTGGCGGTGCTGGCGGCATTGCTGCTCGCCGGCCTGGTCGCCGGCGGCGCCGGCGGGAGCGCGGATCCGCTGCCGGCGGCCGCGCAGACCGCCACGGACGCGCCCGCCGACCGCCATGCGGACAAGTCGAAGCTGATCTGCATCGGCGAGGACGGCCAGGAAAAGGTCATCGAGGGCACGGGCACCCTGGTCCAGCGCGGCTACCTGGGAGTGGAGCTCACCGAGCTCACTCCCGAGCTGCGCGCTCATTTCGGCGCGCCGGGAAACGCCGGCGTGATGGTGGCGACGGTGACGGCGAGCAGCCCGGCCGAGAGGTCCGGCCTCAAGGTCGGCGACATCATCGTCAGCCTCGACGGCAAGCCGGTCGATTCGAGCTGGGACGTGCGCGCCCGGGTGCGCCCGCTGGCGGCGGGCGTGACGGTGCCGATCGAGGTGCTGCGCAACGGCAGGCCGGAGACGCTGAGCGCCACCATCGCGCAGAAGGAACGGCGCGAGATCGACCTCTCGCCCTTCCTGATGAATGGCGCCGACGCCGAGCGCATCATGACCTTCCGCCGCCTGCCGGGCCCGGCGGTCGAGGGCGACGCGCTCGATGGCGCCGTGGTTCCCAGGATGCTGCTGCGGCCGCCGGTGACGTTGCGCGAGGAGATGCTCGAAAAGAAGCTGAAAGCCCTGGAGAAACGCATCAACGAGCTCGAGAGCCGCCTGCCCAAGAGCCAGCGCTGATCGGCCATGCGCACCCCGCCGATCGTTCCGACGGCTCGGATCGCCCCCCTCGGTCCGCTCGCCGCGCTGGCCGTCGCCCTGTGCGCCCTGCTCGCCGCGCCGGCGGCGGCCGTGGCTGTCACCCTCGGACCGACCGGGCCGGCGGCGGCGCCGCCGGTCGCGCTTCGCGCCACGCCCGGCGCGGTGCCGGCGGATCTGTTGGTGTCGAGCAGCGGCTTTTCGGCCGTCTCGGCCTTCGACGCCGCGACCGGCGCTCCGCTCGGCGGCTTCGTGGCGCCCGGTGCGGGCGGCCTCGACAGCACCGACGGCATGGCCTGGGGACCCGACGGCAACCTGTACGTTTGCAGCGAGAAGTCGAGCCAGGTCATGCGCTACGACGGCAGCACCGGCGCCTTCCTCGACGTCTTCGTGGCCGCTGGCAGCGGCGGCCTGAACGTCGCCGAGAACCTGGTTTTCGGCGCCGACGGCAACCTCTACGTCGCCAGCATCGGCAGCAGCCAGGTGCTGCGCTACGACGGCAGGACCGGCGCCTTCCTCGACGTCTTCGTGGCGGCGGGCGCCGGCGGCCTGAACGGCCCCACCGGCCTGCTGTTCGGCCCCGACGGCGATCTCTACGTGGCGAGCACGCGCAGCAGTCAGGTGCTGCGCTACGACGGCAACACCGGCGCTTTTCTCGGCGCCCTGGTGGCGGCGGGCAGCGGCGGACTGAGCACCCCGGTCGGCATCGCTTTCGCGGCCGACGGCAGCTTCCTGGCAAGCAGCCTCGGCACCGGCGAGGTGCTGCGCTACGACGGCAACACCGGCGCCTTCCT
>DATGHG010000479.1:0-23442 GCA_035308185.1 Thermoanaerobaculia bacterium | reverse complement strand
ACTTCTGCTGCGCCGGTTGCCGGACGCGCTTTCTGGCCGCACCGGACGAGCACACCGCGGCGGGAGGGGCCGCGTGAGGCCCGAGATCACCGAGCTCCAGGCGGCGATGGAGCGGCAGGGCTACATCGCCGAGGCCGGCGTCGCCACCGCGGTCTTCCTGGCCACGGAGATGCGCCGGCCGCTGCTGATCGAGGGCGATGCCGGCGTCGGCAAGACCGAGATCGCCAAGGTGCTGGCGCGGCTGCTCGACACCGAGCTCATCCGCTTGCAGTGCTACGAGGGCCTGGACGTGGCCACCGCGCTCTACGAGTGGAACTACCAGCGCCAGATGCTGCGCCTGCGCCTGGCCGAGCAGGAGGGCAGGAGCGCGGGCGAGATCGAGGAGCTGATCTTCGGCCGCGCCTACCTGCTGGAGCGGCCGCTGCTGCGCGCCATCACCCGCAGCGAGGGGCCGCCGGTGCTGCTGATCGACGAGGTGGACCGCGCCGACGACGGCTTCGAGGCCTTCCTGCTCGAAGTGCTGTCCGATTTCCAGGTGACGATCCCCGAGCTGGGCACGGTGCGCGCCGAGCACGTCCCTTACGTGGTGCTCACCTCCAACCGCAGCCGCGAGATCGGCGACGCGCTGCGGCGTCGCTGCCTCTACCTCTACATCGAGCACCCGACGCTCGAAAAAGAGGTGCGCATCCTGCACGCCCGCGTGCCGCAGGCCGGCCCGCGCCTGGCCGGCGAGATCGCCCGCTTCATGCAGGTCCTGCGGCGACGGCGGCTGAGCAAGGCGCCGGGGGTCTCGGAGACCATCGATTGGGCGCAGGCGCTGTTGCGGCTGGACCGCGACCGTCTCGACCTCGAGACGGTCGAGCAGACCCTCGGCTGCGTGGTCAAGGACCATCACGACCTGCTCGAGCTGGGGGGCGGCGAGCTGGCGGCGGTGCTGGCCGCGGCGGAGGTGGGGCCTTGATCCGGCCGGCGGCCGGGGCCGGACCGGTTGCGCCGGCCGCGCGAGCCGCCGGCAGCGGCCTGGTGATCCATCTCGCGCGGTTCGGCGGCGCGCTGCGGCGCCGCGGCGTGGCGGTGGGAATCGGCGACGAGGCGGACGGCCTCGAGGCGCTGTCGCTGGTCGATCTCGGCGATCGCGACGAGGTGCGGCGCGCGCTGCGGGCGGCGCTCAAGATCCGGCCGCGCGACGCGGCGGCGTTCGCGGAGCTGTTCGCCGAGTGGTTCGGCGCCTGGGCGCCGATCGGGCCGGCGGCGGCCGAGAGGCCCGCCGCGCCGCGCCGCGAGAACCCGGCCCGCCTCCAGCCGCCGCCCAGGCTCCGGCCGCCACCCTGGCTCCAGCCGCCGCCGTCCAGGAGCGCCGGCCTGCCGCTCCCCGGGCCGGAGCGCGAGCCGCCGGCGGACGGGCCCGAGCGCGAGGCGCCGGCGGGCGAGGAGCCGGGCTACAGCCCCGAGGCGCAGCTGCGCCGCAAGGACTTCGCGGACTGCTCGGCGGCCGATCTGGCGGCGATGGAGCGCCTGATGGACCAGCTGGCGCGGCGTCTCGCCACCCGCCCCAGCCGGCGGCGGGTGCCGGCTCCCCCGGGCGCCGCTCGCGGCGAGGCCGACCTGCGGCGCAGCTTCCGGCTGGCGGTGCCGCGCGGCGGCGAGCTCCTGACCCTTGCCCGGCGGCGGCGGGCGATCGAGCGGCCGCGGTTGGTGGTGCTGTGCGACACCAGCGGCTCGATGGATCCGTACACCCGCTTCCTGCTCGGCTTCGTGCTGGCCTTGCGGCGGGTGGCCCGCCGCAGCGAGCTGTTCGCGTTCAACACGGCGCTGGTGCGGCTGACGCCCTGGCTCCGGGCGGCGAGGGCGAGATCCACCCAGGACCAGGCCATCGGGCGGGTGCTGCGCCGGTTGGCCGACGACGTGCCCGGCTGGTCGGGCGGCACCCGGATCGGCGAGTGCCTGGCCGAGTTCGCCGACCAGTGGCTCGACGAGGTGGTGGATGCACGGACGGTGGTGTTGATCCTCAGCGACGGGCTGGACCGCGGCGACGTCGGCCCGCTGGCGGCGGCGATGCGCGCCATCCACGGGCGGGCGCGGCAGGTGCTGTGGCTCAACCCGCTGGCGGGAGACCGGCGCTACGAGCCCACCGCGCGGGCGATGGCGGCGGCGCTGCCCCACGTCGATCGGCTGCTGCCGGCGAACAACCTCGAATCGCTGGAGCGGCTTCTGCCCTGCATCGCAGTGTGACCGGAGAGCGGCCATGGGAATCCCGATTGCCAAGAGCTTCGTGGTCAAGGCGCCTGCCGCCGCGGTGTGGGCCTTCCTGATCGATCCTTACCGGGTGGCGAGCTGCCTGCCGGGTGCCGCGATCACCGGCAAGGAGGACGACCGGACCTTCACCGGCACGATGACGGTCAAGGTCGGACCGGTGACCGCCGCCTATCGCGGCAAGCTGCGCTTCGAGGAGCTGGACGAAGCGGCGCGCCGGGCGCAGCTCAGCGCCGCGGGCCAGGAGACCCGGGGCAAGGGGGGCGCCGACATGCGCATGCAGAGCCGGGTCGCCGAGCTCTCCCCCGGCGAAACCGAGGTGACGGTGGAATCGGACGTCAACGTGGTCGGCGTGCTGGCGCAGTTCGGCCGCGGCATGATCCAGGACGTCAGCGACCAGATGTTCCAGCGGTTCACCGAGGCCATGCGCCGCCAGCTCGAAGCGCCGGCGGAGGCCGCTCCGGCGGCCGGGGCCGCGCCGGCGCCGGCGGGTGGCGCCGCCGGGGGCGGTGCCGCCGGGGGCGGTGGGGCCGGTAGCGGTGCGGCTGGGAGCGGTGAGGCCGGGAACGCTGGCTCCAGTGGCGGTGAGGCTGGGAGCGCTGGTTCCGGGAGCGGTGGTTCCGGGAGCGGTGGACCGGGGAGCGGTGGACCGGGGAGCAGTGGGCCGGCGAGGGTGGCGACGGCGGCCGGCTGGGCGGTCGGGGCCGATGGGTCGCTTGGGCAGGCCGCGAGCGCCCGGGCCGGCGAGGCGGCCGGGGGCGCGGCCGAGGGCGCGTCCGGTGCCGGCGCGGGCGGCGCGCCGGTGCCGGGAAGTGGTGCCGCGGCGCCGGTTCTGGCCTCGCCCGCGGCCGCCGCGGCCGCCTCGTCCGTGCCCGCCGGGTCCGCGAGCACCTCGCCTGCCGGCGGCGGGCAGGGAGCCGCTGACTCCGGAAGCGGCGCGGCGCCCGGGACCGCCGCCGCCCGGGGCGCGGCTTATGGGACCGCCGCGGCAGCGCCGCCGCCGCCTCCTCCGGCCGCCGCGGACAACGTGCTGGACGTCGGCGCCCTGGGCAGCGCGGCGCTGGGGCGCGCGGTGGTGCGCACGCTGCGGCGCCCCGGCTTCTGGATCGGCGTCGTCGTCGTCGCCCTGATCGTCTACTGGCTGGCCTCCCGGTAGCTGGCCGCCGTCCAACGCCATGCCCGTCCCCCGGCCATTCCCGATTCGCCGCCCGGCGCTCACACGGCGGCCCCGGCGGTGCGGCCCGCCGTCGAACCCTTGTCAGTCGCGCTCGGAAAGGAGACAGCGATGATTCCCGCAGCTTTCGACTACCACGCACCACGGACGCTCGACGAGGCCTTGGCGCTGCTCGTGGAGCACCGCGACGACGCCAAGGTGCTCTCCGGCGGGCAGAGCCTGCTGCCGCTGATGAAGCTCCGCCTGGGCGGCGCCGGGCACCTGATCGACATCGGCCGCATCCCGGGCCTCGAATACATCAAGGAGGAGGGCGGGCGGCTGAAGATCGGCGGCCGCACCCGCGAGTCGGAGCTCGAGCGCTCGGAGGTGATCCAGCGCGGCTACCCGCTGCTCGCGGACACCGCGGCGGTGATCGCCGATCCGCTGGTGCGCAACCTGGCGACGGTGGGCGGCAACCTGGCGCACGGCGACCCCGCCAACGACCATCCGGCCGCCATGCTGGCGCTGCGCGCCGAGGTGGTGGCGACCGGCGCGGGCTCGCGGGGCACCCGCGTCATCCCGATCGACGACTTCTTTCAGGGCCTGTTCGCGACCGCTCTCGAACCGGACGAGATCCTGACCGAGATCCGCATCCCGCAGCCGCCGCCCAGGAGCGGCGGCGCCTACGAGAAGCTCGAGCGCAAGGTGGGGGACTTCGCCACCGCCGCCGCCGCCGTGCAGCTGACCCTGGGGCCGGCCGGCGAGGTGGCGAGCGCCGGCATCGCCCTGACCAACGCCGGTCCGACGCCGGTGCGCGCGAAGAAGGCCGAACGCTACCTGACCGGCAAGCAGCCCACCGCCGAGGCGATCGCCGAGGCGGCGCGGCTGGCGGCGGCGGCGGCGACGCCCAGCGCCGACCGGCGCGGCACGATCGAATACAAGCGCGAGATGGCGCGCGTCCTCACCGCCCGCGCGCTGCGCCGGGCCATTCAGCGGGCCAAGGAGCACTAGCCATGTCAACGCACAAGATCAAGGTCAAGATCCAGGGCGTCGAGCGCGAGGCCGAGGTGGAGTCGCGCCTGCTGCTGGTCCACCTGCTGCGCGAGTCGCTGAGCATGACCGGCACCCACATCGGCTGCGACACCACGCACTGCGGCGCCTGCACGGTGCTGCTCGACGGCCAGCCGGTCAAGTCGTGCACCGTGCTGGCGGTGCAGGCCGACGGCCGCGAGGTGATGACGGTCGAGGGCCTCGAGCAGGAAGGCAAGCTCCATCCCATCCAGGACGGCTTCTGGCAGGAGCACGGTTTGCAGTGCGGTTTCTGCACGCCGGGCATGATGATCGCGAGCTACGCGCTGCTGCAGCGCAACCCCGATCCCAGCGAGCTGGAGATCCGCCAGGCGATCTCCGGCAACCTCTGCCGCTGCACCGGTTACGTGAACATCGTCAAGGCGGTGCAGCACGCCGCCGCCGCGCTGCGCGCGACCAAAGAGCGCTCGACGGCGGCTTAAGGAGAGAGCCATCATGGAACTGAAAACGACGGCGGCAGTCTGCGGCATGGGCCACTCGATGAAGCGCAAGGAGGACCCGCGCTTCATCCGCGGCCAGGGCCATTACGTCGACGACATCAAGCTCCCCGGCATGGTGCACCTCGACATCGTGCGCAGCCCCTACGCGCACGCCCGCATCAAGGCCATCCACACCGAGAAGGCGCTGGCGATCCCGGGAGTGCTGGCGGTGATCACCGGCGAGACGCTGGCGCAGTTCAACCTGCACTGGATGCCGACGTTGATGTCGGACACCCAGATGGTGCTGCCGGTCGAAAAAGTGATGTATCAGGCGCAGGAGGTGGCGGCGGTGATCGCCACCGACCGCTACGTCGCGGCCGACGGCGTCGAGGCGGTGGAGGTGGAGTACGAGCCGCTGCCGGTGGTGGTCGATCCGTTCAAGGCGCTCGAGCCGGGCGCGCCGGTGCTGCGCACCGACAAGAAGGACAAGAAGGACAACCACATCTTCCACTGGGAGGCGGGCGACCGCGCCGGCACCGACAAGGCGTTCGCCGAAGCGGAGGTGAAGGTCAAGCAGGACATCTACATCCCGCGCATCCACGTGGCGTCGATCGAGACCTGCGGCTGCGTCGCCGACTTCGACCGCGTCATGGGCCACCTCACCGTCTACATGACGACGCAGGCGCCGCACGCCATCCGCACCGTCTTCGCGCTGGTGGCGGGTCACGTCGGGCTGTCGGAGGAAAAGATCCGTATCGTCTCGCCCGACATCGGCGGCGGCTTCGGCGGCAAGGTGCCGGTCTATCCGGGGTACGTGATCGCGGTCGCGGCCTCGGTGGTGCTGGGCAAGCCGGTCAAGTGGGTCGAGGACCGCATGGAGAACCTGCAGGCCGACTCCTTCGCCCGCGATTACCACATGACCGCCGAGCTGGCGGCGAAGCGGGACGGCACGATGACCGCGCTGCGCATCAAGACGCTGGCCGACCACGGTTACGCCGACGCCGCCGCCAACCCGTCGAAGTTCCCGGCCGGCCTGTTCTCGATCTGCACCGGCTCCTACGACCTGCCGCACGCTTTCACCGAGGTGGATGCCGCCTACACCAACAAGCCGCCGGGCGGCATCGCCTACCGCTGCTCTTTCCGCGTCACCGAGGCGGTGCACGCCATCGAGCGCATCACCGACGTGCTGGCCCAGGAGCTGAAGATGGACCCGGCGGCGCTGCGGCTGAAGAACTTCATCCAGCCGGAGCAGTTCCCCTACAAGTCGGCGCTGGGCTGGGAGTACGACAGCGGCGACTACCCGGCGGCGCTGGCGCTGGCGATGAAGATGATCGACTACGACGGGCTGCGCCGGGAGCAGGCGGAGAAGCGGCAGCGCGGCGAGCTGATGGGGATCGGCATCTCCTCGTTCACCGAGATCGTCGGCGCCGGGCCGTCGAAGCAGTTCGACATCCTGGGCATCAAGATGTTCGATTCGGCCGAGATCCGCATCCACCCGACCGGCAAGGCGATCGCGCGCTTCGGCACCAAGTCGCAGGGTCAGGGGCACGAGACGACCTACGCCCAGATCGTCGCCGAGGAGCTGGGAATTCCGGCGGCGCACGTGCAGGTCGAGGAGGGCGACACCGACACCGCTCCCTACGGCCTCGGCACCTACGCCAGCCGTTCGACGCCGACCTCGGGGGCGGCCTGCGCGGTGGCGGCGCGGAAGATCCGCGCCAAGGCCAAGAAGATCGCTGCCTACCTGCTCGAGGCGAGCGAGGAGGACCTCGAGTGGGAGAACGGCAAGTTCTTCGTCAAGGGGGCGCCGCAAAAGGCGAAGACCATCCAGGAGATCGCCTTCGCCGCCTACACCAACCATCCGCCGGGGATGGAGGCGGGGCTCGAAGCGGTCGATTACTACGATCCGCCGAACCTCACCTTCCCGTTCGGCAGCTACATCTGCGTGGTGGACATCGACAGCGGCACCGGCGCGGTGAAGATCCGGCGTTTCCTGGCGGTGGACGACTGCGGCAACATCATCAACCCGATGATCGTCGACGGCCAGATCCACGGCGGCCTCGCCATGGGCATGGCGCCGGCGCTGATGGAGGAGATCAGCTACGACGAGAGCGGCAACATCTCGGGCGGCAGCTTCATGGATTACCTGGTGCCGACGGCGATGGAGACGCCGAGCTGGGAGACCGCCAAGACGGTGACGCCGTCGCCGCACCATCCGTTCGGCGCCAAGGGCGTGGGCGAGTCGGCGACGGTGGGCGCGCCGCCGGCGATCGCCAACGCGGTGGTGGATGCGCTGGCGCACCTCGGCGTGCGGCACATCGACATCCCGATCACCCCCGAGAAGGTGTGGACGATCCTGCACGCGAAGGGGGTGGCGCAGTAGGGGAGGGTTGGTCTAAGATCGCAGGCCTGAATCCCCCAAGGTGACACTGCCTATGCTCTACCAGATCCTTTTCCTGGTTCTCGGTTGGGTCCTCGGCCTGCTCAGCCCGGTGGTCGTGGACGCGTTGACGAAGAAGCGCCGGCAGGCCGAGGCCAGGCAGGGTGTGCTCGTCGAGCTGGGGGAGCTCAAGCTCGGCCTGGCCAGCGACACCTTCGCGCTGGCGGGCAGCATCGGCGCCTGGGACCGGGAGTACCTGACCTGGCTGAAGGCGGTGCTCGAATCGTCGCGGGGGGCGCACGACGAGGAGCGGCGGCAGCTGCTGGAGACGGTGACCGGCCTGCTCGGCCTGGACGATCAGCAGCTCGCCGCGACCGCCAGGTCCGCCGGTTTGCCGGCCACGCCGGCGCTGCGCAAGCATCACCTGCCGTACCTGGAATCGAAGCTGGAAACCTTCGCCAGCTTGCGCCCGGAGGCGTTGCGCCAGCTGCTGGAGGTCCAGGCTCAGATCGGGGTCCTCAACGAGCTGCTGGACGACATCCGCTTCTGTCTCGGCAAGAGCTTCGATTCGCTGCCGCCCTCGACCCGGCAGGCGATCGACGCCAGCCTGCAAACCTCCTACCGAGCCGTGGTCCGTTCGTCCCGTCAGGCCGCCGATCTGATCGGCAGGCTCAAGCTCGGCTGACGGAGGGGCGGATGACCGCCGCGGCCGCTGCACTTTCGGTTTCGCTTGACGACGTGCGCGCCGCGCGCGAGCGGATCGCCGGGTATGTCCATCGCACGCCGGTCCTCCGCTCGCGTACGCTCGACGCGGCGGCGGGTTGCCGGCTGTACTTCAAGTGCGAGCTGTTCCAGCGGGCCGGCGCCTTCAAGGCGCGCGGGGCGTTCTCGCGGCTGACGCTGCTCGGGGCGGCGGAGCGGGCGGCCGGGGTGGTGGCGTTCTCCTCCGGCAACCACGCGCAGGCGGTGGCGCTGGCGGCGCGCGAGCTGGGCATGGCGGCGACCATCGTGATGCCCGACGACGCGCCGGCGGCGAAGGTGGCGGCGACCCGCGGCTATGGCGCGCGGGTGGTGCTGTACGACCGGGCGACGGGCGACCGCGATGCCATCGCGCGGCGGATCAGCGCCGAGCAGGGGGCGGTGCTGGTGCCGCCCTTCGACGACGACGCGGTCATCGCCGGCCAGGGGACGCTGGCGCTCGAGCTGCTCGAGGAGGTGCCCGAGCTCGAGGTGCTGGTGGCGCCCTGCGGCGGCGGCGGCCTGCTCTCCGGCATCGCCGTCGCCGGGCGCGGGTCGCGGCCCGGGCTGCGGGTCTTCGGGGTGGAACCGGAGGCGGGCGACGACATGAGGCGCTCGCTCGCCGCCGGCGAGCCGGTCACGGTGCCGCTGCCGGCGACGATCGCCGACGCGCTGATGACCACCCGGCCGGCGGCGCGCACCCTGGCGATCGTGCGGGCGCTGGCCGAGGACGTGCTGACGGTCTCCGATCTCGAGCTGCGGCGGGCGATGGCGCGGCTCGCCTCGCGGCTCAAGCTGGTGGTCGAGCCCGGCGGCGCCGCCGGCTTCGCGGCGCTGCTGCACGGCAAGGTCCCGGACGTCGCCGGGCGGCACGTCGGGGTGGTGCTCTCGGGCGGCAACGTCGATCTGGAGCGGTTCGGAACGCTGATCGCGGGGATCGCGCCGGAGTAGAACTAGAACCGCGGGCTTTGGGCGCCCAGGTGCGCCGCGAAAAAGGCCACGATGCGCTCCTGCAGCGCCCGCTGCACGGCGGCATCGGGCACCATGTGGGTGAAGCCGGGGAGCACCAGGAAATCGTACGGGCGTCCGGCGCGGAACAGGGCGTCGGTGAGCTTCAGGCTGTTCATGAAATAGACGTTGTCGTCGGCGGTGCCATGGACGACCAGCAGCGGCACCCTGAGCCGCGGACACCAGGTCAGCACCGAGCTCTGGCGGTACCCGTCCGGATTCGCCTGCGGCAGGCCCAGGTAGCGCTCGGTGTAGTGGGTGTCGTAGTCCAGCCAGTCGCAGACCGGCGCTCCCGCCACCGCCGCGTGGTACACGTCAGGGCGCCGCATCGCCGCCATGGCGGCGAAGTAGCCGCCGAAGGACCAGCCGAAGATCCCGGTGCGCGCCAGGTCCAGCTCGGGGTACCTGGCGGCCGCCGCCTGCAGGCCCGCGACCTGGTCGGCGAGCTGGACGTCGATCAGGTTGCCCTTGATGGCGCGCTCCCAGGCCCGGCCGCGCCCCGGCGTGCCGCGCCCGTCGAGGGTGAGGACGGCGAAGCCGTGATCGGCGATCCATTGGTCGAGAAGGTACTGTCCGGCCCAGGCGTCGCTGCGCACGGTCTGCACGTGGGGGCCGGCATAGACGCTCACCAGCACCGGCAGCTTGCGTGCCGCCGGGCCGGTCGCCGCGCGACCGGCGATCGGCGGCTGGTCGGGGGTGAAGGCGCGCGGGCGGATGAGCGCGGCGCGGAAGCCGAGCGGCCCGAGGGTGGTCAGCTCGAGCCGGGAGAAGAAGGGCGGCCGCTCGGCGACCGAGCGCAGGCGCCCCGCCTCGCTGCCATCCCGCCGGCGCACGCTCCATGAGCGCTCGCCGGAGAGCGGCGACGCCGACCAGACCGCGGCGCTGCCGTCGCGGGCAAAGAAGCCGGCGTGGATGCCGGGCTCGCGGGTCAGGGCCGCCGGCTCGCCGCGGCCGTCCAGCGGCACGCGCCAGAGCTGCTCCGCGGTGGGATCGGCGCTGGCCACGACATAGGCCCAGCCGCCGGCCGCGTCGAGGCCGGCGAGCGAGCGCAGGCCGAAGCCTTCCGGAGTGAGCCAGCGCCGCGGGGTGCCGTCCGGCGCGCGCAGCTCGAGGCGCGGTTCGCCGGTGCGCTCGCTGATCCACAGCAGGCCGCCGCCGTCGTCGAGCCAGCGCGGGACCGAGGCATGGAGGTTGAGCCAGGCGGCGTCGCTCTCGGCGAGCAGGGTGCGGGTGGCGCCGGTCGCCGGATCGGCGGCCAGCAGCAGCTCTTCGGTCTGCTCGCGGTTCTGCACCAGGAGGGTGAGCGGGCCGCCCCGCTGCCAGCGCACCGCCGCCAGGTAGGGGTACCTGGCGCGGTCCCAGGCGACCCAAACGGTGGCGCCGCCGGCGGCGGGAACCAGGCCAAGGCGGACCACGGCGTTGTCGCGGCCCGGCCGCGGATAGGGCCAGGCGTCGGCGGCGCGCTCGGGGTGCATCGGGTCGGCGATGTGGAACAGCTCGACCCGGCTGGTGTCGGATTCCTCGTAGGCCAGGGTCCGGCTGTCGGGCGACCACCAGTAGCCCTCGCGGCGGCCCATCTCCTCCTGCGCCACGAACTCAGCGAGGCCATGGGTCAAGGTGGCGGTGGCGCCGGTGGTGAGGCGGCGCTGGGCCCCGGTGGCGAGATCGATCACGTGCAGGTCGCCGTCGCGGACGCAGGCGACGCGCGTGCCGTCGGGAGAGAGTCGGGCGTCGAGGGGATGGCCGCCGGCGGCCGGCAGCTCGCGCACCGCGCCGGCGCCGTTGCCGCCGCCGGCTCGGGCGCTGCGGTCGATCAGGAACAGCCGCCCGGAGAGGGGCACCAGGATCTTGGTGCCGTCCTCGGACAGGTCGTAGGTGGCGATGCCCCGCGCCGACAGCCGCTGGCGCTCGCGCTCCGCCTTCTCCTCGGGCGAGAGGCGCTCGTCGGCGCCGCCGAGCAGCTGCTGGGCGCTGGCCAGGAGGTGCTCCTGGCCGCCCTCCTCCCCCGTCTCCTTGAACTGGTACTCGTAGAGGTCGCGGACGAAGGAGCGCGGCGCCGAGCGCAGGAAAAGGACGGCGGGACCGGCCGGGCCGCCGGGGGCGACCTGGATCGCCTGCGGTGTGCCCAGCGTGAAACGCAGGGTGGCGGTGAACTGGTCGAGGAAGCCCGGGTCGGGGCCCGCGGGAACGGCGGCCAGCGGCGCAGCCGCCGAGGCCGGCGAGGCGACCAGGGCAACCGGCGCCTGACCTGCCGAGGCCGGCGGCGGATCCGGAGCCACCGGTGCCTGCGGCCGGGACGCCCCGGGAAGGAGCAGCAGTCCACCGGCGCAGGAAAGCGCCAGCCAGAGGACGCGATGGCGGCGTGAGCGGATCATACAGAAGGAGTGTTCGCGAGCGGTCACAGCGTACGGCGCCGGGATGCCGCAGTCAATCGCGGCAGTCGGCTGTCGCCGGCAGGGCCGGCGGGCGAGCCAGGGGAGAGCGTGCCAGCGGCGGTGCCACCGGACACGAGCCGGAGCCCGTTGCCTCGGCCCCGGAGGCTCGTCAGCACCCGGAGCGCCTGGAAGAAGGCTGCGCCTGGGTTAGGATCGCCGGGAAATCTGCCTGGGGAGCTGGAGAGGAGATCCCGATGGAGCCCTCGGATGCCGGTCGGGGAGCCGCCGCTGCCGCGCCGATCGCGCCCGGCGAGGCGAGCTCGCGGGCGGCGCGCCTGGCGGTCTGGCTGATCCTGGCCGTGCATGCCGGCCTGCTGGTGGCGTCGCTGCCCGATTACCGGGTCAGCATCGACGCCGGCTATCACGTGTCGCTGGCGCGCTGGTATGGGGAGCACGGCACCGCCTATTGGGACCACATCAACTTCGGGCCGGGAGGCCGGCCGAACCTGCAGGGCCCCGCCCTGCACGTGGCGATCGCGGTGCTTGGCCGCCTGTTCGGCGGCAGCGGCGACGCCTACGTGCTGGCCAACGCCGTGCTGGCCGTGTTGCAGTGGGCGGCGGCGATGCTGACCGCGCTCTACTTCGCGCGGCGGTTCGGCGGCGTTTGGGGCGCGCTGTTCGCGGTGGCGCTGCTCTCCGGCAACGCGCTGGCGGCGGGGAGCTTCGCGGTGGGCATCCCGTCGGGCTGGATCTTCATCCTGACGCCCTGGGCGATCGAGCTCTTTCTCGAGCAACGCCTGGCGCTCGCGGCCCTCGCCACCTCGCTGGCGATCTATTGCCACCTGGCGGGGTACGCGACCGTGCCGGCCGGCATCCTGGTGGCGGCGCTGCTCGCTCGGCGCTGGCGCAGCCTGTGGATCGTCGGCGCGGCGACCGCGCTGCTCACCGCCCCCTACACGATTCATCTCCTGCGCTACCGAGCCTGGTACCGTGGCGAGCGCGGCCACGTGGCGCTGGAGCTCGCGCCGCTGATCTATCTGCTGGCCGTGCCGGGATTGCTCTGGTTGCTGCGGCGGCCGCGGGAGCACGTCTTCCTGCTCGCCTGGTTCGCCGCCCCGGTCGCCTGGCTGTTCCAGGACTACACCCGCTTCCTGGCGCAGGCGACGCTCTCGATGTCGGTGATCGGCGGCGTCTGGGCGGCGAGCGTGCTGGTGTGGATGCGGCGGAGCGAGCGGCTGGCCGGGCGCTGGCCAGCGGTCTTCGCCACCGCGCTCGTCGCCCTCACCATCCTGCCGTCGCCGCTCAACTTTCCCAGCCTGGCGGCGGAGGCGGCATGGGTCGCCGGCATCCGCTATCCGCGCGCGCTCGATTGGCGCGAAGCGCGGGTGATCGCCGGCGTGATCGAACGCGCGGGCCTCACCCACCGTCTCGTCGCCGCCTACAACCCCTCCCAGTGCATCCGGTTTGCCGTCTACGCGCCACTACAGTTCGAGAAGGGCCACTGGGTGGAGGTACAGCCGCGGCAGGACCCGGCGGCCGCGCTCTCGGCCGGCGCCAAGGTCTACGTCGTGCCGCTCGCTCCTGCCGATCCGGTCCTGGACGACCTGCAGCGCCGCGGCCTGGTGACGGTCCACGGCGGCAGCGACGCCACCAGCGTCGTGACCCTGCGGCCGGCGCCGCCGCCGGCGGTGGTCGCGCCGGTGGTCGCCGCAATCGTCGGCGGGGAAGCCACCTGGCTCGCCGGCAACGCCAGGAACAACGTGCTGGCGCCGCTGCCGGTGCTGCTGTCGCCGGCGAAGCTCGCGGCCTGGCGGCGAGCGCTGGCGGTGCAGCGCACCCACGCCGGCCGCCTGGAGCTGGCGATGGCGGTCTATGCCTACGCGCTCGAAGCCGCCGCCCCGCAGGCGGCGCGCGGCTTCCGCGGCGCGGTGCGGGGATTCGGCAGCATCGCCAACTTCCTCGGCGACGAGGAGTGCATCGACTTCGTCGACGACGCCCACCACCAGCGCCTGCGACGCAACCTGGCGGCGGTCGCCGCGGCGGCCCGGAGTCTCGGGCCGGAACCGGCCAGCGCCGGGCCGCTGGGCGGCGCACTGGACCAGCTCTTCGATGAGTACTTCACTGCGGCGTAGGCAGGCGGTTGGCGCCCGGGTGGAGGGTCGGGCCGCAACCGGTGCGCGCTAAGGCAGGCGCGGTGACTGTCAGGATGGCTATTCCTTTGGCGTAAAATGCGCTATCATCCCTGGCAACAAACGGAGAGGGTGGAAAACACAAATGAAAAAGTCGAGGCGTCAAACCGGTACGGTGCAAGAGGAGGGGGCGGCCGGCAGCTCCCGGGAGATGTCCAAGGCCGAAGGGGCGCGCATCACCGCGATGCTGCAATCGGCGATCCGGCTATCCAATCTGACCTACCGTGACGTCGAGCGGGAGCTGGGTTGGAGCGTCGGCACGATCACCCGCCTGATGCGCGGCGGGCTCGAGTTCAAGCTCAAGCACCTGTTGAGCATCCTGCGCGTCATCCACTTCTCGCCGGCTCGCCTGTTCGAGGTGGCGTACCCCTTCGTCAAGGGGGACAACCCGGCGGAAGACCGCCTGCAGCGGCTGCTCGAGAACATGCACGGCGAGCCCGAGACCTGGGAGAGGTCGGTGGCTCCGGCCGTGGCGGTGCGCCCCAAGCAGGCGGTGACGCAAGAGGACGTCGATTCGATGGTGATGGTGTCGCTGCGCAAGCTCATCCGCGGCGTGGAAGGCCGGGCGGAAGGCGCCGGCGGCGACGGCGACTAGCCGGGCAGCTCAGCCTGGCAGGTCAGCCGGGAGGTCAGGACACGAAGCTGTGGAAGCTCAGCTGCGGATCGTGCTCCGCGGCGCGCATGAATTCTGCCATCTCCTCGAGCAGCAAGGCGGTGGCCGCCAGGCGGAACTTGACGGTCGACTTGAGCAGCATCATCGCCACCGCGGCCTCGCGCCCGATGTTGAGGCCGAGGAAGATGTCGGCGGCCTCGAGCGCTTCCCGCCTGGCGTCCTCGTCCCGCCCCTGGCGGATGTGCAACACGGCCATGTCGAGCAGCACGAGCGTCGCCATGTAAGGCTGCCCGATGTCGGCGAAGCCGTTGCGGGCCTCGACGAAATCGCGCTCGGCGCGCTCGGGCTCGTCGATGCCGGCGTGGATGCGGCCGGTGAGCAGCCGCACCTTGAGGCGCAGGACGCGCCCACCGTGGCGCTCGTAGAGCGGCTGGTTGCGCCACAACAGGGTGCGCGCCTCGCGGTACTTGGCGCAGTCGACCAGGATATTGGCCAGGTTGTGGACGGCGAGCAGGGCCAGCTCCGGATGGGTGACCGGGTCGATGAGCGCCAACCCCTCGTTGAGCGTCTTGAGCGCTTCGTCCTGCCGGCAGGCGTAGCCGCAGTACATGCCCTTCTTGATCAGCGTATCGCCCACCTGGTGCGGCTCGCCGTAGTCGCGATAGACCCTGATCGCGGAGTCGAAGGCGGCGAGAGCGGTGTCGAAGTTGCGGCGGTCGCCCGAGACCTGCGCCTGGATGACGAACAGCCGCGCCGCCATCAGGCGATCCTGGGTGCCCATGCGGAAGAACTCGAGCGCCTCGTTGAGGCTGGCCTGCGCCTCCTCCGGCCGGCCGATGACGCGATAGGCGTTCGCCAGCTCGATCGCGGCGCGGCACTGTAGATCGCGGACCTGCTCGCCGCCGTAGCGCTTGGCGCTCAGGCCGGAGGCGACGACGGTCGCCAGCTCGCCGAGTTGCACCATCTGGCGCGGGTCGTCGTGGCGCAACGACCAGCTGCGTTCGAGCAGCGCCTCGTAGCCTGCCAGGCCGCGCAGGTGAGCGGGCAGCTCGCAGAAGCCGGCGATGCCCTTCTCCTCGAGCACCGCCAGGACCTGCTTGACGCGCTTCGACTCACGGGAGGCCTGGGTGCCGTAGCGGGCGACCGAGGCCAGCGCGCGGTCGATCGCCCGGTCGTAGGCGGCGTTGACCTCGAGGCCCGGGGCGGCGGGGCCGGTCGAGGTTTCCCGGGAGGTCCCGTCGACAGCCGCCGCGGCCGCGGACTTCGCGCCGCCGGCGGTGTGCTCGGCCGGCGCTCTCTCCGGGAGGTCCGGCAGGTCCGGAAAGGCGTGCGTGTCGGGAGTGTGATTGCGAGCTGCCAGAGCCGTTGGAGTCGTCGGAGCTGCCGGCGTCGCCGGCGTCAGGCTCGGCTCCACGGCCCAGGCCGCGGCGAGACGGGAGGGACGCGATGCTGCCGGGGAGCCTGAGATGCCGCCATCGCGGCCGGCGTGGCTCGCCGCGGTCTGGTTCGTGGCGGCGGCAACCTGCGAGAGCAATAGGGCTCGCGCGGCCGGAGCCGGCGCGGGCGCCGCGGTCTCGGACGGGGTGGCCCGGGCGGCGTCGGCAGGAGGGCGGGGGAAGAGCACCTGCGCCTGGGCGGCGATGACCGCGCAGCAGCTCGGGCAGCCGGTCAGGAGATGGCGCACCACGACACGCTTCGCCTCACGGTCGAGCCCCCCGTCGAGCAGGAGCTTCAGCTCGGCTGTCGTTGGATGCTCACCCACGCTGCACCCCCCGCGAACCCGGCTCGGCGAGAGCGCCGGCGGCGCCCGCTGAATTGGCTAATCTGCCGACTTGGACAGCGCGTGTCCGTCGCTGCTGTGCCCGGCGCCGAACTTGAAGGCGCCGCGGCCCGCATGGAGAGACACCCAGATGCCGCGCAGCAAGTCCATTCCTTTGGTCCATAGCCAACCCGCCGGGTAGAACACCGAATCCATGCTCGGGGCCGTCGCGCTGGTGGCATGCGCCGGCACCGCCAAGGCGCAGACCGCCACCACCAGCAGCACCGCGACGGTCCGTTTCCAGCTCCTTCTGGACATGAACCTCCCTTCACCGCGAGGCCGCGCCGGTCCGCCGCGGGACGGCGCTGGCAACGGGTTCCAAAACAGGTTGCGCGAAAGCGTCAAAGAACCTGCGACCGCCCTGCCGGTCGCCCTCGAATCGGGAAACCGAAGGCTGGCTTCCAACCGCTCGCTGCCTGGCTCCCAACCGGCAGCCAGAACCAGCAACGGGAGAGATAACCTGAAACGCAGTATACCACCATCAGCCGCTGCAACGGCAGCGGCGGCGGGCGATCTTCTTCCGCTGCAAGGAGCTGCACGCGTCGCGGCTGCCATAGAAGAGGAGCTGCACGAGGTCGTGAATCGCCGCCGACCAGGCCATTGCTCCCCTCCGGCTCGGGGAGCTTCCCGGCCGGGCGCGCTATACTCGATTGGCTTCATCCTCAGGATCCGCTCACCCGCGATGGATGTCCCCTCCGCCAGCCAGCCGGGCGTGCGCACCGCCGAGATCGGACCGCCGTCGGCGCGCGCCGAGACCTGGAACGTGCTGCGGGCCGCCGCGCTGATCGTGCTGGCGGCCTGGATCTACATCGCCGACACGACGGCGCCGGCCGGCGGCGGCGGCGGCGGCGCGGCGGCAGCGGGAGCCGGGGTTGCCGCGCCGGGGACAGCGCCAAGCGGCGCGGCGGGAGGCGGCGCCGCCGAAGCGCGCGACCTGATGCCCTATCAGCGCCTGTTCCGGACGCTCGGCGGCGAGGATCAGCGGTTGTTCCGCGAGCTGCAGGAAGGGCTGATCGAGGCCGAGAACGCCCGCTCCGCGGCGCGCAGCTGGCCGGCGCCGGCGGCGCTCGCGGCCCAGGGCATCCCACCATTCGCCGACGTGCCGGCGCGCGGCGGCCGCCGCCGCTATCGGTGGGAGCTACGCCAGGAGGGCTTGATCGTCAACTATCTGGGGGTACCGGCCGATCGCCGCGATCCGGCCTTCCTGCTGCTGGTGCAGGAGCCCGATCCGCAGGTGCCGGCCGCCGGCGGGGCTTCGCCGGCAGGCGGCGGCATGCCGGCCTCAGGTACCGCGGCAGGATCCGGAACCTCGCTGGCGGCCCAGGCGACCGACGAGATCCACCATCGGCTGGCGGACGGCACCCTGCTCCATGTCTCGACCTGGATGCGGGAGCCGCCCGCCGGGGGGCCCGGGGGGGCGGCGTCCGGCGCCGGCACGGCGCTGGGCGCGAGGGGTGGGATCGCCGCCGGTGGCGATCGCCAGGTGATTGCGGAGCCGTATGCGCGCGGCTGGATTCAGCTCCTGGTGGGCGCGGTGGGGCGGTGAAGGGAGAGGCGTCGGCTGGCGCTCGCCGAGGTCCGGCGGCGGCCGTCGAACGGATGGCGGCGGCTGTCGAGTGGCGGACGACGAAAATACCAAGAGGCGCCGGGATGGCAGAGCGGTGACCGCTCGGCGCCAGACGCTGGAGATCGAGGGATGATGGCGATGAAGACCTTCAAGGCGCACGGGCTGGTGGACGGCTGCCCCAGGGGCATGCCGGGTGTCGTGGCTGGCGCGGCGCTGCTCTTGGCCGGCGCGGCTCTGTTCCCGGGCGGCGGCGGCAGTGTGGCGCTGGTCGCGATGATGGGGCCGCCGGCAGCGGCGGCGGCGGGGGCACCGCCGGCAGCTCCGGCTTCGCCGGCGCCGTCGAAAGCCGCGGCGCCGTTGCCGCCGCAGCCGCGGGCGGCGCGGGCGCCGCTGGTGATCGGCGTGACCCTCCACCCCTACTATTCATGGACCCGCAATATCGTCGGCGACCTCCCCGGGTTCGAGGTCCGCCCGATCCTCCCCGGGGAGATCGACGCCGGCGACTACCAGCCGCGGCCGGAGGACATCCGCAAGCTCGCCGACCTCGACGCCATCGTGGTCAACGGCATCGGCCACGACGACTTCATCTTTCCGATGTTGCGGGCCTCGGGCAACCGCAAGGTGGTCGTCATCCGGCCCAACGACGCGACGCCGCAGATCCGCTCAATGCACGGCACGGCGGTCAACTCCCACACCTTCATCTCGTTCACCAACGCCGTGCAGCAGACCTATGCCATCGCCAGAGCGCTGGCGGTGTTGCGGCCGGAATCGGCGGCGGCGCTCGAGCGCAATGCGGAGGCCTACGCGCGGCGGCTGCGCCTGATCAAGGCCCGCGCCGCGGCGCGGCTGGCCGACGCCAGGATCACCCGGGTGGTCACCGTCCACGACGGCTACGGCTACCTGCTGCAGGAGTTCGGGCTGGAGGTGGCGGGCGTGGTGCAGCCGGCGCACGGGCTGACGCCGTCGGCGGCGGAGCTGCGCGACATGGTCAAGCTGCTGCGCCGCGAGCGGATCCCGGTGGTGTTCAGCGAGGAGAGCTTCCCGCCCCAGCTGCTCGCGGTGTTGCGGGACGAGGCCGGGGTGCGCGTTTACACCATCAGCCACATCGCCTCGGGGGCCTACACCGCCGACAAGTTCGAAAAGGAGATGCAGAAGAACGTGGACACCATGATCGAGGCGCTGGTGACGGCGCCGCGGGCCGGCGTGGCCGCGCCGATGGCGCCGGTAGTTCCGCCGGGCCGGGCGGCGCCGAAGGCCGCGCCGCCGCCGCATGGTTGACCCGACGGCGCGGCGGGCGCCCCTGCTGGAGGTGCGCGACCTGTGGGTGCGGCGCGGCGGCGAGACGCTGCTCGAGCGGGTGGACCTGACGGTCGAGCGCGGCTCCCTGCACCTGCTGGTCGGTCCCAACGGCGCCGGCAAGAGCACGCTGCTCGCCGCCATCCTGGGCCAGACCGCCTTCGCCGGGAGGATCGTGGCGCACTGGCGCGGCGACGGCCGGGTCGGGCTGGTGCCGCAGAGCTTCGCCGTCGATCGCACGCTGCCGGTGACGGTCGCCGATTTCCTGGCGCTCACCCGCCAGCGGCGGCCGGTCTGCCTGGGCATCGCCGCGGCGACGCGCGGCAGGGTGGCGGCGTTGCTGGCGCGCGTCGGCCTGTCCGGGATCGAGGGCAAGCCGCTCGCGGTGCTCTCCGGAGGCGAGTTGCGGCGGGTGTTGCTGGCGCACGCCCTCGACCCGCTTCCCGAGCTGCTGCTGCTCGACGAGCCGGCGAGCGGCCTCGACGAAGCGGCGGCGCGGCGGCTCGAGCAGGTGCTGGCGGCGCTCTGCCGCGACGACGGGGTGACGGTGCTGATGGTGTCGCACGACCTGGCGCAGGCGCGGCGGCTGGCGGATCGGGTGACCGTGCTCGCCCGCACCGTGCGGGCGGACGGGCCGGCCGCCGAGATCCTGGCCGGCGGGCAGGCGCTGGCGGAGCTGGTGGGGCTGGTCGCGTTCGGCGGCGCCGCCGCTGCCGGCGCCGGAGCGCCGGCGTGATCGAGCGCTTCTATGGTTGGGTGGCGGAGCTGGCGCGGGCCGGCAGGCTGCCGTCCGATTTCCAGTATCCGTTCATGGTGCGCGGCTTCCTGGCGGTGCTGGTGTTGGCGCCGCTGCTCGGCGGCCTCTCCCACCTGGTGGTGGCGCGGCGCATGGCGTTCTTCAGCGCGGCGCTGGGCCAGGCGGCGCTCACCGGGTTGTCGATCGGGCTGCTGCTCGGCGAGCCGCTCAACGCCCCCTACGGCGGCATCTTCGGCTTCTGCCTGCTGTCGGCGCTGGGCATGGTGTACGTCAAACGCCGCTCGGCGCTGCCGCCGGACACCCTGATCGGAGTCTTCCTGGCGCTCACCCTCGGTCTCGGCATTTGCCTGCTGGTGGCGGTCACCCGGCGCTTCAACATCCACCAGGTGGAGTCGGTGATGTTCGGCAGTCTGCTCACGGTCACCGACGGCGACCTGGTGCTGCTGGCGGCGGCCGGGATCTGGGTGGCGGCGCTGCTGGCGCGCGAGTACAACGGCCTGCTGCTCGACAGCCTGAGCCCGCCGCTTGCCGGGGTGGCGGGCGTCGATTCGGCCTGGGTCGAGTACCTGTTCGCGGTGTTGCTCACCACCGCGATCGTGGTCGGCCTCAAGATCATCGGTGCGCTGCTGGTCGAGGCGCTGGTGGTGGTGCCGGCGGCGGCGGCCCGCAACCTGGCGAGGGGCACCCGCGGCTACCTGCTGTTGAGCATCGCCGTCGCCTTCCTGGCCGGTGCCGGCGGATTGGCCATCTCGACCCGGCTGCTGGTGCCGACCGGCGGCGCGGTGGTGCTGGCGGCGAGCCTGCTGTTCTTCGCCACCCTGGGCCTCGGCGCGTTGCGCCAGCGCCGCGGCGCCGCAGAGCGGCGGGCCGCAGAGCGCTGACGCGCCGGGCCGCGGCGTTTCCGGTCAAGCGGGAAGCTGGCGCGGCGGCGGATCGCCCGCGGGCCGCAAACCGAAAACCACGTGCCAGTAGGCCCAGGAGCGCGGATCGAAGACTCCTGCCGGCGGCCGGGCGAGCACCGCGCGAAAGGCGCTCTCAGGGAAGTGTCGCCGAGCCACGGCGAGATCCTCGGGCGTGCCGTAAACCATCACCTGGGCGAGCAGTCGGGCCTGATCGCGCAAGGCCACCGCGGGCACCTGCCACCAGACGAGGCGGCCCGCCAGTTTTTCGAGCTCGGTCACGGCGCAATCCCTCCCGGCCGCGCCGGCAGCGCGGGGATGCGGGTCGGGTCCACCCGGCCGGCCGCCGCCGCCAGTCGATCCCGTACCGTCGCCGGCAAGCTGCCAAGATCACCATCGCCGAAATAGCAGAGCGCCTTCAGGCTTGGCAAAGGGTTGAAGCTCGACCCGTAGACGGCGCGCGCGGCGCCGAGGGCTTCCTCCAATGCGAGCCCGGCATCCAGCAGGCAACTGATGTCGATGTAGTCCTTGCTCTCGGCCCGGTCCTGCACCACCTTGACCTTGGTCGCCGCCAGGTCCAGCGGCGACGCGACGTGCAGCCCTCGCAGGTCCGCGACCGCGTCCGGGTCGTACACCCGCCGCAGGCTCAGGCCGCCGAAGAAGGAGACCTGAACCGGCCCGCCGCGATCGATCCGGGAGACCAGGGTGTTGGGCGCCGACCGCAAGCGGACCGCGCCGCGGAGGAAGGGCACCGTCGCCTCGAGATCGTCCGGGTTCCACGATTGGTTGGAGAAGAAATCGAAGTCGTCGGAGCGGCGGTGCCCGAACCGCAGTGCCAGCGCCGTGCCGCCATAGAGCACGAAGCCGGTCGGCACGCCGCCGAGCTCCTCCCACAGGCGCCGCTGTGCCTCCGGCAGGGTGTCGAGCTTGGCCACGAGCATGATTCCAAGACTACCAAATCACCCGCGAAGGCGCTGCCTGTACGACCTGCCGATCGGGCTCCTGGGGGGCCCTCGCCTCAGCGTCGAGTTGTGGCGCTAACCGCGAGGGTGCGACTTCTTGCCGGGCGGTGTCTTCCTCTGCCCCACCTTCACTTTCGCCTTCTGAGCTCGCCGAGCTGGTACTCTCCTGGCGTCTCCCTTTGGCCCGCCAGTGGATTCGGCGCGATCCGCGTCCTTATTCCGATCGTCAGGTGGAACGGTGGTCGCGCACGGCAACAGCACGTCGCTGTACAGCAGGAGATTGGGCGAATCCTCGACGAACGTCAGCTTGTCGGAAGAGGCGTTGCAAAGGATCGCACGCTTGATCTTAGCGGGAGTGGCGTCAGGATTCGCAGCTAGGTAGATGGCGGCCACGCCGGCCACGTGCGGTGCAGCGGCGGAGGTGCCGGTGAAGTCGTCGGTATCCATTGTGGTAATGGCGACTCCCGGCGCGAAAAGGCTGATCTTGTCGCCGTGGTTCGAGCCTTCCCACATGGCGTCGGATTCGTAGGTAGCGCCAACCGTGAGAACACCGGCTTGGTCCCCCAGACTAGCGGGCGAGTACTCGCCCGCGTCGTCGCCATCGTTTCCCGCCGCAACCACGACCAGGACGCCCTTGAGCACCGTGTCGAGCACTAGAGCGTTGAGTGGCTCCGAGTACGGAACGTAAACGCTCAGGCAGGCGATCACCGTTGTCCCCTGAGGTTTGTTGCATGCGACCCACCAGAGGCCGCTCATGATCGTGCACGTCGAGCCTTCGTCGGTGCACCAAATCTTCACCGGATGGAGAATGCATTGGTTCGCTACTCCGAATTCCGAGGCGCCAATAATGCCAGCCACCCGCGTGCCGTGATCGTCACAGTCGCCGGTGTCATCGCCAAAGGCGCTCCATCCGGCGCCCAGGCGGTCGTTATATTGAGGGTCCGGGTCGACGCCGGTGTCAAGCACGTAAACGTGAACGTCGTTGCCATCGTTCTTGGGCCCATAGGTGCCATCGAGCGGCAGGTCACGCTGGTCGATACGGTCAAGGCCCCAGCTGTCTACGGCACGCTTCGCTGCGGCCAACTCACCCTCAGCGAGGCGCGCTGGCTGGTCTGGTTCCACGTCCACGTGGTAGTGAGTCAAGGCCGCCCACTTCACGGCCTGATCGTAGGTCGCCGTGACCGCAAGCACGCGGGAACCGAACCGACGATAGTGGTGGCCCTCGATGAATTCAGTGCGTTCTGCGCTTAGAACGCCGGTGACGAAACCTCTGAGGTCGTTCGATGACCGGAACGTAAGCAGAAACCTTCCAGGCACTACCGCAATTTTTGGGTGAAAGGGCATGGCATCTCCTGGCTTCCGGCTCAGTCGGCTGGCGGGAGACTGTGTCCCGCGCAGATCGTGTTGGCGCCTGCGGCCGGCCCTGCCTCGACCCTCGGCTCATAGAGCGGGCGGGGTATCGGTGGGTCGTCGGGGATCGTCCTGAGGGTGCGGTACAACAGCCCGTAGTGATCCAATCCTGAACCGGGAAAGGCAGGAAGGCCGAGCAGCTCCTCCAGCGGCAGGTTGCGCAACCTTACGGTCACCGTCTCGAGATTCCTCCGCTGCTTAACTTGTACATTCCTTTCCCGACCATGGTGCACGTGGCGATCTCCAAACCGAATCAGTCTAAGATCCACCCAGTCATTATCGATATGCACCGTATACACGACTCCGGTGGCCATTGCCTGCGCAAGCAGAGGCGGCTGCATGCTCTTAGCGCAGTAGAATTCGAAGATCACGTTGCGGCCGCTGCCGGTGGCTTTCACGACGCCAGCGGACTCGATTCTGCCATGATCGAGGGCCATGCGCCCCATGAGCAGATTCCGCGGTGGGCTGTTAACCAGCAACGAGGGCTCACATTCGGAACCAGGAATCAGCTGTGC
>DATGHG010000478.1:0-3557 GCA_035308185.1 Thermoanaerobaculia bacterium | reverse complement strand
TTCGTAGACGCCGAATCGCGGGCTGACCGGGCGCGGCCCCTCGTCCTCGACGATCCTGCCGTGCAGATAGATGAGGTAGCTGGCGTGCGGATCGATCACCCGCGGCAGCTCGGCGAGCACGGCGCCCGCCCCCGCTCCGGCGCGCCAGGGAGCGAGCAGCCACAAAACGATCGACGCCAACACCCCCGCGATCCGCGCAGCTCTCATGACGTTCGATTCTAGCGCAGGCGCCAACGCGCGATGAACGGTGCGGAGCAAGCGCTTAAAAAACCTTTCAATTGGTCTCCGCATGCCTTGCTCGACCGTTCTTGGATTCTCTCGCCCGGCGCCCGGAACAGTGCTACCATCGGTCCGCCCTTGCAGCAGGCAACAGATTGGCCGCCACGCCACGCGTGGGGGCTTTGTCGATTTCGATTTGGCCGCGGCCGGCGCTGGTGGGCGGCGTCGGGATGCGCCCGGAGGAGAAGACCATGACCTTGCGCGACGATGGAGCGGCGGGCCGCGGACCGCTGCGCCGGCGAGACTTCCTGGCTCTCGGTTCGCTGGCAGCATTGACGCCGGTCGTGGCGCCGTTGTTCGCGCCCCGCGCCGCCGCCGGAGCCACGCTCGACGCCGCGGCGCCGGCCGCCGCGGCGGCCGCCGGCACCCAGGCCGACGCCGCGATCCAGAGGCTGCCGCTGTCGGTCGGCTACCTCGAGGGCAGCGAGCTGCTCGAGAACCTCCGCAAGCTGCCGCCCGACCTGACCGTCCTCACCGTACGGCGCCGCGGCGGCACCTTCACCACCGGCCGGCACCTCCTGCCCTCCCACAGCATGCCCGCCGGCGACCCGGCGCTGGTCGGCGGCGCGGTGCGCATGACCGTTCACGACCTCTACCCGCGCCTGCTGCCGGACGGGCCGGCGGCGGAGCAATGGCCGCAGGCGATCGATCTCGACGTCATGGTGCCCCTGCTCGAACCGCCGGCCGGGAGCACGGCCCGCTTCGCTGCCTGGAGCTACCGCCGGCTGCCGGGCCGGCTGCCGTCCGAGGATCGCAGCGCGCGCGTCAGCTTCGTGCTGTGGCCGGACTGGTACAGCGATCTGTCGCTGGTGCTGCGGGTGGTGCCGCCCGCCGGGAGCCCGACCCGGCTGCTGCAGGCCAGCTTCACCCTGGGCGCCGACAAGGGCCGGCCGCGCCTGCTCAAGGGCATCTACCTGCTCGGCCTCGACCGCGGCACCTGGGACGAGGCTGCCGATCTGCCCGACGACCCCGCCGAGGTGCCGCCGGAGCGCCTGTCCGTGCTGGTGACGATCGAGCCGGAGGGTCTCCGGCTGGGCTCGTCGCGCCGGTGAAACCGCGGCGGCCGCCGGCGTCCCGGCCGACGCCGCCGGGAGCGGGCGCATATCCGCGCATCTACGATGCGGTCCGCCGCATCCCGCACGGCCGCGTCGCCACCTACGGCCAGGTGGCGGCGATGGCCGGTCTGGCCGGACGGGCGCGGCAGGTCGGCTATGCGCTGCACGCCCTGGCGGAGGGAAGCGACGTGCCCTGGCATCGGGTGATCAACGCCCGCGGCGAGGTCAGCCCCCGCTCGCCCCGCTCTCAGCCAGGCAGGGAGGGCTACCAGCGCTTCCTGCTCGAAGAGGAGGACGTCGCATTCGACCGCGGCGGCCGCGTCGACCTCGAGCGCTTCCGCTGGCAGCCCGGACCGCAGCCGCGCCGCCGCCGCCCGCACCGCCCCTGACCCGCGCCGCGGACCGCGACGCCGGCGCCTGCCCGCTGAAACCCCGGCGGCCCGATCCCGGTAGGTGGATCCAACGGAGAGGGAGAACTCAATGGACAACGTCCGAAAGCGGTTCGCGGTGGCGGTGGCGGTGGGGCTTGGAGCCGGAGCGCTGGCGGCGATCCCGGCGCAGGGCGCCACCCGGATCGAGAAGCACCTGGCGCTCGCTCCGGGCGGGCGCCTGATCGTCAGGTCGGAGGTCGGCAGCGTCGTGGTGCGCGGCGACGCCGCCTCGGGCGCGGCGGTGGTGGTGAGCGCGGACCGCGACGACTTCGAGCAGGTCTACGAGATGAGCTTCACCGCGACACCAGGCCAGGCGGAGATCCTGATCCGGCGGCGCAACCACGGCTGGAGCTGGTTCGAAGGCTGGATCGGCTGGCACGGCCGGGTCGAGATCACGGTCAGCGTGCCGCGCGCCACCGCCGCCTCGGTGCATACCAGCGGCGGGCGCGTCGAGGCCTCGGAGCTGACCGGCGACACCCAGCTGAGCAGCTCGGGAGGGGCGGTGGTGGCCCACGACCTCGCCGGCAGGCTCGACGCCCGATCGAGCGGCGGGGCGGTCGAGGTGCACGGCCTGCGCGGCGACATCCATCTGTCGAGCTCCGGCGGCGGCGTGCGCGCCGCGGCGGTACAGGGCGCGGTCGAGGCGCGGTCGAGCGGCGGCGGCATTCAGCTCGAGCAGGTGGCGGGCAGCGTGCGCGCCGATTCGAGCGGCGGCGGGGTGACGATCCGCGACGCCGGCGGGCGCGTCGACGCGTCCTCGTCGGGCGGACCGGTCCACGTCCGCTTCGCCGCCGGCAATGCCCACGGCGGCGACGTCGATTCGAGCGGCGGCGGCGTCGAGGTGCTGGTCGATCCGGCCGTGAGCCTCGGCGTCGATGCCGGCTCCTCCGGCGGCTCGGTGTCGTGCGACCTGCCGGTGACGGTGCAGGGCAAGCTCTCGCGCCACTCCGTCAAGGGAGTGCTGCACGGCGGCGGCGAGCTCCTGCGGGTGCGTTCGAGCGGCGGCGGCGTCCGCATCGCACCGCTCTGAGCGGGCGCGGTGATTGGGGGCGGGGGGCGAGGGTGCGCCGCGGCCGGGCTACCTGGCTACCTGACGTCGGCGCCGACGATCCGGCGGGTGCGCGGCGCGCGGCCGGGCACCAGCTTCGGCACCGCCAGCGGCTGCGGCGTGGCGGCGGTGATCTGGCGCACGACGTGATGGGCCGAAAGGATCGCGCCCTCCTGCCAGCCGCTCAGGAACGACACCTGATCGCCGCAGACGAAGAAGCGCTTGTCGGGAGCGAGCAGGCGATCGTAGGCGGCCACCTGCTCGGGCTTGCTCCAGTCCCAGTCGGCCCAGCCGCCCGGCTGGTGCGGCACCTGCTGCCAGGCGATCGACAGGCCGAGCTCGGTCTTGACGAACTTCAGGAACTCGGGGTGCAGCCGCTCGGCGCCCTGGGTGGCGAGCATCAGCCGCTGGTCGAGCGGCAGCAGGCCGAACTTGCGCGCGGTCTCCCCATAGTTGTAGGCGCCGGTCAGCACCCCCTTGCCGGAGAAATAGCCCGACGAGGGATACCACAGCTGGGTGATCGGGTGATCGATCCAGCTGATGCCGCCGTAGATCTGCTGGCGCGGCGACTCCCAGAAGCGCTCGTCGGCCTGCCAGCCGACCTTGGCGGCGGCCTCGAACCTGACGGCGGCGACGGCGCTCTTGAACTCCGGCGAGAAGGTCGGGTTGTCGATCAGCCTCCTGAGCAGCGGCAGCGGGATGGTGCTGATGCAGTAGTCGACCCGCTTGACCTGCTGCTCCCGC
>DATGHG010000477.1:0-10038 GCA_035308185.1 Thermoanaerobaculia bacterium | reverse complement strand
TTGTAGACGCCGTCGCCGTAGGAGACGCTGCGCTGGCTGTTGTTCTCGCCGGTGCCCACCCAGACCACCAGCGAATCGTTGGGGTCGATGGTGACGCAGCCGATCGAATAGGAGCCCTCGCCGTCGAAGATCGGCTCGAAGGTGGTGCCGGCGTTGGTGGTCTTCCAGACTCCGCCCGATGCGACCCCCAGGTAGTAGGTGCTGGGACGGCGGGGATCGACGGCGAGGTCGGCCACGCGCCCGGAGATGAAGGCCGGTCCGATGCCGCGCAGCTTGAGGCCGGCGAAGGTGGCGTCCGAGAGGGGTTCCTTTTTCTCGCTCTTGTCCCCCTTGTCCCCCTTGTCGGCCTGGTCCCCATGCTGGCCGCTCTTGGCGGTTTGGTCCCCATCGCCGCTCCTGGCGGCTTGGTCCCCATCGCCGCTCCTGGCGGCTTGGTCCTCCCGGCCGGCCGCGCCCACGGTCCGTGCCAGAGCCGGCGCCAGGCAAAGCAGCAGCGCCACCATCAAGGTAGTTCGTTTCACTGGCACTCCCTCCAAGAGTCTTTGGCGGCTGGATCGGTCCGCACGCTCGGTCGTGATCAGGTCGGAAGATAGTCCAAGGCGAAGGGTTTAGGAAGCCCTCAGTGCTGTCGGCACGCCGCCGGTCGGCTCAGGGCGCCGTCACCCGGGAGCGTCGCCGGCGGGTTCTGGCTTCGCCCACGCCGCCTTCGGGCCATCGATCGCCTGGGCGAGGTGGTGCTTGGCCATGGCCTGCTTCGCCGGCAGCCGCGCCAGATACTCGATCTCGTCGCCGGTCAGGTCGGGGTGGAAGAAGTCGAACAGCAGGACGAAGCGCGCCTGGTCGCTGTCGTTCCAGGCGGAATGCAGGAAGGAGTCGTCGAAGACGATGCAGCGCCCTTCCTGCTGCTCGAGCTCGTGATCTCCGACCTTCAACTTGCAGCCGGGCGGCACCCGTAGCGGCAGCTGGCACCGCAAGATCGCGTTGGTGACGCCATGGTGCGGCGCGATCCGGGTGTGCGGGGCGAGGGCCGAGAACATCGCCAGGCCGAATTGCGAGACTCCGGGGATCGAGGTCAGCAGGCGGGTGGTTTCGGGACACTGGCGGCAGATCGCCTCGATTCTCTCGCCGTGAGCCCAGAGGTAGGCGGCCGCCCATTCTCCCTGATGGGTGAAGTCGGGGTTGACCCGCAAGAAGTCGGCGCTGGCGAGGAGCGCGCTGAACTCGGCCTGGATGAGCGGGAAGGCGGCCTCGAGGACGGCGACCCAGGGAAAGCGCCGGCCGTCGTGGATCTCGCGGGTGCCCAGCCCGGGCACGAACAGCACCGGCTGCTGCATGGCGAAGTGCGAGCGGAGCGGGAAGACCGGAGATGCCGTCGCGGCCTTTTCCGCGACCGCCTCGGCGAAAACCGCCAGGCGCGTGGTCGCGTAGGCGCCGGCGCCGGCCGGCCGCAGCAGGCCGCGGGCGATCCAGGTCTCGAGCAGCAGGCCGTAGGTCTCGCGGTCGAGGTCCCAGGTCTCCGCGGCGCGCGCGAAAGCCGCCTCGGCCGCCAGGGGGCTCGCGAAGCCGAGCAGCAGCTCGACCTGATCGGCTGCCACCTCGGCCAGCTCGGTCATCACGTGGGGGGCCCGCTCGGCATCCGCGCGCAGGTTTCCGGCGGGCGTCAGCCGGAAGCGCAGGCTCGCGGGAACCACGTACCAGGTGCTCCAATCCAGCCGTTTCTCATCCATGGTCTGGCCTCGCAGTCGGAGGTTCCATTCTACCTGGTGCCCCGACCCCTCTGGCGGGGGGAGCAGGGTACTGGCGGCGACGATGGACCCGCTCCGTCGGATTGACCCGCTCCGTCGGAGCGCCGCATGATCCGGGCGTGAGCCTCCCCTGGCGCCCCCTCCTTGCCGGCGAGGCCGCGGCCCGAGCGCTGGCGGCGGCCGGCGACATCGCCGCCGTCACCGCCCGCGGCGTCTCCTTCTATCCCCGCAACCTCCGGCCCGAGGGCGTTCCGGTCTGGGAGAACGCGCTGAGCAGCGGCCGTGTGGGGCAGTGTCTCCTCCATGCCTACCTTGCGCTTCACGGCGCTGGCGCTGGCGATGCCCATGCCGACGTCGCCATCGACCTGCTCGACCAGGCCACCGAGGCCGCCGCCGGCCTGCGCCTGGGCACCAGCCTGTACCTCGGCTTTCCGGGGATCGCCTGGACCGCGGCCCACCTGGCAGGGCGCCTGTTCGCGGACGAGGAGGATGGCAACCGGGAGGTGGACGAGGTTCTCCTGCGCAGCCTTTCGCGCTCGCCCTGGGAGGGCGCTTACGACCTCTTCACCGGTCTGGTGGGGCTGGGCGTCTACGCGCTCGAGCGGCTGCCGCGGCCGGCCGCGGCGCAATGCCTCGAAGCGGTCGTCGCGCAGCTGGCGCGCCGCGCCGAGCGCCATCCGGAAGGTGCCGCCTTCTTCAGCCCGGTGGGCGACCTGCCTCCTCAATTCCGCGGGGAGCTCCCGCAGGGCGCCTATGTCCTCGGCATGGGCCAGGGGGTCGCGGGCGTCATCGCGCTGCTGGGTGCCGCCTGTCAGGCCGGTGTCGCCGCCCCCGCGGCGCGGTCGCTGCTCGCCGCCACGGTCTCGTGGTTGCTGGCGCGCGAGCGGCCTCCGGAGAGCGGCTACCGCTTCCCTCAGTTCCACTTCTCCGGCGCCGCGGCGCGAGAAAGCCCACTCGCCTGGCGGGTCGGGGATCTCGGCATCGCCGCCAGCCTCCTGCTGGCGGCGCGTGGCGCGGGCGAGCCGGCCTGGGAGGCCGCCGGCCGGCGCGTGGCGCTCGCCGCGGCCGCCCGCCATCCCGACCTGGCCGGCGGCGCCGGCGCCGGGCTCTCCGACGGGCCGGCCGGTATCGGCCACGTCTTCAACCGGCTCTATCAGGCGACCGGCGAGACGGCCCTCGCCGAGGCCGCGCGCCGCTGGCTCGACCAGGCGCTCGCCCAGCGCACCCCTGGCGTCGGCATTGCCGGTTTTCGCATCACCTATCGTGGCGAGTGGTTGGACGAGCCCGGGTTTGCCAGGGGAGCCACGGGCATCGGACTGGCTCTCCTCGCGGCTGTCTCTCAAGTCGATCCGGCCTGGGATCGGGCGCTCCTGCTCTCCACGTTGCCTATCCCCTTGTCTTGAGCCATGGAAACGATGTATAAGAGGGCTAGTTCAACAGTCGTATAGCATAAGAAAGGGGCGAACGTGAAGAAAAGGAAGAAGCAGTTGGTCCTCTCGAAAGAGACCGTGCGGAATCTGATCACCCCGGCGAGAGACCTGGACCTGGCGGAGATCGCAGGGGGCTCCTGCAACCTTTCGCCCTCGGGGCACACCGAACCCTGCAAGCCCTGACCCGCACCGTACCGCAGCGGCTTCGTTGAAGGAGCCGTCTGCAGGCCGGCAACGGCCCATTGCAACGGCAGAACGCCGGCCCGCCCCCGCTCCCCCGCTCCAGAATCGAGGGTGGGCCGGCGCTGCTGCCATCACTCGCAGCGCATCGCCTCGAGCGCATCGACGCGGCTCGCCCGCCGCGCCGGCAGCCAGTTGGCGACCAGGGCGAAGGCCGCGAGGACCCCCGCCGCGCCGAGGTAGGTCCACGGGTCCGCGACCGCGACCTCGTAGACCTGGCCTGCCAGCAGCCGGCTGAAGGCATAGGCGCCCGCCAGCCCGAGCAGCAGGCCGGCTGCAACCAGCCGCATCCCCTGCCGGACGATCATTCGCACCACCTCGTCGCCCCTGGCGCCCAGGGCCATGCGGATGCCGATCTCGTGCACCCGCTCGCCGACCGCGCCGCTGACCAGCCCGTAGACCCCGACCACCGCCAGCAGCAGCGCCAGGGCGGCAAGGATACCCAGCAGGCAGGTCCTGACGCGCCTGCCGGCGAGCGCCGACGAGACGACCCGCGTCAGGGTCTGCACCTTGTCGAGCGGCAGATCCGGGTCGAGCGTCTGGATGGCGCGGCGGATCGGTCCGACCAGTCGCCGCGGGTCGCCCGCGGCGCGCACGACCAGCGTCGAGGTCCCGACCGGAAGTTGCAGCTGCGGGATGTAGACCTCCATCTCCGGCGCGATGGCGAGATCCGTGTCGCGCACGTCGCCCACCACCCCGATCACCGTCCACCATGGCGCGTCCGGCCGGCTCGGGATCCGGCCGAAGGAGACGCGCCGGCCGACCGCATTCTGTCCCGGCCAGAGGCGGGACGCCGCGAAACGGCCGAGGATGGTCACCGGCAGGCTCTTGCGGTCGTCGCCCTCGCTGAAGGTCCGGCCGGCGAGCAGCGGGATCTTCAGCGCGGCGAAATAGTCGGGGCTGACCAGGCTGCCATGGCCGCTGTGGTCCTCGCCGGGCAGGCGAGCCGGGCGCCCTTCGGCAACGACCTCGACCAGCTCGCCGTCCTCGGCCAGCGGCAGCGCGTCGATCGCGGCCGCGTGCTCCACTCCCGGCAGCGCGCCGATGCGTTGCAGCGCCCGCTGGAAGAGCTCCGACTGGCGTGCCGGGTCGGGATATCGCGACGCGGGCAGAGTCAGCTTCGCGGCGATCACGCCCCGCGGCTCGAAGCCGGGATCCACCGCCTGCAGGCGCGCGAAGCTCCGCAGCAGCAGGCCGGCGCCAACCAGCAGGGCCAGCGTCAGCGCCACCTCGCCGAGCACCAGGGCGCGGCGCGTCAGCCCGCCGCGGCGGCCGCCCGCGACCGCCCGACCCCCCTGCCGGAGCGCGCCGTGGAGCTGGCTGCCGGTCGCCGCCAACGCCGGCACCAGGCCGCAAACCGCTCCCGTGGCGGCCGATACCAGAACGGCGTAGGCGAGGACCCGCGCGTCGATGCCGATCGCTTCGGCGCGTGGAATGGCATCGGGGTCGAGCGCGATCAGCACCCGCGTCCCCCAGCGCGCGACCAGCAGCCCGAGCGCGCCGCCGGCGCCGGCGAGGAGCAGGCCCTCGGCGACGCTCTGCCGCGCCAGGCGCCACCGCCCCGCCCCCAGCGCGGCACGGACGGCGAGCTCGCTCTCGCGCGAGGCCATCCTGGCGAGCAGCAGGTTCGCCACGTTGACGCAGCCGATCAGCAGCACCGTCCAGACCGCCAACTGCAACATGGTGAGGGCGGGTCGGATCTCCCGGACCGTCAGGTCCTGCAGGCGGGTGAGGTCGACACCCCATCCCTTGTCCTCGGCAGGGAATTGCCGCGCCAGCCGGCCGGCGGTCGCCGACATGTCCGCCTGGGCGGAGGCCAGGCTCACCGCGGGCCGCAACCGCCCGATCACGCCCAGATAGTGAGCGCCGCGGCGCTCCTTGGCATAGTCGAGTGCGAGCGGCACCCAGAGCTGGCTCTTGCCCGGGTATTGCAGGGTCGACGGCGCGACGCCGACCACCGTACAGGAGCGGCCGTCGATGACGATCCGGCGCTGCAGGATGCCGGCATCGCCGCCGAAGCGGCGATGCCAGAGGCCGGCGCTCAGGACCACCACCGGTTCGCCGCCCGGCCGGTCGTCCGCCGGTTGCAGCCAGCGCCCGGCGAGGGGCCGCACGCCCAGGGTACCGAAGAAGCCGCCGGTCACCGCGGCGCCGGGGAGGGCCTCGGGTTCGCCACCGCCGGTCAGCGTATAGCGGCCGCGGTGGAAGGCGTCGAGGCTGGAGAAGACCTGGTTGAGGCGGCGCCAGTCGGCGAAGTTCGGCGGCGAGCCGCCCATCTCCGAGAACCCCAGCGCCGGCGCGCTTTCGGTGACTACCACCAGCTGCTCCGGCCGCGGCCACGGCAGGGGCTCGATCAGCACCCCGTCGACGACGCTGAAGATCGCCGTGTTGGCGCCGATGCACAGGGTGAGGGTGAGGACGGCCAGGACGGTGACGGCCGGTCTGCGCCGCAGCGAGCGTGCGCCGAAGCGCAGGTCCTGCCAAAGGCTACCCATGCGTCGACCACCTTAGCATTTCCCCGGACTTGCGGCGGGGTCGAGCAGCGGCTACCGTTGGCGCCCATGGTTCCGTATCCGCGGGCGGTCATCCTGGCCGGGGGCAGGGGTTCCCGGCTCGGCACCCTGGGCCAGGTGCTGCCCAAGTGCCTGCTGCCGATCTTCGACCAGCCGCTCCTGATGCGCCAGATCGAGCAATGTGCCGAGGCGGGCGTCGCCGAGATCCTGGTTGCGACCTCGGCGACCTTCGCCGGCAGCGTGCGCTCGGCGCTCGCCCTCTACACGCCGCCGGCGGGGGTGACCATCTCCTGCGTGGCCGAAGGCGAGCCGCTCGGACCGATCCTGGGCCTGCTTGCGCTGGCGCCGTCGCTGGCAGGTGATGCTGTGCTGGTGCTCCTCGGCGACGAGTACTACGAAGACTCGTCGCCGTTCCGCGCGCTGGCCGGGCGTGCGGCGGCGCCCGACCTGCTGGTGGGCGTCGTGCGCGATTCGGCGTCGCACCGCATCCTGTGCAACGTGGTGACCGACGCGGCCGGCCGCGTGCTGAGCGTGCGTGAGAAGCCGGCCGCCGGCCAGCTGGCCGGCAGCACGCGCTGGTGCGGTTGCGTGGGATTCGGCGCCGGGTTGCTCGACGGTGTGCCGCCCGACCTGGTGCGGCACCATCCGCATCTCGGCGATCTGCTGTCGTGGTTGCTCGCTCGCGGTGCGCGGGCCGAGGCACTCGAGTTTCGCGAGATCCATCTCAATCTCAACACCGCCGAGCAGGCGCTGCTGGCCGCGATGGTCGAGGCGCGGCGGCGGCAGCGCGAGGCGGGCCGGCCGGCGCTGCCGGCGCTCGATGAGGCGATCGCAGGTCTGCTCCATGCGGCGGACGTGGCTGGCTAGGCCTGGCGATCGACCCGACGAGAGACCCCGAACCGGCCAGAGCGACGGACGACCAGCGCATGTCACGACGACCTCCTGAGGGCCGGCGACGCCGTCCGTGGGTGCTCATGGTCTTCCCCTCGACCAGCACTCACCTCATGGCGGGGAGCATCGGCGAGCTGACGGCGCTCATCCGGCTGGCGCGGGGCCTGTCCAGGGAACGCTTTCGGATCAGTTATGCGGAGTTGCTCCGCGCCTGGGACCCGCATCCCCGGGTCGACGGTCTGCTGCGCCGCGTGCGCGGCTTTGCGCTGCTCGAAAAGGAGCGCGGGCAGAGCGGCCTCGACGTCGAGGTGCGCCCGATGGATCGTGCTCCCGACCTCATCGTGCTGGCGAGCTTTCGCGCCTTTTTCCAGGTACCGATCTTCCCCCAGCTGACCCCGGCGCTGCTGGCGCTCTGGCAGGCGGCCGGCGTCCGCATCGCGGCGCTGGACCCCTGCGGCGATTCCTTCGTCTGCCCGCTCCCGCCGGGCGTCGCGGTCATCCTGCCGCGGCCCTTCACCTACGGCGAGGCGCCCCGTGCGGAGCAGCTCGTGTTCTCGGCCGGCGCGGTGGCGGCCCGCCCGCGGCGCCACCACCGCTGGCTGTGGGCGGCCGCGCCCTGGATGCATGCCTTTCCGGAATTCCCGGCCGCCGAGCGTCTGGCCATGCTCGGTCTTTCCCGGCTCGGCGTCGAGGTCAGCGTGCTGAGCCCGCTCGATCCCTCGCTGCCGTTTCTGCCTCAGGCGCGGGTGATCCGAGAGGACCTTCCCTACGGCGAGCTGGAGGCCGAGGTCGCGCGCCACGACCTCCTGATCACCGCCAACTGCCGGTCCGTTCTGGCCGCCCGCGCGGCGGCAATGGGCGTCCCGCTCGCCCTGGTGGATCCGGCCGCCCTGCCGCGCCCGGGCGGGCACGACCCGGTCACCGAGAACCTGCTGCGTGTCGCCGCCGGCCCGGCGCTGCCGCCCGACCCCGTGCCGCTCGAGTTTCGCCGCCTGCGGTGCGGCGACCCGGAGGCGACCGCCGCCGCGTTCGTCGCGGTGCATCACGACCTGGAAGAGCTGCGCGAGCGCCAGCGGTCACGTTGTCTCGATTACCGGCAGCTGCCCGGCGCGGCAGCCTGCATCGAGGGGCTCTTGGCGTAGAGGCGCAGCTCCTTCGCGGTGGTCATGCCGATCAGCGCGCCGGCGGTGATGCCGTCGGGCTCGCACGCCTGACGATTATCTCGGCCATGGTGGTCTTTGGCGACAGCCGCGAGATCCACAAACCTGTCGAGAGGGGCGCCAGCCTTGCGGTCTAAAGACAGTACTGTTGATCCGGACAGGTTCGGGGCGCTTCGAGCTGATGCGCGAGCCCCAGCGCATCAGCGAGGCTCCCCGAGCCGCTTCGATACCAAGCAGTTGGACCTGAACGTCACGCAGATGGATCTCGAACCAGCGGAAGATCGCCCGCCGAATTCGACCGCGGGGCAGCAGGTACCCAACCGCCAGCAGGCGAGAAGCGACAGGGGATTGCGCCGGCCGGCGAGGAAGCGATGAACCGAACCGCCACGCTGCTTGATGGGCTATCCTGGGTCCGCGGGGTCCTTCTATCCGCTGCCCAGCTCGGGCCAGATGGCGCCCTCCGTCTGTAGCAATGTACATAGGGCCATGCACCAATAACATTGCACCGGATATCGCCGCACTCTACAATGGCGCATAGCCCCTTCTGCTCGTGCTCAAACACCAGGAGTAGTAGGTCCGGCGAATTCGTCGGCCACGCGGGCATGCGCCGCGTAAGCGCTTTCAGACATAGAAGAGAGGAGAGAGCGCTGGAAGGTAGAGCCTAGCGACAAATCGCTCTGCCTGACGCGCGCAAAATGGTTTGCATCGCCTGCTTATTGGGTGCGCCAAAGACCGGTTGAAAAACTCGTCGGCGACATCATCAGGCATTCGCGGCATGCACATTTTCGGTCGACGAACTACCAAATAACCTTGCTTGGGTACACAACAGGATGTATGATGAGGGGTAGAAATAGCCCAGGTAGAAGATGCAGTTAGGCAAATTCAAATGACCATACAAACATACCTGGATTCATTTGACCCACTCCATGGACGCGGTCATTAAGAACCACTCACTGCATGGAGGCAGGATGAATCCCCCTAAGCTCTTCATTTCATATAGCTGGTCAGGTGAGGCACACGAACAACTGGTCTTGAGGATTGCCACGGAGCTGCGCGAATCAGGCGTTGACGTAATCCTCGACAAATGGGACCTGAAAGAGGGTCATGATGCATTCGCCTTCATGGAGCAGATGGTTACAGACCCCGAGATAAAGAAGGTCGCTATTGTATGCGACGAGAAGTACGCCGCCAAAGCGGATGGGCGACTTGGTGGTGTCGGAACGGAGACGCAGATCATTTCCAAAGAGGTTTATGAGAATCAGCGCCAAGAGAAGTTCGTCGCAATCGTTACCGCGAGAGATAAGAGTGGTGCGCCCTTCCTTCCAGCATACTATAGATCACGCATTTTCATCGATTTGAGCGATGACGACTTATACGTGGATAACTTCGAGCGGCTGCTGCGCTGGATATTTGACAAGCCTCTCAACGTAAAGCCGGAGATCGGTAGCCGGCCGGCTTATTTGTCCGAAGACGAGCATCTTTCTCTCGGCACAACCGCGATCTTCAGACGATGCATCGATGCGATGAGGAACCAACAGCCTTTCGCCGCAGGAGCATTCGATCAGTATTGTGCCCTGTTCGCTCTAAATCTGGAGCGCTTCAGACTAGTGAACCCGGAGGGCGAATTTGACGATGCTGTAATCAAAAATATCGAGTCATTTCTTCCTTATCGCAACGAGGCGATTCAACTGTTTACTGTTATTGCTCAGTATTCCCAATCCGGCGAGATCACAAATCACTTACACCGCTTCCTTGAGAGCCTTATACCATACACTATGAGACAGGCGCATGTGTCCCAGTGGAAAGACTCTGATTTCGACAACTTCAGATTCATAGTCCACGAGCTGTACCTGTATGCGCTCGCGATTCTATTGCGACATGAGAGAATATCTCAAGCGACGTATCTGCTAGAGCAGCAGTATTATGTATATAATACGGGCGGAAGAGAACCATTGGTCAGTTTTGAAATCTTCAGACACTACCTTCCATCACTAGATAAGCGCAACAAGCGGTTGGGTCTCAGCCAAGTGTCCCTTTGCGGTACACTCTTGAAGGAGCG
>DATGHG010000476.1:0-17267 GCA_035308185.1 Thermoanaerobaculia bacterium | reverse complement strand
CTCGCAATCCACCCTACGGAGGATCGTAGGTGCCCAGGGGCGTCCATGGCCCGCAGCGGACGATGCGCCAGGCGGCGCGGAGGCTGCCGGACAGCGCGCCGTACCGGGCGATCGCGCCGGCGGCGTAGTGGCTGCACGTCGGCCGGAAGCGGCATTGCACGCCGAGAGCGCCCAGCCGCGGCGACAGCGTCGCCTGGTAGAGATGAATGCCGCCCAGCAACAGGCGAGCGCTGGCCTGGCTGGCCGGAGGCCGAGCCAGGTCGACGGCGAGCAGGCAGAGCAGCAGCGCCAGCACCACCGCCCGGCGCAGGCGCCGGCGCGGCGGCGGCGGCCGCTTCTCCGCACTGTCCGGAACGATCGCGGTGGTGGTGGAATGGGCGTTCAGCGGTGCGGCCATCGTGCTCAAGAGTAGCGCGGAGCGCCGTCGCCGCGCTCACCACGGCAGCGTGCCGGTCGCCAGGCGCCCCAGCCATACGGCCGCCAGGACGGCGAGATGGCCGAGCGCCGCGAGCTCCGGCTTCGCCACGACGGGGAGGCGCACCAGGCCCGATGCCGCGCCGCCCCAGGCCGCCCACAGCAGGGTCAGCTCGGCGGCAAACAGCGGCGCCAGCGGATGAACGCGAAGGGCGGCAGTCCACTCTCCCTTGGCGAGATGGGCGAAGGCTCGCGTCATCCCGCAGCCGGGGCAGGGCAGGCCGGTGAAGCGGCGCAATGGGCAGATGGCGAAGGCGGCGCCTTCCGGCGGCACCCACACGCGGAGGACCAGGAACGCCGCCAGGCCGGCGGCTCCGGCAAGCGCCCAGCTTTCGATACCGCCCCAGCGGTATCTTCCGGCGTTTCCGGCGTTTCCGGCGTTTCCGGCGTGCCGGGGCCTCACCGGTTCGCGAGGCTCTGGAGCACGGCGAAGCCGCCCCAGAACAGGATCCAGAGGATGGCGAATCCCATCAGGATCGTGCCGATGATGCCGAGGATCTTGGCGGCCGTGGCCATCACCTGGCCGGAGGCAGGCGACTGTCCCGCCAGGATGGCGCGGCCTTCCACCGTCCCCAGGTACCAGGCGACAGGCGCCACCAGGCCGCAGCAGCAGAGACCGAGAATACCCAGCACCAGCGCGGTGACCGCCCGGCTACTGGCAGGCGCCGCGACGCCCGGCGGCGGCAGGGGGGGCGGCGGTGGCGGCGTGGCGATGGGCTGGCTCATGAGATGGCCCTCCAAGGGCGGGTGCTGCGGTGTGATGTCCCGGGGGGGCCGAGGGCCGGGGAGGTCGCCGCCGCCGGGCGCGCCGGCGGCGAGCGGCGGCGGCGCGGCGACCTCTCGGTCCCTTCGGTCAGGGCCTCAGAACCGGTCCGCGTACTGGCTGATGCCGGGGATCAGGAAGCGCTCGCCCTTGGTGCCCTTGATGATGCAGACGATGTGCAGCACCAGGATGCCGAGCCAGAGCACCAGCTGAATGATCGACAGGAAGCAGCCCAGGAAGCCGATGTGGATGGCGATCAGGACCATGTGCAGGAACAGGAAGGCGACCCACACGATGACCTCGGCGCCCAGCAGCACCAGGCCGTGCTTGGCATGCCATTGGACCTCTTTGTCATCCTTTTCGGTGAGCAGCGGGATGAGGGCGAGGAGCCAGAGATAGGAAAGGACGATCATGATGCCGCGATTGGGGCTGACCGCGCCCGAGGTGGGGCCGGTGGGCGGCGGCGGCGGCGTGTAGTACGGCGGTGGCGGCGGAACGCTGGGCTCACTCATCGCGGTCGTCTCCTTTGGACTTTGGCAATCGCACCAGCCGGGGAACTAAGCCGGAGTCTATACAAGCCGGCGGCGAGCCACAAGGACGCCGGGATCCGGACCGGGCGGCATCAGGCGCGGCCGGTGACGCGCTCGTAGATGGCCCGGTAGCGGTCGACGACCGCGGCCTGGCCGAAGCTCTCGACCGCCCGCCGCCGGCCCGCCGCGCCCATCGCCCGGCGGCGATCGGGATCCGCGAGCAGCAGGCTGGCGGCCTTGGCCATGCCCTCGACGTCGCCCACCGGGAACAGGAAGCCGCACTCGCCGTCGGCCACCACCTCGGGCAGGCCGCCGGCGCTGGTGGCGATCACCGGCACCTCGCACGACAAGGCCTCGAGCGCCGCGAGGCCGAAGGACTCGCTCTCGGACGGCAGCAGGAACAGGTCGGCGCCGACCAGCACCTCCTCGATCAGCGGCAGGCTGCCGATGAAGCTGATGGCATGGCAGATGCCGTGCTCGCGGCAGTACTGCTCGACCTTGCCGCGGTCGGGGCCGTCGCCGACCATCAGCAGCCGGCAGGGGAGCTGCCGCAGCACGCGCTCGAAGACCCGGATGACGTCGAGCACCCGTTTGACCGGGCGGAAGTTCGAGATGTGGATCAGCACGCTCTCGCCCGGCTTGGCCCAGCGGCGCGCCCCGGGGTTGTCGCGGGCCAGCTCGTAGCGCCGGGGATCGATGAAGTTGGGGATCACGTCGATCCGGTCGTGGGTGCCGAGCTGCTCGATCGAGGTGCGGCGGAGCGACTCCGAGACGGCGGTGACGGCGTCGCTCTGCTGGATGCTCCAACGGGTGGTCTCGAGGTAGTTGGGATCGTTGCCCACCAGGGTGACGTCGGTGCCGTGCAGCGTGGTCACCACCGGCAGCGGCTGCGGCGCCACGATCTGCCGCGCCATCACCGCCGAGGCGGCGTTGGGGATCGCGTAGTGGACGTGCATGACGTCGATCTTCGCGTGCCGCGCCACCTCCACCATCTTGGTGGTGAGGGCGAGCGAGTAGGGCGGATAGTCGTCGAACAGCGGATAGCGCGGCGTCACCACCTCGTGGAAGACGAGGCGGGTGTTGGCGAGCGACAGGCGCGACGGCAGCGCATAGCTGATGACGTGCACCTCGTCGCCGCGATCGGCAAGCGCCATCGCCAGCTCCGTGGCCACCACGCCGGAGCCGCCGTAGGTGGGGTAGCAGCTGATACCGATCCTCATCGCCGGCCTCCGGGAAGCAGCGCCAGCAGGTCCGCGACGGCGAGCGGCAGCGGGCTCGAGAAGGGCTCGCCGAGCTCGGCGCCGATCAGCTGGCCGAAGTGGCGCGCGCGACCCTCGACCGCCAGGCGGAACTCGCGCGAGGACACCTTGGTGGGCGGCCCTTCATCCGCGCTTCCGGCACCGGCGCCGGCCTCCGGCGCAATGCCGGCGGCCGCGCGGTCGCCGCCGGCGGGCTGATAGAGCTGGCTGCGATAGGCCGCGAGCGCCGCCATCTTCGCCTCCCAGACCGCCGTCACGTCCACGACGAAGGTCGGCTCGAAGGAGTGATGCTGCATGTAGGAGAAGACCGCCGCCGGGCGGTGCGCGGCCATCGCGCGGTTGCCGCGCGCCGCCAGCCCGGAGTAGAAGGCGGCGGCGGCCACCAGGCGGTGACCGCGCTCGTGGTCGGGGTGGCGGTCGTGCGGCGGCGGCCCCAGCACCAGCTCCGGCCGCCAGGTCCGCAGCACCTCGATCACCGCGTCCTCCTCCGCGTCGCCGCGGCGCAGCCCGCCATCGCCGCAATCCAGGAACGCGAGCTCCACCGCTCCCAGGGCGGCGGCCGCCTGCTCCGCTTCGACGAGCCGCTGCTCGGGGGTGCCGCGGGTGCCGCGCTCGCCCCGGGTCAGGTGCAGGATGCCCACCCGGCGGCCCTGCCGTGCGGCCAGCGCCAGCGTGCCGCCGCAGCCGAGCTCGACGTCGTCCGGATGGGGGCCGATGGCCAGCACGTCCAGCTTGCTCATGGCTGGATCACCGCCAGCCGGGCTGGATCGAGGTCGAGCTGCTCCCAGAAGGCGGCAGCCAGGCGGTCGCCGTACTTGCCTTGGAAATGCGCGGCGCAGATGACCCGCTCCTGCGGCTTGCCGCCAGGCAGGCAGGTCTGGCGCAGCCCTTCGACGCGCCGGCTCAGCACCTGGTCGCGCCGCGCCAGCGCCGGCATCGCCTTGTCGGCGAAGCGGTCGAGCGCGCGCAGCGCCTGGTACCGGGTCTTGGCGAGCGGCCGCTCGAGGTTGGGATCCACGGCGAGAGCCGGGTCGCGCAGCTCGTCGAGCGCCGCCGCCAGACGGGCGCGCACCGGCGCCACGAAATCGCCGCCGGAGCGCTCGGCCAGCGCCCGGTCGAGGCGCGAGCGGTCGCCGAGCACCTCGGCGAGCGTCAGTCCGGACTCGGCGAGGCGCTCCGCCTTGGCGGCGTCGAGCACCAGGGTCTGCGGCCGCAGGGCCACCCAAGGCGCCTCGAGCTCGAGCACCGGGTAGACCGCCGCCGCTTGCGGCATGTAGGAGAGCTCCCCCGGACCGAGGACCTGCAGCGTGGTGCCGAGGACGGCGTCGGCGATCGCCGGGCGGGCGAGGACGCCGGGGCTGACCATCGCGGGGTTTTCGTCGACGATGCGCAGCAGCTCGGTGACACCGGCGGTGCCGGCGGCAGCGGCCCGGCGCCTGCCTGCCGGACCGCCGGCGGCCGCATCGCCGCGCAGGGCGAAGTCGCCGGCGCCGCGCCACTCGATGCGGCGGCGCTCGCCGTTGCGCAGCAGGAAGAGCGGGCTGGCGCCGGGCTGCGGGGTGACGCGCAGCTCGTAGCCGCGCCCGCGCACCCCCTCGTCGTGACGCGCCAGGGCCTCGGCCAGCTGGTCGCGACGCTCGATCAGGCGCGCCAGCCAGGGGCGCTCGGCCGCCTTGAGCGCCGGATGCATGGCGTCGAGCAGCAACGGGCAGCGCGGCCCGAGCATGCGCGCCATGACGCGGCAGAACGCCTCGCCGAAGCGCGCGTCCGGCTGGTGCCAGAGGGCCAGGGTGCGGAGCCATTCGGCGTACTGTTCGCCCGGCACCGCCTCGGCCATGGCTCGCAGCACCCCGGTCACCGCCGGCGACAGCGCGCGCATGCCGACGGGGTGCAGCGGCCGGGTGTCCGGGCCCAGGTCGAAGCTGCGCGGCCCTGCGGCGGTGAGCACCGTGGCGCTCGCCACCTCGGCATAGTCATGGTCCTCGGTGGCCACCCAGAACACCGCCACGGCCGGTTCGCCCGCCGCTTCGAGCGCGGCCGCCCAGCGCGCGGCCGCCACCAGCTTGGCGAAGGTGAGCAGCGGGCCGCCGAACAGGCCCGGCTGCTGGCCGGTCACCACGACGCGGGTGGCCGGGTCGGCCAGGCGCCGGCAGGGACGCTCGGCAGCCGGATGGCCATAGGACCGGTTGCTCGCCAGCAGGGCGGCGGCCAGGGCGGCACGCGCACCGCCCGCCGAGGCAGCGGTGCGGCCGCCGCCGCCCGGCGCGGCCGCCGCCGCGGGGAGCTGGCCGGGGGCGAGGAAGCGCAACGGCGCCAGCAGATCGAGGTCGCTGCCGGCGAGGAAGGCGCGCGGCAGCGGCGGCAGCCGGCCGGCGGCGGTCAGGTCCACCCGCAGCGCGTCAGGCAGGCTTCCAACCGACGAGGATGAGGCGTTCGCTGTCACTGCCGTGGGGGTCTCCCTGGAAATTGCCAAACAGGCCGGTGACCTCGAGGCCGGCCCAGTGCAGGCCGATCGTCACCTCCTCGGGTTGATAGGCGCGGACGCTTTCGAGGAAGGTGCGCGGGAGGCCGCCGCCCACGGCCTGTACGCGGATACGTTTGTTGATGCGTTTGGTTGCGGCGTCGTACCAGCGCTTGATCTCGACGGTCCGGGCGCCGGCGCCGCGCTCGGGCGAGTCGGCATCGATCGGGCGGCCGTCCAGGTGCTGGACCTCGCGCGCCTGCAGATGCCGCACGGTGTGGGCGGCGTTCATGATGTCGATCAGGAAGCGGCCGCGCGGCGCCAGCACCCGCACGATCTCCTCGAGCACCAGGAAGTTCTCGCGCTCCTTCTCGAAGTAGCCGAAGGAGGTGAAGAAGTTGAGGACCCAATCGAAGCTGCCGGGGGCGAAGGGCAGGCAACGCATGTCGCTTGCCGCGCAGGGCAGGCGGCGGGCGTGGGCAAGCAGGGTCAGGGAGAGGTCGACGCCGAGGGTGCGATAGCCGCGGCGGCGCAGCACGGCGGTATGGCGGCCGGCGCCGCAGGCCAGATCCAGCACCGCACGCGGCCGCGTCTCGCCGAGCTGTCGCTCGACGAAGTCGACGTGTGCCTCGGCCTCCTGCTCGTCGCGATGGGAGTAAAGGCCCAGATACTCCTCGCCGAACCACTCCTTGTACCAGGCCATCGAGGAAGCATGATACCCGCACAGCCGTCCGGGGGGCCGTTACAGGGCACCCCGCGGCCTCCCCTCCCTTACGACTCCATTACGACTCCCTTACGACGGCCGTCGTCTCTTCGGCAACCGGACCCTACGCGCATCGGCTCTTCGGCTACCGGTCGCTGGGTCATTGGCCCCGACAAACCAGTCATCGGCCGTCGATCCGCTCGTCAGCCTGTCGCGATATCCTTGACGGTGGGGCTTGCGGTGGAATCCAACGGCAACGATTTGAGCTTCGACGGGGTGCCGGTCCCTGGGGGCTGGTTCTGGATGGGCGGCGGACCTCGCGACAACGAGAACCCGCGGCATGAGGTATGGATAGCTGCTTTTGAGCTGGCGAGGACACCGGTGACCCGACGGGAATACCAGGCCTTCCTGGACGAGACCCGGCGGCCGGCGCCGCCATTCTGGGAGGAGGCCGCGTTCTCCCATCCGCACATGCCGGCGGTCGGGCCTTCCTGGGACGACGCGGTGGCGTTCTGTGCCTGGGCTTCGCGGCGCCTGCGGCTGCCGTTGCGGCTGCCGACCGAAGCCGAGTGGGAGAGCGCCGCGAAAGCCGGCCGAGAGGTGGCGTATCCCTGGGGCGACGAGCCGCCGGAATCGCTGCCCGACTATGACCGGCGCTGGCAGCGAGGCCCGGAGCCGGTCGACGCCTATCCGTCGCTCCATCCGTTGGGCTTGCTGGGCCTGGGCGAGAACGTGCACGAATGGTGCGCCGACTGGTTCGATCCCGCGTACTATCACCGCTCGCCGCGACGCCAGCCGCGCGGCCCCGAGAGCGGCACCCGCCGGGCGTCGCGCGGCGGTTCCTGGCGCCATCAGATCAAGGCCAGCCGCTGCGCCGCGCGCTCTGCCATCCCGCCGGGCCTGCGCTACAGCGACTATGGCTTTCGGCTCGCGGCCGGCGAGCTGGCGGCCGGGGACCTGGCGCAGGGTGGCCCGGCGACGGGAGGCGGTCTGGCGCCGGATGCCGGACAGGAGGACGCGCCGGCGACAGCGGCGCGGCGCGCTGGAGGGGGTGAGCCGGAATGAGCCCAGAGGACGCCACCATGACCAACGCCAGCTCGCCGCCTGCCAGCGCCGGGGCCAGTGGCGGCTCGCCGGCTGTCGCCGCAGGTACCAGTGCCAGCTCGCCCGCTGCCAACACTGGAACCAGCACCGGCCCGCCGGCCGGCTCCCTCGGGACCAGCACCGCCTTACCGGCCACCACCAACATCAGCACTGGCTCGCCGGCTGCCACCACCGGAACAAGTGCAGCCTTGCTGGGCGCCACCGCCAAGACCAAATTCGGCTCGCCGGCTGCCAACACCGGCGCCAGCGCCGGCTCGCCCGCCGCCACCGCCAACACCAGCACCGGCTCGCCGGGTATCACCACCGGGACCGGCGCCGGTTCGAAGACCACTACCGCCAAGACCAGCGCCGGCTCGCCGGCCGCCACCGCCGCGACCGGGCGCACGGCCGCCTGGATGCCCGTCGCCTTCGCGGCCGCCGGCAGCTTCGTGCTGCATGCCCTGGCGGTGCTCTGGGTATGGCAGTCCTGGCGCGGCTTCGGACGCGTCGGGGTGCTCGCCTGGATCGACTTCCCGGCCTCGCTCACCTATCTGCGGCCGCGGGGCGGCGCCAGACTCGTCCTCAGCCTGCTGCTCGGGGGCCTGCAATGGGGGCTCTTCGGCGCCGGCCTGAGCCTGCTCTTCGGCCGTTCCGCCCGCCGCCCGGCACGGTAGCGGCGGCGCGCCGCCGCCCCGAGTTACAATCGGCGCCATGGTGCAGGTGGGTTCTGTCCGCGTCGAGCCGCCCCTCTGGCTCGCCCCGATGGCCGGGGTCACCGACCGCGACTTCCGCCTGATCGTGCGGCGGATCGGCGGCATCGGCGTGGTGTCGATGGAGTTCATCTCCTCGCGCGCGATCGTCTCGGGCAACCAGAAGACGCGCGACCTGATGCACTTCAGCGACGAAGAGCGGCCGTTGGCCATCCAGATCTACGGCTCGGACGTGGCCACCATGCGCGAGGCGGCGCTGGTGGTCGAGGAGCTGGGGCCGGACATCTGCGACATCAACATGGGTTGTCCGGCCAACAAGGTGCTCAAGGGCTGCGCCGGCGCCGCGCTGATGGGCGACCTCGATCTCGCCGAACGGATCATCCGGGCGGTGCGCGACGTCCTGTCGATCCCGCTGACCGTCAAGTTCCGTCTTGGCCTCGACGACTGCCGCCGCAACTATCTCGAGCTGGGCAAAGTCTGCGAGGCCAACGGCGTCGCGGCGGTGGCGATGCATGCGCGCACCGCGCGCCAGATGTACACCGGCGAGGCCGACTGGTCGCACCTGGCGCGGCTCAAGGAGAGCCTGAGCATCCCGGTCATCGGCAACGGCGACGTACGCGAGCCGGACGATGCTCTGCGCCTGCAGGCGGCCACCGGCTGCGACGGCATCATGGTGGGCCGCGGCGCCACCCGCAACCCCTGGATCTTCAGCCAGATCACCGCACGGATGTCGGGCGGCCGCGTCGCCGAACCGACCCTCGCCGCGCGCCGCGCCCTGATCCTGGGGCACTTCCAGATGGTCGCCGAACGCGAGAGCGGGGCTTTCGCGCTGCACAAGCTGCGCAAATTCACCGGCTGGTACACGCATGGCCTGCCCAACGGACGGCGGCTGCGGCAGGAGATCAATCAGCTGCCGGACGTCGAGAGCTTCCTGGCGGCGGTCGAGAGCTTCCTCGACGAGCTGGTCGAGGAAGAGCAGGCGGCGGCCTAGCGGCATGTCCTGGTCGCCGCCGACCGTGACGCCGCTCCCCGAGCACGCCATCGATCTGCCCGACGCGCCGGCGGCGGCACTGCGCGCGGTGGGCGCCGCCGCCGAAGAGTGGGGAGCGGACTTCGAGCCGCGCGGCACCGGCGGCGAGCTGCGCCTGCCGGTGGTGGCCGGATTGCGCCGCGGCCTGCTCTCGGGACCGTTGGCGATCGAGACGGCCGGAGCAGGGGCGCGGGTGGTTTTCAGGCCGGCCGCGCAGGACTACCACCTCGAGACCTCGGCCGTCGCCGTGCTGTTGATCGCGGCCGCCGGGGCGCTGCTGACCGTGGCCTGGCCGCTGTTTCCTCAGCTCCTGCCGGTCGCGGCGCTGGGCGCGGTGCTGGCGCTGTCGGGTTGGTTCCTGGTCGTCTCGCGGCTGCGCGGCAAGGGCCCGGCGGAGTTCCTGGCGAGCGTCGCCGCGCACCTGGGTGCCGGCGGCGGGAATTCCGGCGCCCCCGGCGGCGGTATATAGTGGTGTCGGTTCTTTGGCAACTGGGGGCGTACCGGTTTCGACGGGGAACAAAAGCGGAGCGGAGGCGGCGTGTCCGAAGTCCACCCGTAAAGTGGAACGTTTAACTGCGAACGATAACTTCGCACTCGCGGCCTAAACAGCCGTGACGCACCGATGAGAGCGTGACCCGCGGCACTCATCGGCGCGACGCCAAAGCGGGTCAAGGGGCCCGGTTGCCTTGTGCCGTGCCCTGATATACAGCAAGGCTGGCCACCGCGCCAGGTGCCTTCTTCCGACGCGCGCGCGGCGAGATTAAAAATAGAAGGCTACGCACGTAGAAGCCTCTGAAACGCGTTTTCCGGACGTGGGTTCGACTCCCACCGCCTCCACCATTCCCCTCCCTTTGGCAAGCCTTTCTTCGTCGGTCAAATACCGGCGAAGGCCCGGACGATGCTGCGATCGAACGGCGGTTCGAGCACTCCTACCTCGGTGACGATGGCGGTGATCAGGTCGTGCGGCGTGACGTCGAAAGCGAAATTGACGGCCTCGGTGTCCGGCGGCGCGATCCGCGTGCCGTAGACCTCGGTCACCTCGTCGGCGCGGCGCCGCTCGATCGGTATGGCCGCGCCGTCCGCGGTGTCGCGGTCGATCGTGGACAGCGGCGCGGCAACATAGAACGGCACCCGATGGCGCGCCGCCAGCACCGCCAGCGGATAGGTGCCGATCTTGTTGGCGGTGTCGCCGTTGGCCGCGATGCGATCGGCCCCGACCACGATGCGATCCACCAAGCCCTGAGCCATCAGCGTGCCGGCGCTCGAGTCGGTGACCAGCCGGAAGGGAATGCCCAGGCGGCGGAGCTCCCAGGCGGTCAGGCGGGCTCCCTGCAGCAGCGGCCGCGTCTCGTCCACCCAGACCAGCTTCACCCCATGGCGCCGCCAAGCGGACTGGATGACACCGAGGGCGGTGCCGTAGCCGGCGGTAGCCAGCGCACCGGCGTTGCAGTGGGTGAGCACCCGGGAGCCCGCCGCGAACAGCGCCGCGCCGTGCTCGCCGATGCGGTGGTTGATCTCCACGTCCTCCGCCGCGAGCCGGTGCGCCCAGGCCAGCAGGGCGCCGGCTACCGCCGCGGGGCCGGCGGCGGCGCTCTGCTCGAAGACCCGGCGGCCGTGGGCGATGGCCCAGCGCAGGTTCACGGCGGTGGGCCGGGTCGAGCCCAGCAACTCGGCCACGGTGGCGAAATGCGGCGCCAGGTCGGCGGCATCGCGCACCGGCGCCATGCCCAGCGCCAGACCATAGGCGGCGGCGACGCCGATCGCCGGCGCGCCGCGCACCGCCAGCCGGCGGATGGCGTCGGCCACCTGCTCCGGCGTCCGGCATTCGAGCCAGGCTTCGTGCTCGGGCAACCGGGTCTGATCGAGCAGCAGCAGCGCTCCGTCCTGCCAGCGCAGCGGCGAGAATGGCGGTTCGGCGGCGGCGGGAGCGGCGGGAGCGGCAGCAGCTCCGGGCGACGGCGCCGCGGCGGGCGAAGGTGCTGCGGGGAACGCGTCGCTCATGGCATGCGGATCTTATCGCGGGCGACGGCGACCGACGGTGAGCGGCCGGCGTTGTGAGATCATCGGCGCCGCGGTTGCCGCGCGTCCGATGGAGGTGGTGTGAAAGGCAAGACCCAGAATCTAGGTTTCTCGACCCGCGCGATTCATGCCGGGCAGCCGCCGGACCCGCGGACCGGAGCGGTGGCGGTCCCCATCTACCAGACCTCGACCTACGTGCAGCAGAGCCTTGGCGAGCACCAGGGATACGAGTACGCGCGCACCCAGAATCCGACGCGCGAGGCGCTCGAGGCGAACCTCGCGCAGCTCGAGAACGGGGTGTCCGGTCACGCCTTTGCCTCCGGCATGGCCGCCATCGCCAGCCTGATGACTTTGATCAAGGCGGGAGAGCACGTGGTGGTGTCGCGCAACGTCTACGGCGGCACCTACCGCTATTTCACCAGGATCCTCGAGCGCAACCAGGTGTCGTTCTCGTGGGTGGACAGCAGCCGTCTGGATGCCGTGGCAGCGGCGATGACCCCGGCCACGCGGATGGTCTTCATCGAGACTCCCACCAATCCCGTGATGGACATCTCCGACATCGCCGGCTGCGCCGAGATCGCGCATGCTCACGACGCCCTGTTGGTGGTCGACAACACCTTCCTCTCGCCGTATTTGCAGCGGCCGCTCGAGCGCGGCGCCGACCTGGTGGTGCATTCGACCACCAAGTTCATCAACGGCCACAGCGACTCGGTCGGCGGCGCCGTGGTATGCGCCCGCCGGCAGGAGGCTGAGTGGCTGGCCTTCGTGCAGAATTCGCTCGGTGCCATCCTGGCGCCGTTCGATTGCTTCCTGGTCATGCGCGGCATCAAGACGCTCGCGGTGCGCATGGAGCGGCACGAGCGCAACGCCGCCGCGGTGGTGGCGATGCTCGCCGCGCACCCCAAGGTCCGCCGCGTTCTCTATCCCGGCCTTCCCGACCACCCCGGGCGCGAGGTCCATCAGCGGCAGGCCGCGGGCTTCGGATCGATGATCACCCTCGAGATGGGTACCCTGGCCGCGGCCAAGGCGGTCCTGGACCACGTGCTGGTGCTGAGCCTTGCCGAGAGCCTCGGCGGTGTCGAGAGCTTGATCTCCCATCCCGCCACCATGACCCACGCCTCGGTTCCACCCGAGCGCCGCGCCGAGCTCGGGCTCACCGACAGCATGGTGCGGATCTCGGTGGGCATCGAAGACGTTGCGGACCTGATCGCGGACCTGGAGCAGGCGCTGGCCAAGGTTTAGGGTAGCCCGAAGCTCCCGCGCAATCGGATCGGGTCCTGCGCCCTGCGGCCGGGCCGGGGGCCGCTGGCGACCGAACGGATTTGAATCGACGATCAGAAGTCGGTGTCGTCGGGATCGGCGGCGTAGGCGATCTCGTCTTCTTCCTCGTCGGAGAAGTCGGCATCCTTGTCGACCGAGCCCTCGATCCAATCGAGGAAGCGCTGATCGCCCTGGCTGACCCCGAACGACAGGATCTCGGGCAGCTCGTAGCTGTGCAGCTCGCGGATGGTCGCGGCCACGCCGTCGAACTCCGATTGCAGCGTCTTGACGATCAGCAGCAGCTCGCCGTCCTTGCAGATCTTCCCCTGCCAGCGGTAGATCGAGCGGATGGCGGGGACGATGTTGACGCAGGCCGCCTGCCGGCGGACGACGATCTCGCGCGCGATGAGGTTGGCCTGCTCCTCGGTGCCGACGGTGGTGACCATGACGATCGCGCGCACGGCGGCCACGTTACTGCACCGCCAACGAGCGAGTCAATGCGCGCCGGGAGCCATCGCCCGGACCTCACCACCGAGCAGTCCGCCGCGGCTTTTCCGGCGAGGGGCGAGGCTCCGTCGCCCGCGGCTTGGCGCGGCGCTGCCGCACGGCACGACAGCGCCAGGAGGCCCGGAAGAAAACTTCGATTGCGCATGGACATGCTCTTTCGGACCACGGCGGCAGCCACGATACTCGAGCGCAGGAGGCATCGCATGAACGCCAAGACCTTTTCCCTCGCCGCCGTCGTCGCCGCCGCCTCGCTGCTGGCCCACTGCGGCGGCGGCTCGCCGACCGAACCCCTACCGGCCGGGGATGGGCGGCTGCTCTTCACGGACAGCGGCTGCGCCTGCCAGAACCCGCCGTACCCGCCGATTGCGATCTACGTCGACGCCAAGCAGGCGGGCGAGCTGCCGGTCTTCGGCAAGCTCGGCATCGAGCTCGCGCCGGGCCGGCACACCTGGTCCACCGTCGCCGGCGACTCGAATCCCACGCCGGTGGTGATTCAACTCGGAGCCACCGTCACCGTCAACCTGATGACCAATCTCTCGTGCTCCGACGGCTGTGGGGACTTGTGACGGGCAGGCGGGGCAGCGGCGGGCAGCGAGTGCGATGCTGCCTGGATCACCGGCGTTGGCGCTGTCCTCGCAGAGTCGTGCCAGCGGCGGTTACGGCCGGCGCCGAGCTCTCGCCCGACTCGTGAGGAGGGGCGTAAACTGCTGAGCAGTCATGGATAAGAGATTCGACCGCGCTGATTGGCACTGGCGAGGGGGTGAGCAGAGGTAGCCGACAGTTGGATGAGTGGCTATACTGTCGTAGATGAGAGAAAGGAGGGAACAGATGGCGGGCACCAAGCGCTAAGAGGGTCTTAGCTTGTTAGCCAAGCTGGCGAAGTTGGAGAGGATCGTAGGGTCGTCCTTTCGCTCCTCAGCGAAGAAGGGACGCAAGACCTCGTCATAGTAGAGAATTGACGGTTCGAACCGGTCTGCCACCTGCGCCAGGGTCAGTTGCCCCTCCTTTTCAAGCAGGCCCATATCCTCGAAAAAATTCGCGAGCGCCAGGATTTTGTAGTAGTCCTCGTCCGCAGGAGATAACTTTAGCTCTGCCGCGGCCCCTTTCTCAATCAGTAACCGCGCGTCTATGATGAGTTGCGCAGACCACTTATCCGATAGATCCCGAAGGCATACCCACGTGCGGGACTTCTCAGCGCTGCTTAGCTGACCTCCAGCGACTATGGCTGCGACGGAGAGAATCGCGAGGGTTAGAAAAGCGGCAAATGCAGAAAACATGGCGCAGGCGGCGGAGATGGCCGTCGCGATCGCGGCGACGTCCTGCAAGCTCGGGTTGGGCAACCGGCACCTCCTTTTGATCGAAGTGCCGATAGCATACCGCTGAATTCTTGAACATGAGACACCCGGGACGGCGCGAGTGGGCTGCGGCCGTCAACCCAATGGCAGCAGCGGCCACCCCTTTCCCGATGCCCCCAATTCCGGTCTTCGACTTGGACTTGCCTCGTCATAAGCCGCTACGGAGGTGTCGCCGATCGCCCCGAAGAAGAGGAAACTCGGATTTGGTCTAAACCCCGAACCCCATGTCAAACGATTTGGCGGCCGTCCTGATCCTTTGACAAACCCGTCAACGTAGCGCCAGCCCTACGCGGCGGCCTGTTTGCCGCTCTGTCCATCCCGTACCCTGTCCTGGTTGTCTAAATCCCTTTACTCGCTGCCCCCCGCGGGTGATTGCGGCAAGCGGCTGGAAGCTATTTGTTTGCTTCGTTTAGCGGTCTTCTCCTCGCTTGGCCCGACCCTTGATCCTGCATTGCGGTCGTACCTAACCCGGAGAGGGGGTGGCGAACCGCCAAAGAGGCACCACAGCAGGAGACAAGCGACAGGGAGCGTGGCAGCCGGGGCAGCAATGGCTCGGCTGCCACGAGCGCGATTCCGGGTAGGTGTTCGATCTCCCCGGCCATCGACCCGGCCGCTTGCTTGACGGCTCCGGGATGTGGGTGTACGCTCTTTCCTAGCTGAACTAGGAGAGACGCCGATGGACGAGAAAACCGAGTTGCTGCCGGGCACGCTCGACATGCTGGTGCTCAAGGCGATCTCCCTCGGGCCGCTGCATGGCTATGGCGTGCTGCTGCGACTGCAACAGATCTCGGGAGACGAGTTGCACATCCCTCAGGGCTCGCTCTATCCGGCGCTCTACCGGCTCGAGCATCAGGGATGGATCGCGGCGGAATGGGGCGAGTCCGAGAACAACCGCCGCGCCAAGTATTACCAGCTGACCGCCGCCGGCAGGCGGCGCCTGGCGGCGGAGATGGTGCAGTGGAGCCGCTTGTCGACGGTGGTCGCCGGCATCCTGGCCGCGGCGCCCGAGGAGGCCTGAGATGCCGCTGCACCGCTTCGCCTCGCTTCGCGATGGGCTGCTCCGGCGCCGGCGGCTGGAGCGCGAGATGGACGCCGAGCTGCGGTTCCATCTGGAGCGCCGCGCCGCCGACCTTGCCGCGTCGGGCCTTACCGCGGCCGAGGCCCTGCGCCGTGCGCGCCGGGAGCTGGGGGCGGTCGATGGCGTCAAGCAACGGTGCCGCGAGGCCCGCGGTCTGCGCTGGGCCGACGAGCTGGCGCAGGATCTGCGCTATTCGATCCGCTCGCTGCGGCTGGCGCCCGGCTTCGCCACCGCCGCGGTGCTCACCCTGGCGCTCGGCATCGGGGTCAACGCCACCATTTTCAGCTTGTTCGACGCCATCCTCAGCCGCCCGCTTCCCTACGCGGCGCCGGCGCGGCTGGTGCGCGAGGGCAGCTATTTTCCGAAGGGAGCGCTGCTGGTCTTCCGCCAGCAGAGCCGCGCGCTGGCCAGCGTGGCCACCTATGACAGCGGCAGCGAGGTCAACCTCACCGGAGCGGGCGACCCCGAGCGCGTTGCCGGTAGCCATGTCTCGGCCGAGCTCTTCTCGACGCTCGGAGTGCCGGCCGCCATGGGCCGCACCTTCCGACCGGGCGAGGACCTCGCCGGCCAGGACCGGGTGACGGTGCTCTCCGACAGCTACTGGCGGCAACGCTTCGGCGCCGATCCCGGCATCCTCGGGCACCAGCTGACCCTCGACGGGGTGAGCCGCGAGGTGGTGGGCGTGATGCCGGCGGAATTTGCCTTCCCGTCGGCGGCGGCGCGGCTATGGCTGCCCGCCCGGCTGGACCCCGGCGACCCCGTGGACCTCTGGAAGAGCACCGGCTACGGCTTGCTGGGCAGGCTGCGCGACGGGGTCACCCTGGCGCATGCGCAGGAGGAGCTTCGCCGCTTGATCCCTCGCGTGCGGGACGCCTTCCCCTGGCGGATGCCGGACGAGTGGAACATGGGGCAGGACAACCGGGTGCTGCCGTTGCGGGAATGGATGACCGCCGGCGTGCGCCCGCGGCTGCTGGTGGTGCTGGGCGCGGCCTGGTTGGTGCTGCTGGTCGCGTGCGCCGACGTCGCCAACCTGTTGCTGGCACGCGCCGCGGTGCGCCAGCGAGAGATCGCCCTGCGCGCCGCCCTCGGCGGCGGCCGGCGCCGGATCCTGAAGCAGGTGCTCACCGAGAGCGTCGTGCTCGCCGCGGCGGGCGGCATCGCCGGCCTGGCGCTGGCCGCGGTGGGCGTGCCGCTGCTCAAGTCCGTGCTGCCGGGCGATACGCCGCGCCTGGCGGCGGTGAGCCTCGACTGGCGCGCGTTGCTGTTCGCCGGCGGCCTGGCGGCGGCGACGGGGATCGCCTGCGGCATGCTACCGGCACTGCGGTTGCTGGGCGCCGCCGGTCCGTCGCGCAACCTGCTGCCGGCACTGCGGTCCGCGGAGCGGTCGGCGGCGGGAGGCGCGGAGCGCCGGCGGCTGTCGGCAGGTCTGGTCGTCGTGGAGGTGGCGGTGTCGGTGATACTGGTGACCGGCGCCGGGCTGCTGGCGCGCACCCTCGGTCACCTGCTGAGCGTCGCGCCGGGCTTCCGCTCCGAGCACGTGCTGACGGCCAGCGTCACGCCCGACGACGCGCGTTGCAAGACCGCCGCGCAGTGTATCGGCCTGTACGACGGCTTGCTCGACCGCTTGCGGGCGCTGCCGGGGGTGACCCGGGCCGCGGCGGCGACCGATCTGCCGCTGACCGGCAAGGCGGCGGCGCGGCAGGTGGCGGTCGACCTCGAGGACCACCCGGTGGCGCCGGGAACCCCGGCTTTCGTGGCACAAGAGCACGACGTGACGCCGGAGTACTTCGCGACCTTGGGTGTCCCGCTCGTCGCCGGCCGCGCCTTCGACGGCTCGGAAGGTTCACGGCCGGAACGGGTGGCGTTGGTCAACGTGACGATGGCGGCGCGTTTCTGGCCTGGACAGAGTCCAGTCGGCAAACACCTGCGTTACGTCTGGCAGAAGCAGTGGCTGCGGATCGTCGGCGTGGTCGGCGACGTCCGCGGCGAATCGCTCGCCAAGGGTCCGACGTGGGATTTCTACCTGCCCTACGGG
>DATGHG010000475.1:0-44378 GCA_035308185.1 Thermoanaerobaculia bacterium | reverse complement strand
CGAGATCATGAGCTATGGCATGGACATCTTCGAGGAGCAGGTCCTGCTGCCGGTGCTCGCGATCGCGGACCCGGTCGAGCGCCTCAAGGCGTGCATGGAGAAGAACATCCACCTGGTGACCGAGGGCTGGAGCAAGGAGGTCACCATCATCCTCCACGAGCACGACACGCTCACCGGCGCCGCCCGCCAGCAGATCAACGCCCGCAAGAAGCGCTACGTCCATTTCCTCGAAGCGTCCTTCGCGGAGGCGATCCGGGAAGGGCGCATCCGGCGCGTCGAGCCGCGGGTTGCCGCCTTCTCCTTTCTCGGCATGGTGCTGTGGATCTACAAGTGGTTCCGCCCGGACGGGCAGATCCCGGCCGACCGGCTCGCCCCCGAGATGCAGGACCTCTTCTTCGGCGGCCTCGAGATCGCGCCCTCGCCTGCCGCCGCTCCGGCGCCGCCGAAACCGCGGCGGCGGCAACCGCGGCGGCGCTCCCCGGCGCCGGCGAAGCCCGCCAAGCCCGGAGGCGCCCGGTGAAGCCCCACCGCGCGGTCGGGATCGCCGGCTACGGCGCCTACGTGCCGCGGCTGCGGGTGCGCACCGCCGACATCGCCGCCACCTGGCGGGCGCGCGGCGTTGCCGCTCCCGCCGTGGCCGAAAAATCGGTGCCCGGACCCGACGAGGACGTGGTGACCATGGCCATCGAGGCGGCGCGCACGGCGCTCGACCGCGCCGGCACCGCCCTCGACGACATCGGCGCCATCTGGGTGGGCACCGAATCCAAGCCCTATGCCGTCAAGCCGTCGGCGACGATCGTGGCCGAGGCGCTGGGGATCACGCCGCACGTGGTGGCCGCGGACATGGAGTTCGCCTGCAAGGCGGGCAGCGAAGCGATGCAGGCGGCGGTGGCCTTCGTCGGCTCGGGCATGGTCGGGGCGGCGCTCGCCATCGGCATGGACACGGCGCAGTCGAAGCCCGGCGACGCGCTCGAATACACCGCCGGCTGCGGCGGCGCCGCCTACCTCTTCGCCGGCGCCGGCGACGCCCTGGCGGAGGTCGAGGCCTCGGTCTCCCACGTCACCGACACTCCCGACTTCTTCCGCCGCGAGGCGGCCCACTATCCCGAGCACGGCGGCCGCTTCACCGGCGAGCCCTCCTATTTCCGGCACACCCTGGCGGCGTCGCGCCGGCTGCTGGCCGAGGTCGGGCGCGAGGCGAAGGACTTCGCCCATGCCGTCTTCCACCAACCGGTGCCGAAGTTCGTGGAGAGGGCCGCCGCCGAGCTCGGTTTCACCCCCCGGCAGATCCGCGCCGGCCTGCTGGCGCCGCGCCTGGGCAACGCCTACGCCGGCTCGTCGCTGCTCGGCCTCGCCGCGGTGCTCGACGAGGCGCGGCCCGGCGAGCGCGTCTTCTTCTGCTCCTACGGCTCGGGAGCGGGCAGCGACGCCTTCTGCCTGCGCGTCACCGAACGGATCGAAGAGCGCCGGCGCGGGCCGTCGGTGCGCGATTACCTCGACCGCCGCCGCCAGGTGGACGGCTACGGCCACTACCTGCGCCTGCGGGGAAAGATCAGGCGGGCATGACGGCCATGCGAGACGTCTTCATCGTCGGCGCCGGGCAGACCCCGGTGGGCGAGCATTGGGACCTCGGCCTGCGCGAGCTCGGCGCCGCCGCCATCCGTGCGGCGCTCGACGACGCCGGCATCGAGACGGTGGACGCCCTGTTTGCCGGCAACATGCTGGGCGGCGCGGTCAACGGCCAGGAGAACCTCGGCGCGCTGCTGGCGGACGCCGCCGGCCTGCTGCCGGCGGAAGCCTGGAAGGTGGAAGCCGCCTGCGCCTCGGGCGGCGCCGCGGTGCGCGCGGCGGCCATGGCGGTCGGGGCCGGCGCTCACGACGTCGCGGTGGCGGTGGGCATCGAGAAGATGACCGACGCGCTCTCCGAGCGGGTCACCGCCGGGCTCGCCGCCGCCGCCGACGGCGACTACGAGGCGAGCCATGGCCTGTCGTTCGTGGCCCTGTCGGCGCTGCTGATGCGGCGCTACATGCACGAAACCGGCGCCGGCCGCGAGGACTTCGCCCCCTTCGCCGTCAACGCCCATCGCAACGCGGCGAGCAATGCCAACGCCATGTTCCGCACCCCCATCTCCGCCGCGGACTTCGCCCGCTCGCCGCTGGTGGCCGCCCCGATCGGCGTGCTCGACGCCGCGCCGGTCTGCGACGGCGCCGCGGCGGTGGTGGTGTGCTCCCGCGAGGCCCTGCGCCCGGCGCACCGCGCGGTGCGCATCGCCGCCGCCGCCGCCGCCACCGACACCATCGGCCTGGCCCGCCGCGCCGACCTGCTGACCCTGGGAGCCGCCCGGCGCTCGGCCGAGAAGGCCTTCGCCGCCAGCGGCTTCGCCCCGGGGGACTGCGACCTCTTCGAGGCTCACGACGCCTTCACCATCATCACCGCGCTGTCGCTCGAGGCCTGCGGCTTCGCCCCCCGCGGCGAGGCGCTGAAACGGGCGGCCCACGGCTGCTTCGGCCGCGGCGGCTGCATCCCGGTCTCGACCTGCGGCGGGCTCAAGGCGCGCGGGCACCCGGTGGGGGCGAGCGGCGCCTACCAGATCGTCGAGGCCGCCGCCCAGCTCCGGGGCGAGGCCGGACCGAACCAGGTGACCGGCGCCCGCGTCGCCCTCACTCAGTCGATCGGCGGCCACGGCTCGATCGCCGTCACCCATCTGCTGGAGGCCTGAGGTCATGGACCTGCCGCGCTACCATCGCCTGACCGGCCCCTACTACCGGCTGGAGGGACGGCGCTGCCGGCGCTGCGGCGAGTTGCAGTTCCCGCCGCGTGCGGCCTGCGGTTCCTGTGGCGGCCGCGAGACGGAGCCCTTCCGCTTCTCCGGTCGCGGCACGGTCTTCTCCTTCGCCGAGGTGGCGACGCCGCTGCCCGGCTTCCCAGGCCCCTACCTGGCGGCGCTGGTGGAGCTCGAGGAAGGGGTCCGCGTCACCACCCAGCTCACCGACGTCGATCCCGACGAGGTGACGATCGGCATGCCGGTCGAGATGGTGACCCGGCGCCTGCAGGAGAAGGGGCCCCTGGGCTATCTCGTCTACGGCTACAAGTTCCGGCCGCTGCTGGCCCACGGGCAGGCACGGTGAGGCGGGCGTCGTGAAGCGGGCACGCTGGGTGGATCTGGCCGCCGCCGCCGCGTCGGTGCCGGACGGCGCCATGATCGCCCCGGGCGGTTTCATGCTGGGGCGCGCCCCGATGGCGCTGGTCTTCGAGCTGGTGCGCCAGCGGCGCCGCGGCCTGCGCGTCATCTCCCTGCCCAATCCGCTGCCCGCCGAGATCCTGGTGGCGGCGGCGGCCGCGGCCCGGGTCGAGCTGCTGTTCGCGGCGGTCACCCTGGGCGGCCGGGTCCGCCCCATGCCGGCGCTCAAGCGGGCGATCGAGGGCGGCGCGCTCGACTGGCTGGAGCACGACGGCTACCGGGTGGTGCAGCGCCTCCGCGCCGCGGCCATGGGGCTCCCCTTCCTGCCGGCGCCGGACGCCGACGCCTGCGTGCTGGCGCGGCGCGAGCCGCCGCCGCGGGTGACCGACCCGTTCACCGGCAGGTCGGTGCCGGTCGAGCGCGCCTGCCATCCCGACGTCGCGCTGCTCCACGCCCGCGCCGCCGACGAGGCCGGCAACCTCTGGATCGAGGACCCCACGACCGACCTGCTGCTGGCCGGCGCCGCCCGCCGCGTGATCGCGACCGCCGAGGAGCGGCTGGCGCGGGTGCCGCACGCCACCATCCCGGGCTTCATGGTGGACCTGCTGGTCGAGGAGCCGCGGGGGGCCTGGCCCACCGGCTGCCTCGGCCTCTATCCCGCCGATGCGGCGCACCTGGAGATCTACCTCGACCTCGCCGAGCAGGGGCGCGAGGCCGAGTATCTCGAGGGCGTCGTCCACGGCCGCCACCGCCATGCCGACCTGGCGCGGGCGCGGCCGGCCGCAGCGCAGGAGAACGCCGCGTGAGCGACGACCCGCCGCCGGCCGCCGTGACCACCGCCGAGACCGTGGTCGCCGCGATGGCGCGCCAGATCGACGACGGCGCCGTGATCGCCACCGGCGTGGCATCGCTGCTGGCCATACTGGCGATCGCCGTGGCCCGGGCCACGCATGCGCCGCGGCTGACCTATCTCGCCTGCGTCGGGGCGCTCGATCCGGAGATCTCGGCGCTGCTCCCCTGCTCCGAGGACCTCGCCTACCTCGACGGCCGCGCCGGCGAGCTGAGCATCCCCGAGCTCTTCGACCATGCCCGGCGCGGCCGGATCGACGTCATGTTCTTCGGCGCCGCCGAGGTCGACGCCGCCGGCGACACCAACCTTTCCGGCGCCGGTCCGCTGGAGCGCCCGCGGGTCAAGTTCCCCGGCGTGGCCGGCGCCGCCAGCCTGCGCCGCTGGGTGGCGCGCCCGGTCCTGGTGCTCGGCCGGCAGAGCCGTCGCAACCTGGTGCCCGAGGTCCAGGTCGCCTCGACCAGCGACCGTTGCCGCCGCACGCGGCTGATCACCGATCTCGGCATCTTCGAGCTGGGCGCCGGCGGGGCCGCGCTCGTCTCCCGGCACCCCGGCGCCGCCCCGGCGGCGATCGCCGAGCGCACCGGCTTCCCGTTCCTGCCGGCCGACCCCCTGCCGGTGACCCCCGAACCGTCGCCCGACTGCCTGCGCGCCATCCGCCGGATCGACGCCGGCGGCCTGCGCGACCGGCTGGTCGGCTGAACCCGCCGGTCGGGACACCAGGAGAGCACCGCATGCAAGCCATCGTCCTGCGCGCCTTCGGATCTGCCGACAACCTGCGGCCCGAGACGGTCCCCGATCCGGCACCGGGCCCCGGCGAGGTGCTGCTGCGCGTCCGCGCCTGCGGCGTCTGCCATCACGACGTGATCAACCGCCGCGGCAACCTGCCGCGCACCGCGGTGCCGGCGATCCTCGGCCACGAGGCGGCCGGCGAGGTGGTCGCCGTCGGCGCCGGCGTCACCGGCTGGGCTGCCGGCGACCGGGCGGCGACCCTGCAGCGTCTCTCCTGCGGTCGCTGCGCCCACTGCCGCGCCGAGCGCAACAGCCTCTGCCGCCATGACACCCGCTTCTTCGGCGAAGAGATCCCCGGCGGCTACGCGGCCTACATGACGGCGCCGGTGGCGGGCCTGGGGCGGGTGCCGGCGCGGATCTCCTGGCCGGTGGCGGCGGTCACCTGCTGCACCACCGGCACCGCCGTCCACTGCCTGCGCACCCGCGGCCGCCTGGCGCCCGGCGAGACGGTGCTGATCACCGGCGCCTCCGGCGGCGTCGGCATCCAGGCCGTCCAGCTCGCCCGCCTCGACGGCGCCAGGGTGATCGCCGTCACCTCGGGCGCCGGCAAGGAGGCCGCGCTCCGCGAGGCCGGCGCCGACGAGGTCATCGTCAGCCCCGACCTCGAGTTCGCCGGCGAGGTGCGCAAGCGCTGCGGCGGCCAGGGTCCGGACCTCGCCCTCGAGATCGTCGGCAGCCTCACCTTCGCCCAGACCCTCAAGTCGCTCGCGCCGGGCGGCCGCCTGGTCACCGTCGGCAACCTCGAGACGGCGAGCGTGGCGCTCAACCCCGGCCTGGTGATCGTCAAGGAGCTCGAGATCCTGGGCGCCTACGCCACCACCCAGGCCGAGCTCGACGAGTCCTTCCGCCTGGTCGCCAGCGGCGCCCTGCGCTCCTGGGTAGCGGACGTCCTGCCGCTCCACCAGGCCAGCCGCGCCCACGACCGCCTGGAAAAGCGGCAGGTCGCCGGCCGCCTGGTGCTCGAGCCGGTGCACTGAGCGGCGGTATAGTCGGGCGTTGGGGCCGGTCCGTCCCGGACACCGCGGCCTCGCCGGGGAGGGTTCGAATGCAGATCAGTGCACGCAATCAGCTGCGCGGCAAGATCACCGCGGTGCGCCTGGGCGCGGTCATGGCCGAGGTCACGGTGGACGTCGGCGGCGGCAACACGCTGGTATCCACGATCACCAAGTCCTCGGCGGAATCGATGGACCTGCGCGAAGGCCAGGAGGTGGTGGCGGTGATCAAGGCCACCGAGGTCATGATCGGCAAGTAGGAGTTGCGGCAGATCATCGCCGGCAGCTCGCACCCGGCCCGCGGGCCGCGCCCGGATGCGGTTGCACGGAACCCGTGCTATAGTGGCGGAAGCGGCGATGGCGATGAAGCGACTGAACCTGACCCTGGTCGTCGAGGAAGAGCTGCTGCAGGAGGCTCGGGCCCTGGCGGCGCGACGACGGACGTCCGTCAACGACCTGGTACGTGGGTTTCTGGCAGACATGGTGGGGCAGGAGAGCCGGCGTCTCGCGGCCATGAAGCGCATTCAGCCTCTCCTGGATCGCCCAAGGGTTCATCTTGGCCAACCCCGTCCGTCCAGGGACGAGCTTCATGAGCGCTGATCTCGCGGCCTTTGTGGACTCGAACGTATTGGTCTACGCCGTCAGCGACGACGAACCGGAAAAGCAGGGCAGGGCGCGCGAGATCGTTGCGCGAGGCTTCGCCGAAGGGTGCTTCGCCATCAGCACCCAGGTGCTGCTGGAGGTGTACGTGAACATCACCCGCAAGGCGAAGATCGGCCTTCCCCTCCGCGAGGCCTTCGAGTATGTCCGTGCGCTGACCGAATGGCCTGTCGTCGAGATGAGCCCCGATCTGGTTCTGTCGGCACTTGGCCTCGCTCAGCGGGCCAAGATCTCTCCCTGGGATGCCGCAATCCTCGAATCGGCCCGCCGCGCCGGGTGCCAGAAGGTTCTCTCGGAGGATCTCGGCAACCGACACGTCTACGAGGGGATCGCCGTCGAGAATCCCTTCGTGGGTTAGTCTCCCGCAGGAGGTGGTGTCTAACCGTGAGCGGGCGGCTCCCGCCGCCGCTACTCGTGCCGCAGGGCCACCGCCGGAGCGACCGCGGCGGCGCGCCGGGCCGGCAGGTAGCAGGCGGCGGCGGCGGTCAGGCCGAGCACGGCGGCGACCCCGGCCAGGGTCAGCGGGTCGCTGGGCGAGACGCCGAACAGCAGGCTTGCCAGCACGCGGCGCAGCACGATGGCAAGGCTCAGCCCGAGGACCAGGCCGGACGCCACCAGGCCGAGCCCCTGGCGCAGCACCATGGCGAGGATGCCCTGCACCTGGGCGCCCAGGGCCATGCGCACGCCGATCTCCTGGGTGCGCTGCTCGACCGAGTAGGCGAGCACGCCGTAGGTGCCGACCGCGGCGAGGGCCAGGGCGACGGCGGCGAACAGCATCACCAGCAGGGTGACGAAGCGGGGGCGGGCCAGCGACTGGTGGATCACCCGCTGCATGGTCTGCAGGTGGGCCACCGGCAGGCTGGGGTCGAGGCGTGCGATCTCGGCCCGCGCCGGGGCGGCCAGCAACATCGGGTCGCGGAGGCCGCGCAGCACGACGTAGAAGGTGTATGGCGAGTAGCCGACCGTGGCCGGCGCCTGCGGTTCCAGGAAATAGAGCTCGGTGCCGGTCTTCTGGTCCAGCCCCTGCTGCTTGACGTCGCGGGCGATGCCGACGATGGTCAGCCACATGGAGTCGCGGCCGGCCCTCACCCGCCGGCCGATCGGGTCCTTGCCCGGCCAGAAGGTGTGCGCCATGGTCTCGTTGATCACCGCCACGCCGCCGCCGCCGGCGCCCGGGCCGAGAGCGCCGTCCTGGGCGGTGAAGAAACGGCCGGCGACCAGCGGGATGCGCATGGTGCGGAAGTAATCGCGGCTGACGAACTGCCAGAAGTCGACGTTGTGGGGCGGCCCCTTGGGATCCTCGGGCACGCCTTCGAACATGGTGTCGTTGGCGTCCACCTCGCGGCGCGGCGGCAGCCCGTTCATCGCCGCCGCCGACTCGACGCCGGGCAGCGCCGCCAGGCGCTCGGTCAGCCGGTCGACGAAGGCCGCCACCTGGGCCGGCGCCGGGTAGCTTGCCCGCGGCAGCGCCAGCTCCATGGTGAGCAGGCCCTGAGGTTGAAAGCCGGGATCCACCTGCTGCAGCTGCCAGAAGCTGCGGATCAACAGACCGGCGCCGACCACCAGCACCGCCGCCAGGGTCACCTCCGCCACCACCAGGCCGCGCCGCAGCCGCTGGCGGGCACCGCCGGCGGTGGTGCGCTGGCCGCCTTCCTTGAGCGCCGCGAAGGCGGCGCCGCCGCGGGTGTGGAGGGCGGGTGCGAGGCCGAAGGCGACGCCGGCGGCGATCGAGACCAGGAAAGTGAACAGCAGGCCGCGCGGATCGACCCCGATCTCGGCGAGGCGCGGGATGCTCTCGGGGTTGGCGGCCAGCAGCGCCCGCACCCCCCAGGCGGCGAGCAGCAGGCCCAGGATGCCGCCGGCCAGCGCCAGCAGCAGGCTCTCGGTCAGGAACTGCCGCAGCAGGCGTCCGCGGAGGGCGCCCAGGGCGGTGCGCACCGCGACCTCCCGCTGCCGCCCCTCGGCGCGCGCCAGTTGCAGATTGGCGACGTTGGCGCAGGCGATCAGCAGCACGAAGCCGACGGCCCCCCACAGCAGGCGCAGCGCCGGCCGCGCGTCGCCGACGGTATCGTCGAGCAGCGGTGCGATCACCAGCGGATGCCGCTGCGGCTCCGGCGCGTGCTTGCCGGGGCCGGCCAGGCCGCGCCAGCGCTCCACCAGGCCCGCCAGCTCGGCGCGCGCCCCTGGGAGGCTCACGCCGGGCCGCAGCCGGGCGACCAGGTTCAGGAAGTGGTTGCCGCGGTTCTGCGACTGCGGGTCGAGCTTCACCGGCAGCCAGGCATCGACCCGCTGGCCGCCGATCTGGGCGCCAGGCGGCATCACCCCGACGACGGTGCTGTCGACGCCGTCGACCAGGATGCGCCGGCCGACGATGCCCGGATCGCCGCCGAACGCCCGTCGCCACAGGTCGTCGCCGAGCAGCGCCACCGGCTCGCCGTGCGGCCGGTCCTCGGCGGCCGAGAACCAGCGCCCGCGCTCGGCAGGCACGCCGAGGGTGGCCAGGGTGCTGGCGGTCGCATAGGTGGCGGCGACCCGCAGCGGCCGCTCCCTGCCGCTGAGGTTGACCGCCTGGTTGCGGTAGCCGCCGATGTCCTCGAAGCTGGCTGCCATCTGCCGCAGCTCCTGGTACTCGGGCGGCGAGATCCAGAAGTGGTCGAATCCCTCCCTGGGGAACCGGCTGTAGATCGAGACCAGGCGCTCGGGCGCGCGATAGGGCAGCGGCTCGAGCAGTACCGCGTTGACGACGCTGAAGATGGCGGCGTTGGCGCCGATGCCCAGGGCCAGGGTCAGCACGGCGACCACGGTGAAGCCCGGGCTGCGTGCCAGCAGCCGAAGCGAGAAGCGGAGGTCTTGCAGCGTCTGGGTCATGGTGGCGGCTCTCTCCTGCCTGAGCGGCGGCGCTCCGGCCTGTTCTCCATACCACCGGTACCCGCTCCTGGTTTCGCGCTGGCGCCGTTTGCTTCCGGCTACCGCCGCCGGTGCCGCAGCCGGCGGAGGACCTCCTCGAAATCGGCCGGCGGCGGCTCCTCGAAGCGCAGCGGCCGGCCGTCGCGGGGATGCCGGAAGGCGAGCACGGCGGCGTGCAGCATCGGCCGCGGGGCTGGGATGCGGGGCCCCTGGTAGTCACGGCCGTAGACCGTCTCGCCGATCAGCGGGTGGCCGGCCTCGGCGAGGTGGATGCGGATCTGGTGTTGGCGGCCGGTCTCGAGCTCGCAGGCGACCCTGGTGGCCCCGCGCAGCGCCTCGAGCGCGCGCACGTGCGTCACCGCATGGCGGGCGCCCGGCGGCGGCGCCGCCGTCCCACCCGTCCACGATCCACGCCGGCCGTCGCCGCGATCCTCGATCAGCCAGCTCTCGAAGGTCGCGTCGCCGGCCGTGCCGTGCACCAGAGCCTCGTAGCGGCGGCCCACCTCGCGCCGCGCCAACTGCTCCTGCAGCGCGCGCTGGGCGGGAACGCTGCGGGCGAAGACCAGCAGGCCGGAGGTGTCCCGGTCGAGCCGCTGGACGGCGCGCAGCGTCGGGTTGACCGGCGGTGGTGTGCCGGAGCCGCCCACCGCGCCAGGACGGCCAAGGCCGTTGGCCGAGCCGGAACGGTCGGAGCCACCGGCGCGGCGGACGCGGCGGGTTTCGATGCGGCGCAGCGCCACCCGCGCCAGCGCCAGCAGGGTGTCGCGGTCGCCGCGGTCGAAGGGCACGGTCAGCACCCCGGCCGGCTTGCGCACCACCACCACGTCGGCATCCGCGTACACCACGATCTCGGCGGCACGGCTGCCCTCGCCTTCACCCCCCTCCCCTTCTCCTGCTCCCGCACCACCCATCCCGGGCCGTCGCCAACCCGCCGCCGGCGACCCTGCCGGCTCCCGCTGCCCGCTCGCCCCTGTCGCGCGCCTCGCCGCCAGCCGGTCGCGCGCCGCCGCCGCAGACAGTGCCTCGACGCGGCTGCCGGCCGGGGGCCGCCAGGCCGGATCGGTCGCCTGCCGGTCATCCACCCACACCCGGCCGGCCCTGCACAGCGCCCGCGCCTGCTCCCAGGAGGTCCCGGGCGCCAGCTCGCGCACCAACGCCGCCAGCGTCGCCGCTGGCGCAGATGGACCAGTCCCCGGCGGCAGCTCGGTCCTCGGCGGCGGTTCGGTCGCTGCCGGCAGGGCGCGCCGGCGGCGGCCTTGGTCTCGTGATCGGGACACGTCGCCGCCTATAGTACGTCGCGCACGTCGCCGCCCCGGCCCGAGCGCCGGGCACCTGATCCGAGCGGCGGAACCGTACCGCGTCTGGCGAAGTGCCACAGCGGCAACAACCGATGACCACGACCGACTTCCGACCCGGCCACGACGCCAGCCGGGACGCAACCGACCCAGGACAGGGCCATACCGGAAGCAAGGTAGCAACGAATCCGGCACCCGGCCACGGCGGCGGCCGGAAAGCAACGGACGCGGGACCCGGCCATGCCGGCGGCCTGGCACCGACCGACCCGGGAGCCGGCTCCATCGGCGGCCGGGAAACGACCGACCCGGAACCCGGCGGCGGCCGGGAAACGACGGACCCGGAACCCGGCGGCGGCCGGCGCGGCGCCGCCCTGGCCGAGCTCGGCGCCTCGTTCCGCCTGGCTCTGCCAGTGGTCGGAGTGCAGCTCGGCATGCTCATGATGGGTCTGGTCGACACGGCGATGCTCGGCCACCTCTCGGCGCGGGCGCTCGCCTCCGCTTCGATCGCCCACATCATCTCCTTCACCCTGCTGATCTTCGGCGCCGGCACCCTTTCCGCCCTCGACCCGCTGATCTCGCAGGCCTTCGGCGCCGGCGACCGCGCAGCGGTGGGCGCGCACCTGCGGCGGGGGCTGGCCCTGGCGGTGGCGCTGACCCTGCCGCTGTCGCTGCTGATGATCGATCTGGGGCCGCTGTTGCGGGCGCTCGACGAACCGTCCGGCGTGGCCGCCGACGCCACTCTCTATGCCCGGCTGCTGATCTTCGGCAACCTGCCGTTCCTGCTCTTCTACGTCTTGCGCCAGACGCTGCAGGCGATGAGCGTGGTGCGGCCGTCGCTGCAGGCCGCCGTCGCCGCCAACCTGGTCAACGGCCTCGCCAACTACGCCCTCATCTTCGGTCACTGGGGATGCCCGCGGCTGGGCGTGGCCGGCTCGGCCTGCGCCACCGCGGCGGCGCGGTGGATGATGTTCCTCTGGCTGCTGGTGGCGGCGCGGCGGACCTTGCGCGAGAATGCCCGCGTCCCGCGGGGGACCGCTGTCTTCGCCGGCGGCTGGCGGCGCCTCGTGCAGCTGCTGCGCATCGGCCTTCCGGTCGGGTTGCAGCTGGCGATCGAGCTACTGCTGTTCGTGGCGATCGCGCTGCTCATGGGCCGCTTCGGCACCGAGGCGATCGCCGGGCACCAGGTGGCGCTGCTGCTCTGCAGCCTCTCGTTCCAGCTGCCCGCCGGCATCGGGGGCGCCGCCATGACGCGGGTGGGCAACGCCATCGGCCGCGGCGACCAGGCGGCCGCCAGGCGCACTGCCGCCGCCGGCCTGGCGCTGGGCACCGGCGTCATGAGCCTTTTCGCGGCGGCCTTCGCGCTCGCCCCCCGACCGCTGGCGGAGCTGTTCACGGCCGACCCGCTGGTCATCGCCGCCGCCGCCCGGCTGCTGCCGATCGCCGCCGCCTTCCAGGTCTTCGACGGCGCCCAGGCGGTGGCCGCCGGCATCCTGCGGGGCGCCGCCGACACCGCCCTGCTCGCCGCCGGCGCCCTCCTCGGTTACGGGTTGCTCGGCCTGCCCATCGGCTGCCTGCTCGCCTTCAACGGCGGCATGGGTCCGCGCGGCCTCTGGTGGGGAGCCACCATCGGCCTGGGCGTCGTCGCCGTCCTGCTGGTGTCCCGCATCGTCTACCGCTTCCGCCGCGGCATCGTGCGGGTGGAGTGAGCCTGCCGAGGGCTTGGAACGGCCCGGGCGCAGACGGTATCTTTGGCGCCGGCCAAGCCCATTCCACGGAGGATGCTGCCGATGGCTCCGATCGACCTCGCCGAGATGGCCCGCATGCGGGTGGTCTACCAGCTGCCGGGCATCGACCGGGTGGAGGTGCGCCGCGACCTGGTCTATCGCGAGATCGAGGGCACCCCCATGACCATGGACCTGTATCTTCCACCGCCGCCGGAGCCGCCCGAACCGCCCGAGCCGCCGGGTTTGGCGAAGCTGCCGGCAGGTCCGGCCCCGTCGGCCGGTCCCCCGTCGGCCGGTCCCCCGCCGGCCGGTCCGGCACCGCCGGTCGGTCCGGCACCGTCGGCGAGCGCCCCGGCGGCCCGCCGGGCGGCGGTGCTGCTGATCCATGGCGGGCCGGTGCCGGAGGCGCTCTATGGCAAGGTCAAGAACCTGGGCGTCTTCGTCTCCTGGGGCGAGCTGCTCGCCGCTTCCGGGCTGGTGGCGGTGGCCTTCAATCATCTGCACCACGGCTGGCATGACCTCGACGAGTCGGCGGCGAACGTGGCGGCGGTGATCGCGCGGCTGCGCGCCGACGCCGACGCGCTGTCGCTCGATCCGGACCGCCTCTGCCTCTGGGCCTTCTCGGGCGGCGGGCCGCAGCTGGCGCCGGCCCTTGCCGCACCCGATCCCGGCGTCCGCTGTCTGGTGAGCTACTACTCGCTGCTCGATCTGCGGCCACTCGCCGCGCGGTTGCCGCAGATTCCCGCCGCGACCATCGAGCGCTTCTCGCCCGCCGCCTGCCTTGCCGCGGCGCCCACGCCGGAGACGCCGGAGACGCCGGGAACGCCGCCGGGAACGGCGGCGCCGGCGCGGCCGCCGCGGCCGCGCCGGCCGCCCCTGCTGGTGGCACGCGCCGGCCAGGACCAGCCATTCATCAACGAGGCCCTCGACGGGTTCCTGCAGGCTGCCCTGGCCGCCGGCGTCGAGCTCGAGCTCTGGAACCACGCCGCCGGCCAGCACGGCTTCGACGTCCTCGACGACGTCGATCGCACCCGCCAGATCGCCGCACGCACGATCGAGTTCATCCAGACGCACTGCCACGCCTCGGCGCCCGCGGCGGCGGCGGCCGGCGCCCGTGGCGAAGGTGAGAGCCGATGAGCGACGCCCCGGAGGCGGGAGGCGCGCCGGCGGCCGCCTTCAAGGACCACTTCTCGGGCCACGCCACCGACTACGCGGCCTTCCGGCCGACCTACCCGGCGGCGCTGTTCGACCTCCTGGCCTCGCTGCCGCGGCACCGCGGCCTCGCCCTCGACTGTGCCACCGGCAACGGCCAGGCGGCGACCGGCCTGGCCGAGCGCTTCGCTCGCGTGCTGGCGATCGACGCCAGCCCCGAGCAGCTCGCCAGCGCCAGGCCTCATCCGCGCGTCGAGTACCGCGTCGGCCGCGCCGAGGCGACCGGCGTCGAGAGCGGCACCGTCGATCTGATCAGCATCGCCCAGGCCGTCCACTGGTTCGACTTCGACCGCTTCCACGCCGAGGCGCGGCGCCTGCTCGCGCCGGGCGGGGCCATCGCCGTCTACACCTACAACCTCGCCCGCGTCGATACGGCCTTCGACCGCGTGCTCGACCGCCTGGCCTACGAGGTGGTGGGACCCTACTGGCCTCCCGAGCGGCGCTGGGTGGACGCCGAGTACCGCGACCTGCCGTTTCCCTTCGCCGAGGTCGCCACGCGGCCGCTCGAATACGAGGCGCAATGGGACCTTTCCCGCCTGCTCGGCTACATCGCCACCTGGTCGGCCTGCCATCGCTTCCGCCAGGCGACCGGCAACGATCCAGTGAAGCTGCTGCAGGACGAGCTCGCCGCCGCCTGGGGCGACCCCTTCCAGGCACGGCCGGTGCGCTGGCCGATCTTCATGCGCGCCGGCCACGCCGACCGCGCCGCCTCCGCGGCTCACCGGCCCTGAGACGCTCGCCGCCGCCCGTCCCATGGTCACCTTGCTCTGCCCGGTGCGCGGCTGCGCCTCGCCGCTGGCGCCTGCCGCCGGCGGCCTGGTCTGTCCCCGCGGCCACCGCTTCGACCTCGCCCGCAGCGGCTACTGCAACCTCCTGCAGCCGCAGGACCGGCGCTCCCGCCGGCCGGGAGACTCCGCCGCCGCCCTGGCGGCCCGGCGGCGCCTCGCCGACCGCGGCCTGGGCGACTGGCTGGTGCCACACCTGCTGGCCGCCTTCGACGCCCTGGGCCTGCCGCCCGGCGCCGCGGTGCTCGACCTCGGCTGCGGCGAGGGCTTCCATCTCGGCACCCTGGCCGGCCAGCGGGAGGTCGCCGCGCACGGCCTCGACATCTCGGCGCCGGCCGTGGACCTCGCCGCCCGCCGCTACCCTCGGGCCACCTGGATCGTCGCCAATGCCGACCGCGCCCTCCCCTACGCCGCCGGCAGCTTCGACCTGGCGATGGCGCTCACCTCCCGGCTGCATCCACCGGAGCTGCGCCGCGTCCTCGCCGCCGGCGGCGCGCTGCTGGTCGGCGTCCCGGCCGCCGACGATCTCGTCGAGCTGCGCGCGGCGGTGCAGGGCGAAGGCCGCCTGCGCGACCGCCTGCAGCCGGCCCTCGCCAGCCTTGGCGCCGATTTCGAGCTGGTCGCTCACACCACCGCGCGGGTTCGCGTCCAGCTCGACGCGGCGGCCGTCCACGACCTGCTCGCCGCCACCTATCGCGGCGCCCGCGACCGCGAGCGGCGGCGGGCCGCCGGACTCGGCGAGATCGTGACCACCATGAGCCGCGAGCTCGCCACTCTGCGCCGCCGGCCGCTCGCGCCCTGAGCGGCGGCGGCCGACGATTGGTCTACGGCCCGTAGTGCCGCGGCCGGCAGGCGCTGTCGTAGCGGATCGCCTGGTCGCCGACGTGCAGCTGGCCACCGAGGGTCGACGAGGTCAGCACCCAGGCCTGCGAGACGGTGCCATCCACCGGCGGGTTGTTGCCGGCCAGGGCCACCGAGGTGTTGAGGTCCATGTAGAGCCAGCCCGAGCTGTAGGGCACCGGCAGCGTGCTGCCGCCGACGTGCACCCGCTGCGCCACCGCCCCGAACGGCTTCAGAGTGTTGAGCGAAGCGTAGGTGCCGCTGTCCGCCATGTCCCAGAGACCCTCCTGGCCCAGCGGATACCAGCCCGGCAACGAGCTGCAATTGAACCAGCCCTGACTTACCTTCGAGTCGCGCCAGACGATCAGATCGGTGCCGGCCGGCACGTACCGCGCAGCGAACTCGGTGGCCAGCGGCTCGCGGTTGTCTGCCGCCGTCCAGGCGTCGAACTTGCCATAGAAAGTGTATTCGCCGGCGAGCGAGGTCTGCTGCGCCGTGGAATCCGCCACGATGTGCACCAGCGGATGCGCCTCGGCCTGGTTGAGGCTGGTGTTGACGTAGGTGAAGTCGCCGAACAATGTGTCGTTGTCGGAGAAGAGGCCCCCGCCGCCGGCAGCGAAGACGCCCGGATCGCTCTGAATCTCCAACGTGCAGCTGTTGACCACGTCGAAGGTGACGTAACCGCGGGCGACGGTGTCGCCAAGGTTGCGGCCGGCGCAGAGGTTGCCGACGGCCGGCGCCGGCGCGCCGATCAGCGCCTGCTGGTAGGTGAGCAGGGTCGACCAGGGGATGGCCGCCGGCGGCAGGAAACCATTGCACGACGGGTAGCTGCCGGCGGGGGGCGAGGTCTGCGGCAGCGTGGCGCCCTCCAGGATGGTGCGCAGGTCGAACTGCACGTCCTGGTAGCCGCCGAGATACATGTCGAAGCTGAAGATCGGTACGCCGAGGTCGGTCCACACCACGGCCTTGACCAGCGCCGGGGTGTAGAAGGCGTTGCCGACGGTGACCTGGGTGGTCCTGCCGGTGCTGGTGCTGAGGTCCACCTCGAAATACGGCAGCAGCAGGGTCGCCGCCGGGGTTTCCTGGATGGCGCACTGCGCCAGCGCCGATCCCATGCGGGCGAGCGCCGCGAAGCCGAGCAACGCGATGCATAGGGCTTTACGATTCATGGCTATTCCTCTCTCTTTCTTGACTGGCAATGATCTTCTGGATCTGGATGCGCATTCGCGCCGGTAATGGGGACCCGGTTGCTGTTCGAGTTGGGCGGCGGCTGGGCACTTCGCGTTACACTGTCTGGGTCGGCACCGGTCGGGGTGCCAGGAGGTCGACGATGGCAAACGACGAGCCGGTCAAGCCGGCGCCGAACCGGGTGGTGATGCTACGCGGCGCGGATGGGCCGGAAGCAACCCCGCCGGCGGGTCCCCAGCCCGGGATCGCCCTGTGCCTGTCGGGCGGCGGCTACCGCGCGATGGTGTTCCATGTCGGCGTGCTGTGGCGCCTCAACGAGCTCGGCTACCTCGCGAAGCTCGCCGGCGTCTCGAGCGTCTCGGGCGGCAGCATCACCGCCGGCGTCCTGGCGCTCGGCTGGAGCGGCCTGGGATTCGACGCCCGCGGGGTCGCGGCCAACTTCGATCAGCAGGTGGTCGCACCGCTGCTCGACCTCGCCGCCAACACGATCGACGCCGAGGCGGCGATCCTTGGCCTGCTGCCGGAAGTCAGCGCCGCCGGCCGGGTCGAAGATGCCTATCGCCACCACCTCTTCGCTCATCACACCTTGCAGGACCTGCCCGACCATCCTGAGTTCGTGATCAATGCCACGAACCTGCAATCGGGCGTGCTGTGGCGATTCACCAAGCGCTTCACGTGGGATTGGCGGGTGGGCAAGATCGTCGATCCTCGGCTCGAGCTGGCCGTCGCGGTCGCCGCCTCGTCGGCCTTCCCGCCGGTGCTGTCGCCGGTCCGCCTGCAATTCTCCGAGGGCGACTACGCCCCCGGCAGCGGCGCCAACCTGCAGCACCCGCCGTTCACCACCGACGTCTTCCTCGCCGATGGCGGCATCTACGACAACCTCGGTCTCGAGCCGGTCTGGAAGCGCTACGACACCATCCTGGTGAGCGACGCCGGCAAGGCGATGGCCTTCGACGAGAAGCCCAAGACCGATTACTTGCTACAGTCCCTGCGGGTCCTCGACGTCATCCAGAATCAGGTGCACGCCCTGCGCACGCGCGAGCTGGTGAGCTCCTACAAAGCAAAGGAGCGCCAGGGCGCTTTCTGGGGTATCAACACCAGGATCGCGGACTACCAGGCAACGGGCACGTTGCCGTGCCCGCCTGACAAGACCGCGCAGCTGGCGGCGATTCCGACGCGCCTCGGCGCCCTGCCGCAGGCCACGCAGCAGCAGCTCGTCAACTGGGGCTACGCGGTCTGCGACGCGGCGATGCGGGCCTACGTGGACACCACGCTGCCGGCGCCGACCGGCTTCCCCTACCCCGCCCAAGGGATCGGCTGACGCCGGCGCTGGTGGCGGGAATCAGGGCCCGATCCGCTGCAACCGCACCAGCGGCCCGTCGAGCGCGCGCGGATCGCGCAGGTCCACCTCGCCGGTGATCGCCCAGAGGTTGTCGCCCTCGGGGTCGAGCAGCGTCTGGCTCACCTCCCAGGTGCGGTCGCCGGTGCGCCGGATGCCGGTGAACTGGTGGCGGCGCGCCTCGGGGGTGAAGAGCAGCTCGCCGTGCTCGGCAAAGAACGGCGCCAGCTCGCGCTCGAAGCGCTCGGCGTCCCACGCCTCGCCCCCGGTCTCTGCGTCCACCGCCCGGACCTCCGGCGCAACCGTTGCCTCCGGCGCAACCGTTGCCTCCGGAGGCGCCGCCGCCGGCGCGCCGCGGCGCACCGACTCGGCCGCCGCCTCCCAGTCGCGCGCCGCCAGGGTCCGCACCAGCAGGTGCATCTCGGCCCGCACCCGCGCCCCGAACGCCTTGGGATCGGCGATCAGCTCGCGGATCCACAGCGCCTCGGCGGCCTCGTGCTCGTGCTCGCGCACCCGCCGCAGCTCGGGATGCAGCAGCTCCTCCCATTCCTCGAGCAGACTGGTGTCGGTGCGCTCGATCAGGGTGCGGAAGAAACCCAGGGCGTCGAACACGGCCTCGCTGCGGGCGGTCTCGGGGACGCTCTGCTTGAGCGTCTTGTACAGCTGCGAGAGGTAGCGCAGCAGCACCCCCTCGCTGCGCTCGAGCCGGTAGCGCTTGACGAAATCGCCGAAGCCCAGGTAATCGACCAGCAGCTCGCGGCCGATCGACTTGGTGCGGATCTCGCGACCGCCGACCCAGGGATGGGCGAGGCCGAAACGATGGAAGGCGCCATGGAAGAAGTCCACCAGCGGCTGCGGCGGCTGCGGCGGCCTGACCTCTTCGAGCCGTTCCATCCGTTCCTCGTAAGCAATGCCGTCGGCCTTCAGCCGTGCGACCAGCTCCTGCTTGAGCTTGTCCACCTGCCGCCGCAGCACCACCTCGGGGTCCTCCAGCACCGCCTCGACCAGGCTGACCACGTCGGCGGCGTAGCTCTCGGCCTGCTGGTCGAGCAGGCCCAGCGCCTCGACCAGGAACAGCGACAGCGCCTGGTGCAATGAGAAATCCCATTGCAGCTCCTGGTCGACCACCACCCACAGGTAGCGCCTGGACGTGTCGCGCACCAGGTGGATGACGCCGGCGCGATAGAGCGAGCGCGCCAGCACCGCCGCCTGCGCGAGCAGCCGCCGCTTGCTCGCCTCGTCCTCGTGGCTGCGGGTGATCAGCTCGCGCAGGCTGTCGAAGTTGCGCCGCGACGGGTCGTCGCGCTCGGCGTCGCTCTGCAGCAGGTTGAGCACCATGCCGTGGGTGACGCGGAAGCGCGACTTCAGCGTCTCGGGAGGCCGCGAGATCAGCTTGTCGAAGGTCTCGCGGCTCCACGACACCTCGCCTTTCGGCGCCGCCGCCACCCCTGCCTTGCGGCGCTTCTTTCCTTCCTCCGCCCGCTTCTCCGCCTGGCGCTTCTCGACGATGTGCTCGGGCGCCTGCGCCACCACGCTCCCTTGCTCGTCGAATCCCTTGCGGCCGGCGCGGCCGGCGATCTGCTGGAAGTCGCGCACCGACAGCATGGTCACCTTTTTGCCGTCGAACTTGGCCAGGCGGGTGAACAGCACGGTGCGGATCGGGATGTTGACGCCGACGCCGAGGGTGTCGGTGCCGCAGATGACCCGCAGCAGGCCCTGCTGCGCCAGCTGCTCGACCAGCAGGCGGTACTTCGGCAGCAGGCCGGCATGGTGGACGCCGATGCCGAACGAGAGGAAGCGCCGGAACTCCTTGCCATACGGCGTGTCCAGCCGCGCGCCGACCATGGCCTCGCGGATGCGGTCGCGCTGCTCGCGATCGGCGATCTTCAAGCTGGTGAGCGACTGCGCCAGCTCGGCGCACTCGCGTTGGGTGAAGTTGACGACGTAGATCGGCGCCTTGCCAGCCGCCAGCAGCTCCTCGATGGTCAGGTGCAGCGGCGTCTCGCGGTACTCGAAGTCGAGCGGCACCGGACGCTCGGCGGAGGTGACCAGCGCCACCTCGACGCCGGTCTGCGCCCGCAGCCGCTCGGCGATGGCGCTCATGTCGCCGAGGGTCGCCGACATCAGCAGGAAGCGGGTCCGCGGCAGGGTGAGCAGCGGGATCTGCCAGGCGACGCCGCGCTCGGGGTCGGAGTAGTAGTGGAACTCGTCCATCACCACGTACGGCGCATCCAGCTCTTCGCCGCGGCGCAGCGCCATGTTGGCGAGCACCTCGGCGGTGCAGCAGACGATCGGCGCCCGCGGGTTGATGGCGGCATCGCCGGTCAGCATGCCGACGTTCTCGGCGCCGAAGTCGTCGCACAGAGCGAAGAACTTCTCGCTCGCCAGCGCCTTGATCGGGCTGGTGTAAAACGAGGTCTTGCCTTCGCAGAGGGCCTTGAAATGGAGCCCCAGGGCGACCAACGACTTGCCCGAGCCGGTGGGGGTGTTGAGGATGACGTGGCGGCCGGCGGCGATCTCGAGCAGCGCCTCTTCCTGCGCCCGGTAGAGCGCGAAGCCGGCGTCCGCCGTCCACTCGACGAAGCGGTCCAGGATCTCCTCCGGCGCCGGCTGGCGCCGGAGGTCCCCGGCCTCCGGCAGCGGTCGGCGCGCGGCGAGCGACGGGCGCCCGGAACGCGCTGGCTCAGGTGCTGGCGGCGGCAGGTCGGCCATGGCGACCCGCATTCTCGCACGCCGCCCGGTGCGCGAGCGGCGGTGGGATATACTCACCAGCAACCAACCGACCGAAAAGGAGAACCGCGGTGATGAAGAGACTCGCAGCGCTGCTGGTCGTCCTGCTCGCTGGAATCCTGCCCGCCGCCACCCGTGCCGACCAGCCCGGGGCACACCCCCGCTACCTACATGCGCTGTCCGATCTCCGCGCTGCCCGTGCCCATATCGAGCGGCCCGGCGGCAATGTGGCGGTGAAATGGGACGAGCGCACCGCGGTCGCCGAGATCGATGCCGCGATCCGCGACATCAAGCAGGCGGCGATCGACGACGGCAAGGACCTCAACGATCATCCGCCGGTCGACGCCAAGCTCGAGTGGAACGGCCGCCTGCACCGCGCCCTCGACCTGCTGCGGGCGGCGCACAACGACGTCAAGGAAGAGGAGTCCAACGATTTCGCCCACGGCCTGAGGCGGCGGGTCCTCAAGCACATCGATCAGGCGGCCCACTTCGTCGAGCAGGGCATCGCGAACGCCAAGTAGTCCGGCGGTGGAAAACGGAAATCGCCGCCATGCCCTCATCGGCCCATGAGGGATCGCCTGGCGCCGGCCGGCCGGGAGCCCCGGAAATCGAGGTTCACCGGGACGACGCCAGGCACATGTACCACGCCGAGATCGACGGTCATCAGGCGCGCATCCTGTTCGCGCCCCTCGCCGACCCCGACCACACCCTCGATTTCCAGCACACCCAGGTGCCGATCGAGCTGCGCGGCCGGGGCGTCGCCGACACCCTGGTGCGCCACGCGCTCGACGACGTCCGCAGCCGCGGCGAGCGGATCGTCGCCACCTGCCCCTACGTCAAGGCATTCCTGGTTCGGCACCCCGAGTACCAGGCGCTCACCGTCCCCGACCGAAGCGACTGAAGCACCCGAGGTCAGGGCGCTGGCTGTTTCAACAGGTCGTCGACCAGCCGGCGCAGCGTGGCTTCGTCGTCGAGGTCGGTTTCGCCGACCGGATGGCTCTGGGTGCGGATGGTCCCGGCGCGGTCGATGATCACCAGCTGCGGGACCTGGAAGCGCTCCATCTCCTTGCGACCCAGGAAGGCGTCCACCTTTTCCGCGCTGGTGTAGCCGACCGGGAAAGTGACCCTCGCGAGCGTCGCGAACTCGGCGACCTTCGATCCGGTGAGGTCGCCGTCGAAGGCGATCCCGATCGCCTGGAAGCCCTTCGGCCCGAGCTCCTTGTCGAGCTTCCCGAGGGTCTGCGCCAAGCGCCAGCAGTGCGGGCAGCGGGTGAGCAGGAACTCGACCACCACCACCTTGCCCTTGAAGCTGGCCAGCTGTGTCTGCTTGCCCGCGGGGTCCGTGATGGTGAGATCCGCGGCTTGGCGGGGCACCGGCGCCGCGGCCACCAGGCAGACGGCGGCGAGCGCCAGAGCGCCGGCCGCGGCCGTCGCGCCGCTCCTGCCAAACGACTTGCGTACGCCCATCGCTCCTCCCAGGCCGGCCGTCAGGCCTGCCGCCATTTGTCCGCGATCCGCATGACTTCCGCTTCCGCCGCGCGCGCGGCGTCCTCCGGGCTCGCCTCGCCCTTGACCACGCTCACGAACATCCGCGGCACCACGAAGCTGTTGAACGCCTCCATGGCCACCGGGTTCGCAAAGCCCGGAAAACCGAGGTTCGCCGTCCAGTGCAGGGCGTCCTTCAGCTCCTTGTACTTGTAGGATGGCTCGCCGCGCGGATCGTTCTCGAGCCGCACGATCAGGTCCGGGACCGTCTTCTGATAAATGGGGAAATTGCAGCCCTGGCTCTTCTCGTAGACGGTCTTGGAGCTGTCGATCAGATCGACGAGGAACTGCTTGGCGCCGGCTGGGTTCTCGGCGAACTTCCAGACCACGGAGCAGTTGGTGACGTGTGGCACGGCGATGACGCCGGCCGAGCCGAGCAGCGGCGGGCTGAGCCGGAGCTGCTTGGCGGCCTCGGGGTCGCTGTTCTCGACCGTCCGCAGCAGGCTGATGGCGTTGACGGTGCACGACGCCTTGCGCGCCTGCATGGCGCGCACGTTGCCACCGCTGCCCCAGGCGAGTTGCTCCGAGGCGCCGGCCTCCTCGTAGAGGGCCTTGACGTATTTCAGCGCCGCGACGGTGCGCGCTCCGACGTTGATGACCACTCTCCCGTCCGCATCCAGGACGCGGCTGCCGAAGCCGTGCAGGAGGGTATGCAGGGTGATGTTGCTCTCGAGGCTCGGCGCCAGAGCTAGGCCGCAAGGCACGCCGAGCTTGGCGCGCAAGGCCTTGCCGCCGCTGCGCAGGCTGCCGTAGTGCAGCGGCCCCAGCGGCATGCCGACGGCGGCCCACTGGTCCTGGTAGTAGTGCAGCGGCGCCGGCATCCAGGAGTCGGCGAAGGCGAAATATCGCCTCGACTTGGGATCGAATGTCGATTTGTGTCCGAGGCGATCGACGTTGCCGTGCCCGAAGCTGACCCCCTGATAGATCTCCGTGTGATCGATGGTATGACGCTGGTATTCCGCCGGCGGCCAGGGGAACATGAAGAGATCGTGGCCCTTGCCCGCCGCCGCCTCCGCCGCGGCGGCTGCCGCGACCTGCTCGACGGGGATGCGATCCACGATCACCTTGGTGGCGTGGCGCTCGCCCCACTCCTTCGCCAGCACGTTGTCGAACCAGGTGTCGTACTCGGGCAGGAAATGCGTCCACTTCGCGATCCTGAGCGTTCTTGGCCCGCGCGCGGGCGGCGGCACGCCAGGGCCGGCGGCGCCCGCGGCCAGACGCAAGCCGGGGCCCGCCGCTGCCGCGGCGGCCGCCAGTCTCAGGAACTCACGGCGAGAAACCTTGCTTGCTTGCAATGCACTACCTCTCCCCGGATGGGGGGTTCGGGCTCGACGATACGACGCCCCTGCCGGGCAGGATCCGGCAGGGGCGCCGTCGATCACGCACGGGCCGCCTCAGCGACCCGTGTCCGTTGCTATCGCGCTCCCATCGCCTGCGAGATGGCGCTCTGCTGCGACGGCAACAGCTCGCTGCAGTAGGCGCCGAAGATCTGCAAGCACAGGAAGTTGGCGGTGAAAGCAGGATCCAGCGGGAAGCCGTTGGGCTTGTGCACCTGATCCAGGAAGGCATCGAGGGCGATGCCGCCGTTGCGCGGGTCCGGAATCGCCGGGCAGATGAGCCAGACGGCTCCATTGTCGGCGCCGCCCGTATCTTCCTGACCCTCTGCCGTGCACGGCGGGCTGGGCGGGTTGGTGCCCAGGAAGCCGGGGATCGGATTGCTGCCGACCACCGAGCCTTCCAGGAAGTTGAGCTCGTCGGCGGTCTTGATGATCGGACTGCCGTCCAGGGTCAGCCCGTTCTTGTTGCCCAGCGCGGCCAGCATCTGATGGCACAGCGGGGTCTGCCCCGGGCCGAAACCGGTGTCGACGTACCAGAAGTAGGTGATGATCCACATCCCCAGGATGTCGTCGCAGAAGTAACCGAAGGGCGCGGTGCCGTCCACCGGATTCCGGTTGGTGGCAAAGCGCCAATCCTGCCTGAGGGCGGGGGTGGCGACGCTGGTCACCGGGAAGCAGGGCGTGGTGCCATCCCCCATCGAGCCGCAGGGGGTGCCCGCGAACACGCCATGCGAGTCGACCTGCTTGAGCGCCGCGTAGGCCTCGAAGTTGCTTACGATGTCCGCCATCTGGATGCCACGGGCATTGGCGACGCCGGTGAAGAAGTTCTGGTTCAGCAGGAAGGCCATGATCGAGATGAACTGCGTCGGGGCGCCGGTGCCGTCGTCGATGTAGCCGCCGGTGGTCGCCAGGATGCGGACGTTCTTGCGGTCGGGATCGGTGCCGGTGTTGTCGACGACCCAGTTCACCTGCCCTGGGCCGGCCGGCGGGCCGGTCTGCCGGAAGAACCCGAAGCGCGCCGCGCCGGGGGTGTCGAGCTCCGGCACGTCGATGCCGTTGGCGGTGTAGAAGGCATCGTTGAAATCGAAGGGCGGCGGGTTGAAGGTGGTAAACAGCGGGCTTTCGGGCGCGGCGACCTGGCTCTGCGCCAACAGCGGGCTGCCTGGCGCGGCGAGCAGCAGGAGCAGCAGGGCTCCGCAGGTGATGACCGCGACACCGGCAGCGGCCGGCGCGTTGCTGCCTTTGCTTTTCACGACGTTATCCTCCCCCGGGCCCGCGACCGCCGCGGTCCCGGAATCAGTAGTCCTTGACTGGTGGTGGCCAACATCCTCCGGCGTCTCCTCAGCCGCGACTGATGGCCGCCTGGGTGTCTTCCGGCCTGATCACCCACGAGATCGACTCGACGATCCATTCGGCGCGGGCCTGCCCCGGGCAGGCCGCCCACAGCATCAGCGGCTCGTTGCCGTAGCGGACGTTGCCGATGTGCTGCGTGATGTCCTTGTCCACCTTGGCGCTCGGGTTGGTGAAGCCGAGGCTCTGGCGAAGCAGCTCGACGTCGGCCCGGTCGCCGGTCAGGAACGTCCATCCCGGTTGCGCGCCGTGCATCTGGCCGTAGCGCTTGAGCGCCGCCGGCGTGTCCTGCTCGGGCCTGAGGCTGACCGAGTACATGAAGATGTCCCGGCCGACCCGATCGCCGAGCAGCTTCTGGACCTTGGCCAGGTTGGCCGTGACCAGCGGACAGACCTCGTCGCAGTTGGCGTAGAAGAAGTTGATGGTGACGGCCCTGTTCTTGATCAGGTCGTCGTAGAAGCGCACCGGCTTGTCATCTTGGGTGCGCAGCAGCACGTTGGGAAAGTAACGCTCGCGGATCCGCTCGCGCGGCGTCGGCGGGGCGGCCCCGGCGTCGGGGGTCGGTGCCGCCAGCAGCCCGCCGGCGATGCCCGCCGCGTTGGCGACCGAAGCGACCGAGGCGACCGACGCCAAGCCCGCCATGGTCAACAGCTTCCTTCTCGAAGGCTCGTGCATGACTCGACTGTCTCCTTTCTACTTACAGTTCCGGAGGAAGCGGTCGGGGCCTCCGCCTAGGGCACCAGAACGTCGTCGCCTTCCGCCTGCACGTGCCAGAGACCCATCATGGCATGGTCCTCGTGCACCACGTTGTGGCAGTGGATCGGGTACTTGCCCAGCCAGTCGCGGAAGCGGAAGAAGAGCAGCACGCGCTCGTTCGGGTGCAGCTGGCTCACGTCTTTGCGCGAGCGCTCGATCGCCAGCGGCGGCGGTTGCCGGTTGCGCGAGAGGATCTGGTGTTCCTCGAGGTGGATGTGGACCGGGTGCGTCCAGTCGCCGGTGGCATTGGTCAGGATCCAGTTCTCGACGCTGTTCTGCTGCACCTGGAAGCGGAAGGTGTGGCAGTCCATGAACTGGCTGTTGATCGACCACTGGCCGTTCAGGCGGTCGAACTTGAAGGTGCGGGTGATCCTGGGCGTCGCGTTGGTGCTCGGCAGCTGGTAGAACGTCTGGGTCGCGGGATCCGCGCTGCCGTCGTGGACCGCCGTGCCGCTCACCCGGAACTGCAGCAGCAGGTTGCCCTGGCCGGCCGCCAGCATGGTGGGGATCGGATTGCCGTTGGCGTCCGTGCATTCGCCGGCGTTGATCGGACCCATGCCGTTGAGCTGATTCAGGCGGTTCTCGAGGTAGATGGTCTTGCCGGCGAAGGCGCTGAAGTCGATGATGATATCGACGCGCTCCGCGGGGCCGATGCGGACGCTCTGCACCTGGACCGGCGCCGGCAGCAGGTTGCCGTCGTTGGCGATGCAGTAGAACAGGTTGGTCGCCGACAGGTTGTTGAGGTTGGTGAGGAAGAACTCGTAGAAGCGCGAGGGGCCGGTGTCGAGCAGGCGGAAGCGGTACCGCCGCGGCTGGACCTGGAAGAACGGCTGGATCTGGCCGTTGACCAGGAACTTGTCGCCCATGATGCCGTCGAGGCTGAACAGGTCGAACGCCAGCTGCTTGCTGACCGGATCGTAGACCCGGTCGGCAAAGACCAACGGCACGTCGAACTGCGGGTAGCTCGGCAGGCGGAAGCCGGTGGTCTCGTTGCCGGTGTCGAACTGGTTGAACAGCAGGTAATACCCGACCAGTCCCTTGTAGGTGTTCTGCGAGGTGAAGTCCACGCGATGGTCGTGGTACCACAGCGTGCTGAGCGATTCGTTGATGTCACCGTTGGGCTGGTGGTCGGAGTTGAAGCCGGCCGCCACGTTGGGATAGTACTGATCGCAGAAGTGCCCGATCTCGTAGAAGTCGCAGGGGTTGCCGTCGCTCTCCGACGGGTTGTGCGCGTTGTGCAGGTGGGTGGTGACCGAGGGCATGCCGAAGCCGCCGTTCTGGCTCAGCGGCGGCAGCGCGTTGACGTTGCGCGTCAGCTGCGGCACGCCGTAGTTGGCGACGTAGGTCGGGCCGGGGCTGCCGGCGTGATGGCCGTCGTTGAAGCCCCAGACGGTCTGCAGCGGCAGGTCCGGCGACTGCGAGACCTGCATCGCCTGCTGGGTGAAGTGATAGAGCCGGGGCGGCGGGAACGGGAAGCCGAGCGCCGGCGCCTGGTGGGGAGCCGCGCGCACCTCGCCGGCCGCCGTGTTGGGGGCGATGGTCGGCGCCGGGCTGAGCGAGGGCACCGTCTGCGCCGCCGGCATGATGTTCAGCGGCACGATGAAGGACCTGGTCGGCGGGCTGGCGGGCAGGCCCGCTCCGGCGCACAGGTTGGCCACCCCCTGCTGGAACGTCTGGCTCTGGGCCCAGGCGCGGGTGCTGAGGCCGTTCTTGGCCACCAGCATGCCGGTGCCGGTCAGCAGGCCCATCTTGAACAGGTCTCGCCGGTTGTGCAGGCCGGCCGCGATCAGCTCCCGCCGGTTCTTGGCGGCGTTGAGCATCTCTCGGTACCGGCGCCGTGAGACCCTCTCTCCCAATGCGTTGTAATACATGCGCTCACCTCCATGCCTTGTGAGGCTGGTTCAGGACTACAGCGATCCGGATTGCCGGGCCGCCGCGCGTTGGGCGGCCTGCGGAAGAGGCGGGTGACCCGTGGCGGCGGCTCCAATCCGCGGACCGCGCTCGGGAAGGGACAGCTTGGCCTGCGACAAGGTAACCCCCTTCTGACCTTGACGACGGCTCCTGTTCGAGATGCCGAGAGGCGAAAATGCAAGAGCGACCATACGCGGATATTAGAGTACTGTCAAATATACCAGTGGGACCTATCGCGTCAGGCGTTACGCGTTACAAGTGCCGCGCGGTGGACCCCTGCAACTCTCCAAGTGACACCCTGTAAAGGCCTGATTCACTCTGCGCGACGGGTTGGGCCGGCATCGCCCCTGGCTGGCCCCCCCACCCGGCCCCCTGGCAGCGGCGCCAGTGGTTGAGTCGCGCCGCGCCGCGGATCGCGGCTGTCCTCGCCGGCCGCGGTGAGGTAGATTTCGCGGCCAATGGTAATCGCCGTGATCAGCCGCAAGGGGGGTGTCGGCAAGACGACCACCGCGGTCAACCTGTCGGCAGCCCTTGCCCAGCGGGGCAAGAAGGTGCTGCTGATCGACCTCGACAGCCAGGCGCTGGCCTCGTTGTCGCTGGGGGTCGAGCGCGCCGCGCTGGCGCCCTCGGTGGCCGACGTGCTGGTCAAGGGCCTGGCGATCGAGCGGGCGGTGCGCCGGACGGCCATCGCCGGGCTGGACCTGATCACCGCCTCGGTGGACCTGATCCAGGCCGACGCCGAGCTCGCAGGCCTACGGGGCCGGGAGGTGAGGCTGCGGGCGGCGCTGGCGCCGATCGCCGGCGCCTATGACTTCGTCCTGCTCGACTGCCCGTCGTCGCTGTCGCTGCTGCCGGTCAATGCGGTTGCCGCCTCCGACGCCTTCCTGGTGCCGGTGGTACCGCAGTTCCTGGCCGCGGCGGGCGTCCAGAACGTGGTGACCGCGGCGCAGCGGATGGCCTGGGACGCCGGCGTGCGCATCCGCCCGCTGGGCGTGCTGCTGACCATGGTCGACTACCGCACTCGCGCCACCCGCGTGACCGTCGATCAGATCCGGGCCGAGCTGGGCAGCCTGGTCTTCGCCATCGAGATCCGCATCAACACCCGCCTCGCAGAAGCTCCCAGGGCCGGCCAGACGATCTTCCAGTTCGATCCCACCGCAACCGGCGCCATCGCCTACCAGCTGCTGGCCGAAGAGCTCCTCCTGCGCTGCGCCGACTCCGCCCGCCAACCCCCGGCCTGACCCCGCAACCCAGCCGGCCTGAAGGGACGGGAGGGGAGCCCCTCCCCCTCGAAGGCTGGCTAGTGCTTGCGCGCCGGCGGCGGCTTCACCCGCCCGAAGTCGCCGGGCAGCTCGGCCGCCGCGTAGACCACCGCCGACCAGGCGGCGACGTTGTAGTCGAGGTCCCTGGCGTTGGCCTTGTCGAGCGTGTCGTTGGCGGTGTGATGGAAATCGAAGTAGGCCGTGGCGTCCTGCATCAGCGACAGGGTCGGCACCCCGGCGTTCTCGAGCGGCCCGAGGTCGGCGCCGCCATCGGCCTGATTGGTCCCTGACACGGCTCCGATCGGGAAGATCAGCCGATCGAGCTCGCGGACCCAGCCCATGGATTCGATCGCCACCCGCGACTCGAGGCGCCAGACGCGGCCCGAGCCCAGGTCGGACTCGAGCGCCAGCACGTGCCGCGGCAGCTCCTCGGCATGCGCCTTGGCATAGGCCTCCGCACCGTTCAACCCGAACTCCTCGTTGGCGAACAGCACGACGCGCAGCGTGCGGCGCGGCCGCACCTTGAGCGCGCCGACGCGCCGGGCCGCCTCGATGACGATGGCACAGCCGGCGCCGTCGTCGATGGCCCCGGTGCCGAGGTCCCAGGAGTCCAGGTGGGCGCCGAGCAGCACGATCTCCTCCGGCTTCTCGCGTCCGGGGATGTCGCCGATGACGTTGGCCGACTCGGCGTCGGCCAGCTTGCGCGCTCCGAGTTGCAGGCGGAAGCGCACCGGCTTGCCGCTGGCCACCTCGGCCGCGAGCAGGTCGGCATCCGGGTTGGAGAGCGCGGCCGCCGGGATCTCCGGCACGCCGGTGTCATAGTCCATGGCACCGGTGTGCGGCAGGCGGTTCGAGTCGGTGCCGATCGAGCGCACCACGACCGCCACCGCACCCAGCTTCGCGGCGTGTGCCGCGCCGTGCGCGCGGACCGGCACCGCTCTGGCGTATCCCGAGCCGTCACGGGTGCGGTCGGTCGGCGTGTTGAAGAAGACGATCTTGCCCTTGACCTTGGCGGCGTCGAGATGGTCGAGAGCGTCGAGGCCGGCAACCTCGAGGACCGGCGCCTCGATGCCGGCATCCGGCGTGCCGACGCTGCCGCCCAGCCCGGCCAGCGCCACCCGCTGCGGATAGGGGGCGATGATCTCACCCGCCTCGGCGCCGCGCACCCAGTGCGGCACCATCACCTTTTCGGTGTGAACGTTGCTGAAGCCGAGCGCCTTCAGGGTGCGCACCGCCCAGGCCACCGCCACCGGGTCGGCGGCAGAGCCGGCCGGCCGCGGTCCGACCTCGGTGGTCAACGACGACAGCAGCTCCCAGGCCCTGGTCCCCTTGAGTGAGCCGTCGCGCAGCGACACGGCGACGTCCTGGATCTCATCGGCCAGGACCTGCGACGTCGGCGGCGGCACGTTGCCCTCCGGCGGCGGCCCTGCCGGCGGCGCTCCGAGCCGCGCCCCCTGCGCCCCGGCGATCCCGGCCCCCGCGGCCACCCCTGCCCAGACCATAGCCGCAATTGCCACCGCGCGGCAAGGGAACCTGGAAGTCATTCTGGCGGGCGCCTGCGGGCGTCCGGCGGAGCGCCGGAGCATGGCGGTCTCTGGCGACAAGGGGATGCTCGTCCTCATGGCTTGATGTCCTCTTCTTCGTCGGTGCTTCGTCGGGGATGGTTACAGGTCGAGGCGGACGCCAAGCGCGACCGCCGAGCCAACCGCCTGCCGGCGATGACCGGCGGCGGCGGTTGGGGCGCTTGGCGCTTGCCGTCGCGGCACCCGCGCCCGGCTGTGGCGGTGCTTCGCGCCGCGCAACGTGGACAAGCCTGCGGGATCAGGCGACGGCGCCGGCAGGCAGCCGCTTCATCTGGCGCAGCTCAAGCTTCCAATCGCGCAATGCCTGTTCGAGGGAATGCTGGATCGCCGCCAGCCGGTTCCCGGGCGCCTCGCCCGCGGCGAGGGGGGAGGCGGTGGCGGTGGCGACGGTGGCTGCAGGAGCGGCCGCGATCGGCCGCCGCTGGCGCTGCAGCGCGACCAGCTCGCGCAGCGCCGCTTGCAGCCTGGCGTAGGTTTCTTGCAGCCGCTGCTCGACGCTCTCGCGCACCTCCACCGGGATCCGCCGGCGCCGTTGCCGCAGCGTCATCCGCTCCAGCCGCTCCTTGGCGCGCTCGAACTGCACGTCGATGCGCGCCCTGAGGATCACCGCATCGGAGGCGCGGCGCAGGTCGCGCGCCAGGCCCACGGTCGACAGGCCGTAGATGGCCCATTTCGCCGGATCGAAGTGCCAGCCCTTGATGCCGTTGCGGTAGTCGAAGGGGAAGCTGTGATGGTAGTTGTGGTAGCCCTCGCCGAACGCGAGCACCGCCATCACCGCGCTGTCGCGGGCGCTGTGCTCGCGGCTGTAGGGCTGGCGACCCACCATGTGGCAGAGGCTGTTGATGAAGAAGGTGCCGTGATGGCTCACCACCACCCGCAGCACGCCGCCGATGAGCATGCAGCCCAGCAGCCGGCCGGTCGCCAGGCCGACGATCAGCGGGATGCCGAAGGCGACGCCGGTGCCGATGAACGGGTACCACCGGCCCTGCCACCGGACCAGGGGATCCTCACGCAGGTCCCGCACCACCGACTCCGGCGGCGCCTCGTTGGAGTAGAAGATCCAACCGATGTGCGCCCACCAGAAGCCCTTCTGGATGTTGTAGGGGTCGCGGTCATGGTCGACCTCGGAGTGATGGACGCGATGGTCGGCGGCCCAGTTGAGCACCGAGTTCTCGAGCGCACCGGCACCGAAAATGAGGTAGAACAGACGCACCGGCCAGGCGGCCCGGTAGGTCTTATGAGCGAACAGGCGGTGATAGCCGCCGGTCACCGAGATGCCCACCGCCAGCCAGATGCCGACGAAGGTGAGCGCCTCGGGCCAGCCAAGCCCGTGGGTGTACAGGTACCAGGGAGTCCCGACGGCGGCGACCACCAGGGTTCCGAGCAGGAACAGAACGTTGAGCCATTGGATGCGGCGCGATTCTTCGAGGGGCTCGATGGACGCAACCGGTGAAGCGGTCACTTCGGGCACGAATTTCTCCTGAAACTAGCTGGCGCGCCAAGGCCCCGTATGGGCCGAGCTCGGTAGTCGGACACACCGGGTCCGGCCCCTGGGCTGGCGGAGCGCACCTGATCATAGCACCTTTGGCCGCCCGCTGAGAGGGCCGGGGTGGGGACACTGCCTTGGCGGCGCACTACACTAGCGCCGCAAGCCAGGGAGGGGACCGATGATCAAGCTCCACCGCGTCGCGGACGGCAGCAAGTTCCACATCAGCCGGATCGACGCCGACTCGACGAGCGGCTTCACCGGCGGCAAGCACAAGACCGCCAAGGCCTTTGCGGATCTCAACCGGCGCCTGCACGCGCTGCAGGGCATGCTCTGGGCCGAGCATCGCCGGCGGGTGCTGGTGGTGCTGCAGGGCATGGATACCAGCGGCAAGGACGGCACGATCTCGCACGTCTTCGAGGGCGTCAACCCGCTCGGCGTGAAGGTCACGTCCTGGAAACCGCCGGATTCGCGCGAGCTCGACCACGACTTCCTCTGGCGCATCCATGCCAGGGTGCCGGCCGCCGGCGAGCTGGGGATCTTCAATCGCAGCCACTACGAGTCGGTGCTGGTCGAGCGCGTCAAGCAGCTGGTACCGGCGAAGGTCTGGAAGGCGCGCTACGCGCAGATCCGCGACTTCGAGCGGTTGCTGACCGAGAGCGGCACCACCATCCTCAAGTTCTTCCTTTTCATCGATCGCGACGAGCAGCGCCGGCGCCTCGAAGAGCGTCTCGCCGATCCCGAGAAGCGCTGGAAGTTCAGCCTCGGCGATCTCGAGGACCGCCAGCACTGGGACGAATTCATGGCGGCCTACGAAGAGGCGATCCGGCGCACCTCGACCGATTTCGCGCCCTGGTACGTGGTGCCGGCCAACCGGAAGTGGTATCGCAACCTGGTGGTGGCGTCGGTCCTGGTGCGCACCCTCGAGAGCATGCGGCTGCACCACCAGGAGCCGGCGCTCGACCTGAGCAAGATCCAGATCGAGTAAGGGGGGGCCCGCGAGGGCTATTCCTCGGGCGCCGGCGCCGCCCGCTCGCGCTTGCGTCGGGAGCGCAGGCGCTTGCCCTGCAGCCGCCGGGCGCGGGCGGCCTTCCCGGGCCGGGTCGGGCGGCGCGCCGCGCGCTCCGCCAGGGCATCGCGCAGCAGCTCGACCAGCCGCGCCACGGCGGCCTCGCGGTTGGCGGCCTGGGTGCGGTGCCGCTGCGAGGTGACCGAGAGCACGCCGGCGCGCGAGACGCGGGTGGCGAGCCGCTCCCGGATCAGCGCGCGCCGGGCATCGTCGAGACTCGGCGACGAGAGGTCGAAACGCACCGTCACCCGCGTCTCCAGCTTGTTGACGTTCTGGCCGCCGGGGCCGCCGCTGCGCGAGGTCGCGAAGCTCAGCTCTTCCTCGGGGATGGCCAACCGGTCGTCGATCTGGAGCATGGGCCGCGGCCGGTGGGGCGGGTCAGGTCTTGAACAGGGCGTCGAACGCCGCGCGCGCGGCGGACGGCCCCGAAGGTCCGGCCGGGTGCTCGCGATCGGCCCCGAACTCCTGCGCCAGCCTGGGAGCGAACAGCTCGCACTGGTTGCCGGCGCCCTTCTTGGCGATGCGCGCCGGCAGCTCGGCATGGCGCCGGCACTCCCAGCGGCTGCCGGTGTCGAAGTGCACGCAGTTGCTGCAAGTGTGCAGGTCGGCGCCGCAGCGGGCGCAGGTGGCGTCCAGCGCCAGGAAATCGGGGTGGCCGGCCTCGGCCGACACCAGCCGCTTGGCACCGCAGGCGGCGCAACGGAAGACGTTCTCGGTCGGGGCTCCGAGCCCGCGCCCGCGCGGTCCTTCGGGCTTGGGGCGCGGTGCCTGCGGGCCCCGCGGACCGGTGGACGAGCGGCGCTCGCCGCTATCCTGGTAACCCCGCTGCCGGTATTTCGGTTCGTCGGACATGGGTCTCCCCCTGATCCAGCATTCTAGTTGCCTGCGCCTGCCAGGCGAGGAACTCCCCTCCCCTTTCGCCGGCGCCGGCCGGTCCCCGATCTCAGCCCGCTTCGCTCAGCGGCGCGATCAGCGGCAGCTCCTCGGCGGTCGGCTGGAACAGCGCGGCGCCGACCGTGCCGGGCCCGGCGTGGGTGCCCACCACCGGTCCGATCTCGGTGACGAGCAGCTCGGCGGCGATGAACCGCTGCGCGAGCAGGGCCCGCAGGCGATCGGCCCAGATCGGCGCCTGCGAGTGGCCGATCGCCGCCACCACCGGCCGCCGCGGATCGACCCGCTGCGCGAACAGCTCGATCAGCCGCGGCTGGGCGGCGCGGCCGCCCCGCACGCGATCCACCGACACCACCTCGCCGTCGGCGACGCCCAGGATGGCCTTGACGCCGAGCGCCTTGCCCGCCAGCGCCCGGGCCTTGCCGATCCGGCCTCCCCGCGCCAGGTAGTCGAGCGAGTCGACGACGAACAGCACCTGCATGCGGCCGCGCATCGCCTCGATGCGTTGCCGGATGCCGGCCAGGTCGAGGCCGCGTCGTGCCATGCGGGCGGCGAACAGCGCCTGCAGGCCGAGGCCGAGGCTGACGCTCCCGCTGTCGACGACCGCGATGTCGAAAGGGCGGCCGACGGCGGCGGGGCGCAGCGCCGCCAGCTCCGGCCGCTCCTCCTCGGCGACCGCACGGGCGCCGACTACCGTTTGCGACAGTTGCTCGGAGAGATGGATCGACAGGATGTCCTGGCGCGCCGCCGATTCACGGTAGGCCCTGAGCAGGTCGCCGCGCGGCGGCGGGCTGGTGCGCGGCGACGCCGCTCCGGCCGCGAGCAGCTCGTAGAACTCGCGCGCTCCGAGATCGACGCCGTCGTGGTAGATCCGGTCGCCGAAGAGCACCAGCACGGGCACGACGTGCAGGCCGTGGGCGCGCGCCAGGTCGGCCGGTAGATCCGAGGACGAGTCGGTCACCACCCGCACCATCGCCTCGGGCTCCGCGACCTCGACGACTCCCATCGCCGCCAGCTCGGCCAGCGCCCGCAGCGCCTCGCCGTCGGTCGCCGGCAGCGCGTCGACCAGGCGGCCGACGGTGCCGGCGGCGGGGATCGCCGCCAGCACCTCCTTCTGGCGCGGCGTGAAGCTGCGCTCGAAGAAATCGGCGCCGATCTCGAGCCGCACCCGGGCGCGCGGGTCGGGCGCGTCGAGGACCCGATCCTCGATCGCCCGGATGATCAGCGCCTTCATCTCTTCCTTGATCTCCGGCTCGCGGCTGCCGCGGCCCAGGGCGAGCTCGTCGTCGGCGGCCGCCGGCACCACGCGGACCGGCCCCGAATCGAGCTGGCTCAGCCGGCAGAAGGCCTTGAGCCCGCGCGCGGCGCCCGCCGCCGCCGCCGCCACCTGGCCGCGGACCAGGGTCAGCTCGCCCGCGCCGTGCACCACCCGGCCCGAGACCTCCGCCCGCTGCAGCGTCCGCAGCAGCTCGAGCAACGGCAGCATGGCCAGGTCGCCGATCAGCGATTCGAGCCGCGAGTCGGCGGCAACGCCGACCTCGCGCCCGAGCAACAGCACGTGGACGCGGCGCACCAGCTCGCCGGGGGCGAGGCCGGCGGCGGCCAGGTAGGCGACGTCGTCCGGCAGGTCCTGGCCCTGCTCCTCACGCTCGCCGATCAGCAGCAGGGTGCGGCGGCCGGGGCCGTCGCTGCCGGCGGCGCCGCCCGCGCCATTGGCGCCGCCCTCGGCCATGAAGCCGAGCGGCGCCACCACCACCGCCGGCGCCAGCTCGGCGGCGAACCGGCGCCCCTGCGACTCGTCGACCGCCGGGATCACCTCGTAGCCGAGGGAGGTGAGGCCATGCGAGAGCGCCCGGCGCCGGGAGGCCTGGGGATCGACGACGAGCACCGCGGGGCGTGGCATGCTGACCGCCAAGCATACCGCCGGCGCCGAGCTTCAGGCAGAGGGGAGCTGGAACTCGGCGATCACCGGCCGGTGGTCGCTGGCGACGCGCGCCACCTGCAGGCGGCAACGCCGCACCCCGAGCAGGCGCAGCGGTCCGCGGTAGTAGATGCGGTCGAGCCCGCCGCGGGGCGAGAAGGAGGGAAAGGTCGCCAGCGGCCGGCTCCGGCCGGTGCGGCTGTCCGTGGCGCAGCGGAAGCCGAGGCCGTTGGTGAACGCCGGGCGCAGCAGCGACCGCCAATCGTTGAAGTCGCCGGCCACCAGGCAGGGGGCGTCCGGCCCCAGGTTGGCGAACTCGGACGAGCGGGCGAGCAGCTCCACCTGGCGCTGCCGTTCGCGCGCCGAGAGGCCGAGGTGCAGGTTGAAGACCTCGAGCGGCGGGCGGCCCGGGGACAGGGCGATGCTGGTGTGCTGGCAGCCGCGCCGGATCCAGCTGCCAGCGACCGAGAGGTCGATGTTGCGCTCGCGCAGGATCGGCAGCCGGCTGAGCGTGGCGTTGCCGTACCGGCCCTTGCGCAGGCTGACGTTGTGGCCCACGGCGAAGTGGGCGAAGCCGAGCTCGCCGGCGAGCTCCCGCGCCATGTCCAGCTCCCGCGATCGGGGCGCGCCTTCGTCCACCTCCTGCAGCAGCACCAGGTCCGGGTTGTGATGGCGGAGGATGCGGACGATGCGCTCCGGCTTGAAGCGGCGGTCCACGCCGATCGCGCGATGGATGTTGTAGGTGATGATCCGGATCAACAATCGGTCCCTCGCGCCCGTGTCTCCGCCATCGCGGCCTTGATCGCCTCGCCGGCGTCCCGCGGCATCCGGCGGCGTCCTGCGCCTTGCGGCGCCTTCCGGCGCCCTTCCGGCGCCTCCCGACGGGCGCATCTATAGTAAGCGTGATGGCGGCCGCGCTTTACACCATCGGACATTCGACGCGGAGCGGCGAGGAGCTGCTGGGGTTGCTGGCCGAGCACGGCATCGCGACACTGGTCGACGTCCGCCGCTTCCCCGCCTCGCGGCGGCACCCGCAGTTCGCGCGCCAGGCGCTGGCGGCGAGCCTCGCCGGCGCCGGCATCGCCTACGTCCATGAGCCCGACCTGGGCGGCCGGCGGCAGCCGCGGCCCGATTCGCCGCACACCGCCTGGCGAGTCCCGGCCTTCCGTGGCTATGCCGACCACATGGGCTCGGCGCCGTTTTCCGCCGCCCTCGGTCGCCTGCTGCGGCTGGCCGAGCGGTCGCGGACGGTCATCCTCTGTGCCGAGGCGGTGCCGTGGCGCTGCCACCGGCGCCTGATCGCCGATGCCGCGACCGCCGCCGGCGCCGAGGTGCTGCACATCCTCGCGCCCGGCCGCGGCGCCACGCCGCACCAGCTGGATGCAGCCGCCAGGGTGGTGGTCGAACCGGCGGACGGCGCCGCCCGCCTGATCTACGACGTCGATCCCGCGGCGCCGCCGATGCTGCCGTTTCCCTGATCGCGGGTGAAGGTGCCGCGCTCGCGGTCCTTGCGCACGCCGGGGAAGGGCAGCGCGCGGCCGTGGGCGACGCAGTAGACCCCGGGCGGCAGGACGCCGGTGGCGAACAGCGCCTCGGTGAGGTTCTGCAGCGCGTCCGATTGCTTCATGTCGAACGGGCGCATGGCGCCAGTGAGCACGATCGGCACCCGCGGCGCCGGGATCGCCGCGACCAGCTTCTCGCCGGTCGTGGCCAGCGTGTCGGTGCCGTGCAGCACCACGATGCCGGCCGTCTCGGAGTCCCCTCTGGCACCGCTGGGGCTGGCGGCGCGCACCGCCTCCAGGATGCGCAGGCGGTCGGCCTCGGTCATGTCCTGGCTGTCCTTGCTCATCAGCTCGAAGACGTCGACCTCGGTACCCTCCAGGCGCAGCTCGGAGAGCATGCGCCCGACGATCGAGCGGCGGTTCACCAGCTCGCCGCGCTGCTCGTCGTAGATCTTCTCGATGGTGCCGCCGGTGGTGATCAGGGTTATCTTGCGCACGGCGACAGACTCTACCGCGGAAGCGCCGCCGGCGGCGGCGTCCCCTGCCGGTCCTCGCGCAGCGGCGCCCGCGGAAAGGCGGCGCGCAGCTCGGCGAGCGGCACCACCCGCCAGGCGCCGGCGCCGAGGCCTCCCAGCTCGAGCCCGCCGAAGGCCACCCGCTTGAGCGCCGTCACCTCGTGCCCGAGGGCGGCCAGCAGCCGGCGCACCTCGCGGTTCTTGCCTTCGGCGAGCTCGAGCACCAGGTGGGTTTCGCGCCCGGAGCGCTTGCGCACCACCGCGCCGCGGGCCGCCAGCCGCTCGCCCCGGTCCTCGACACCGGCGGTGAGCTGGCGCGCCCGCTCCGGCGTCAGCTCGCCGCGCACGGTCACCAGGTAGACGCGCGGCACCGCCTGCGCCGGATCGGTCACCCAATCGGCGAAACGGGTGTCGTTGGTGAGCAGCAGGAGCCCGGAGGTGGCGGCGTCGAGGCGGCCGACCGGCACCAGGTGCGCATCGCTGCCGGCGAGGCAGGCATAGACGGTGGGCCGGCCGCGCGGGTCCGCACGGGTGGTGACGACGCCCCGCGGCTTGTGCAGCAGGACGGTGAGCGGCGGCGGCGGCTCCGCCGGTCGGCCGTCGATGGCGACGCGGATCTGCTCCGGCACCACCGGCGTCAGCGGCTCGGTGACGACCCGCCCGTCCACGGCGATCCGGGCTTGCAGCACCAGGGAACGCGCCTCGGACCGGGTCGCGAGGCCCAGTTTCGACAGCGCCCGTTCGAGCGATACCTCGCCCGGGCCGCGCCGGCGGCCCTTACCGGAATCGCGCCGGCGGCCCTCACCGGAATCGCGCCGGCGGCCCTTACCGGAATCGCGCCGGTGGCCCTTACCCGGGCCGCGCAGGTGGCTCTTACCCGGGCCGCGCAGGTGGCCCTTTCCCGGGCCACGCAGGTGGCCCTTTCCCGGGCCACACAGGTGGCCCTTTCCGAAATCGCGCCGCCGCCGGCTGTCTTCTCCCGCTTGGCGACCACCTCCCGCTCCGCCGGAGCCAGGCGCTTGGCCATCGAGCGTTGCTCCGCCGCGGCCGGAGGATCGGCCACCGCCTGCCGCTCCACCGTGGCCGGGCGCTCGGCTACCGCCTCCTGGCCTGCCGCCGGCGCTGGAGAATCCTGCCATCCGGCTTATCCTATGTGCCGCCCGGGCATCGCGCCGGCTGCTTGGCCGCCGGCGGCGCCGGCGGCCCCGGCGGTGTCGGCGGTGTCGGCGGTGTCGGAGCCATGGCACCAGCGGCCGGATCGATCAGGCAAGGAGGCGGCATGGAGCGGCAGCAGGCGTGGGAGTTGGTGGTCGAGAACGTGCAGTCGGCCGGCCTGCGCCGGCACATGCTGGCGGTCGAGGCTGCGATGCGCGGCTATGCCGCCCGGCTCGGGGACGTCGCCGACGTCGAGGAGTGGGGCCTCGCCGGCCTGCTCCACGATTTCGATTGGGAGATCCACCCCACCCTCGACCAGCACCCGGCCGCCGGCGCCCCCATCCTCCGGCGCCACGGCGCGCCGGAGAACGTGGTCCGCGCCATCCTCTCCCACAACACCGAAGGTACCGGCGTCGAGCGCGAGCGCGCCATCGACTTCGCGCTGCTGGCCTGCGACGAGGTCACCGGCCTGGTGATCGCCGCCGCCCTGGTGCGGCCGAGCAAGGACCTGCGCGAGGTCGAGCTCAAGTCGATCCAGAAGCGCTGGAAGGAGCGGGCCTTCGCCGCCGGCGTCGACCGCGAGCATGTCGCCCAGGCTACCGCCGAGTTCAGCCGCGCCTGCTTCGCCGGCCAGCTGGACCTCTGGCAGCACGTCGCCAACGTCCTGGCATCGATGCAGCAGATCGCCGCCGAGCTCGACCTCGACGGCCGCCTGGCTCGCGCCGCCGCCCCGACCGCCTGACCTCACGGGCAGGCGGCGAAGGCGTCGGTGTCGGTGACCACGGCAGCGGTCTGGCCGGCCGGGTTCTGGTAGGACTTGGCGGTGCCGGTGACGGTATCGGTGACGGTCAGGGTGTAGGCGACGTTGGTGGTGGCGGCGGCGAACACCCATAGCCGCTGATTGACGGCGCAGCCGTCGAGCACCTTGACCAGCATCTCCCAGTTGTCGGGGTCGAAGAACCAGAGCACCCCCGAGTCGGCCGAGACCGCCGACGGCACCACCGAACCCATCCCGGTATGGCCGCTGCCGTCCTGCCAGGAGAGCTCGACCCGGTAGCGGGCCTGCTGCAAGCAGAGGTGGGTCGCGTCGGCGGCGCAGGTGCCGTAGGTCTTCCCCACCAGGAACTGGAAACCGCGGAGCATCGACTGCGGCGGCCAGACGTCGTGGCTGTAGCCGCCACCCTCGATGTCGCTCTCCCAGGCCACCCCGAGGGCGTTCCACTGCTGCACCAGGGAGGCATAGGCGCCGCCGCTGTAGTTGGGGTCGAGCGTGCCGTAGTACATGTGGATCGGCGCCGTGTAGTGCGGATCGGCGATCGACGTCACCGGGTAGTAAGGTGCCGACAGCGAGAACACCGCGCTGTACCTGCTCACCGTGCCATAGGCGAGCAGGTAGGCATAGGCCCCCCCGGCCGAGTGGCCGGCGATGCTCACCCGAGTCGGGTCCACCGGCACCATCGCCGCCGCCGTGGCCGCGGCCTCGGCCACGATCTGCTCGTCGTTGCCGGTTCCCCAGCCGATCGAAGAAGCCGATTTGGGGGCCGCGATCGCGCACCCCACCCCGTCCGCCGCCGGCGACAGGTAGGTTTCGTACTCCTCGGGAGTGCCGCCGGAGCCGTGCAGGAACACCACCAGCGGCAGCGCCGCCGTCCCATTCCAGCCGGCCGGCACGTACAGCATGAAGTAGGAGCCGACGTCCGGCAGGATCACCTGCTGCCAGCCGGGAGCGACGGCGGCCGGAGCCAAGGCCGGTGCCGCCGGGAGCCGCGGAGCCTGCGAAACCGAGACGCGGGCGAGGTCCATACCAGAGGAGCCAGGACCAGGAAGCGCCGACGCCGCGAAGGCCGCACCACTTCCACCCGCCGTCAGGACTGCCAGCGCCAAGGCGACAGACGACAAGCGCCGCCAGCACGCCGTCGTGAGCTGGGGATGCCGTCTGCTGGACATCGGTGATCTCAGGGATCGCGCCTTCGGCCTGGCGGCCTAGCCGGCCTGCTTGTGGACCGACCCCACTACCTGGACCACGACCGGCACCCCCGCGATCTCGCGTGGCAGCGTGCCGTCGCCGGGGATCACCGGCTCGGTTGCGAAGTTCACCTTGACCGCATACCGATCGCCCAGGCGCGTGAGGCCGATACCGTTGACCACGCCGAATCGGCCGAAAAACTCCTTGGCGAGCGCCTTGGCAGCCCGTGCCTGCTCGAGCCCGAGAACCACGTCACTCATCGAGGAATCATACCATCGCCTGGAATTGCGCCTGGACGCCGCTCAGAACCGCGGCGATCGGATTGGCATAGGTGGCATCCACGTCGTTGCCGGCGAACAGCAGGGCAACCGCATTGCGCTGTGCATCGACGATCAGCGAGCCGCTATCCCCGCCCATGCTGAAGGGCTGGCCCGGGACCGCGGGACCGATCTCGATCTGGTCGTCGAAGACCAGGTCACCGATGTCGTACTGAACTGTGAGGTCGTCGAGCTCGGTGGCGCTCACCATGCCCTGGGTCAGTCCGGTGGTGCGGCCTACCTTCCACACCAGCTCGCCGCTTTCGAGGGGCGTCGCCCGCACGCCGGCCAGAGCGCCGAGGCCCTGGAGGGTCAGAGGGTCGACCCCGATCCCAGGCCCCACCAGCGCGACGGCCGCGTCAATGTTGTTCCTGCCCGCGGCCACCAACGGCACGATTCCCACGGCAATCGTCGGCGGCAGCTGCGCCGCCGGCACCGCCGACGCGACCACCGCGGCCCTGATCGGCAGATCTCTCCTGATAACCATCTTGCGAGTCAACCCCTGAGCCAGCAACTGCGCCTTCAAACTGCGAACCGATTCGAGCTGCATGGGTCATCATCCCTTTCCGAGGTCTGGATTGGCCTCATCCCAAGTAGACGCAACCGGAGACTCTTCTTCGCGGACAGCGGCCGGCGGGTCCGATCTTACGCCTGGTTAGCGCCGTGGCTTGCGGCGGCGCTGTGGCGCGGGGGACAATGAGGGTTGGGCAAGCTTGCCCGGCCTTCTCGTCCCTGGCCGATCTTCTTTGGCCCTTTTCTCGGAACGGAGCCGCCATTTGACGCGCAGAATGCTGATCAACGCGCAGCGTCCGGAAGAGCTGCGCATCGCCATCGTCCGCGACCATACGCTCGAGAACTTCCAGGTGGACGTCGCCGAGTCGGGCCTGACCCGCGGCAACATCTATCGCGGCACCATCGTCAACATCCAGCCCAGCCTCAACGCCGCCTTCATCGACTACGGCACCGAGCGTCACGGTTTCCTCGCCATCCAGGACGTCGTCGCCGAGGCCTACTACCACGCGCCGCGGGGCGGCCTGCCGCGGATCGACGAGGTGCTCGAGCGCGGCAAGCCGATCGTCGTCCAGGTCGCCCGCGACGCCATCGGCCAGAAGGGGGCGTCGCTCACCACCAGCCTGTCGCTCGCCGGCCGCTATCTGGTGCTGACGCCCTTCGACGACACCCGCGGCGTCTCGCGCAAGGTGGAGGAAGAGGAGACGCGCAAGAAGCTCAAGTCGCTGGTCGGCAACCTCGAACTGCCTCCCGGCTGCGGCGTCATCGTGCGCACCAACGCGTTGGACCAGAACAAGACCGCGATCAGCCGCGACCTGGCGGCCCTGCTGCGGCTGTGGAAGCGGGTGCAGGCGGCCGCTCTCAGCGGCAAGGGCAGCCGGCTGCTCTACAGCGATCAGGACCTCATCGTGCAATCGCTGCGCGACCACCTCGACAGCAGCATCGAGGAGGTGCTGGTCGACGACGACGCGGCGTTCCACAAGGCGCAGGCCTACGTCGAGGCGTTCCTGCCGCGCGCCAAGATCCGCGTCGAGCGCTACGCGGACCGGCTGCCGCTGTTCAGTCGTTTCGAGCTCGAGCCCCAGATCGACCGCATCTACGAGCGGCGGGTGGAGCTGCCGAGCGGCGGTTCCATCGTCATCGACGCCACCGAGGCGTTGACCGCGGTGGACGTCAACTCCGGCCGCTCGACGCGCGCCGCCACCCAGGAGGAGACGGCGGTCCACACCAATCTCGAAGCTGCCAGCGAGGTGGCGAGGCAGCTGCGGCTGCGCGACCTCGGCGGTTTGGTGGTGGTCGATTTCATCGACATGCGCGCCAGCAAGAACCAGCGGCGGGTCGAAAAGGCGATGCGCGACGCGATGAAGGCGGACAAGGCCCGCTCCTCGGTCGGCCGCATCAGCTCGAACGGCCTGCTCGAGATCAACCGTCAGCGCATCCAGCAGGCGCTCGAGGTGCGCACCCACCGCCCCTGTCCCACCTGCGGCGGTACCGGCCGGCTGGCCAGCCCCGAGATGGTGACCTTGAACCTGCTGCGCCGCATCGAGGCGCGCGCCGCCTCGGGCTTGGTGCAGGGCGTCCGCATCAGCCTCCACCCCGAGCTGGCCGACGCCATGCAGAACAGCCGCCGGCAGGAGTTGGCGGAGCTCGAGCGCGAGTTCGACCTCGACATCGAGGTGATCGCCGCCGCCGGCCTGCACCGGCCGGAAGAGCAGATCGAGTGGACCAAGCGCGAGCGGGCTGCCGCCGCGCGTGCCCGCACCAAGCCGGCGATCGCGCCGCTGCAGCCCTGGGACCTGGCGCTCGCCGCCGATCAGGAGGCCGGAGCGGCCGGCGCCGACTTCCGCGCCGACGACGACGAGGACGAGGAGCAAGACGGGCACACTGCGTACGACGAGGACACCGAGCACGACCAGGACACCGCCGGGGATGACCGAAAGAGATCTGCGGCGAGCGACAGGCGGCACCCGGAGGGCTCCCGCCAAGCGGAGAGCCACGCCGCGGGCCGCTCCCCCGCCCGGACGCCATTTGGTCGCCGGCACGCCGCTGCCCCGGCGCCGGTGGAGGGACCCACGCGTCAGCGTGGAGGCGGCCGCGGCCGGGCGGGTGGTCCCGAGCGCCGGGGGCGCAAGACGGCGGCGGGCCTCGCCGCTCCTGCCGCTGCCGGCCGCGACCAGGCTCAGGCCGGTGACCGGCAGCCCGGGCCGGCCGCGCCTGCCGGCGGCGAAGAAGATCCGCGGCGGGGGCGCAAGCGGCGCCGCGGCGGGCGCAAACATAAGCGAGCCAATGGGCCGAACGACGAGGCTCAGGCCGCGAGCGAGGGCCACGCTGCCGGCGGTATCGGTGGCAGTGGCGGTACCGACGACGCAAACGACGCCTACGACGCCAGCAACGCTACGACCGACGCCAGATCGGCAGTCGGTGCGTCGGTGGGGGCCGCCGGGCCGGCAGGGGTCAAGCGCTCGCGCCGCCGCCGGCGGCGGCGCGGCAGCGGCGGCTTGGCGGGTGCGGCCGGCGACCCGGGTGGCGACTCCGCCGGCGAGCCCGGCGCGGTGGACGCCGGCAGCCTACCAGGGCTGGATCGCTCTTATCAGAAAGAAGCTCCGCCACAGGAACATCGGCCCGACCACGATTTCGAGACTTCATAGGGTCCCCGCCGCCGTTCGCCGGCTCCTGGGGAACGTAACCAGTGCCGGCGGTCCCGGCCGGGCCGAAGGACACAGACCGCGGCCGAAGCCCGCCATCGGCCGCTCGCGAGGAAGCGGAGGGCCTAGTCCGGACGGGCCTGAGGGCCGAGACTCAACCGGGC
>DATGHG010000474.1:0-13903 GCA_035308185.1 Thermoanaerobaculia bacterium | reverse complement strand
CCAGATCGCCCATGGCTATGAGGTCACCATCCACAGGAGCCAGAAAGCCACCGTGGACCGCACCTACGTCCTCGCCGACCCGCTGATGAACCGCAACGCCTCCTACGTCGCCCTCACCCGCCATCGCCAGGACGTCCAGGTCTACACCGACCGCCAGACCTTCACCGATCGGAAGCACCTCGACCGCACCCTCTCCAGCACATCCGCTGGGATCTGTCCGCCGTCGAGCATGCCGTCACCGCCGCACGCGACCTCGCTGCCGATCGCGCCAACCTGGTGGCGGCGACCGGGCGCGTCTACACCCATCTGGCCCAGGTGGTCGAGCGCCTGACCGCCGACCCGCGTGCGTCCGAGCGGCTCAGAGTCGGCCACGGCACCGTCGATGGCCAGGTCCACGGTCTCGCGGAGACCCTCCTCCGCCGACCCAATCGTACCCAGCAGGAGGCCTCTGCACCGTGCCCGACCTCCGTTCCGCCCTCGATCGCTATCACGGCTCGGAGCGCGCCGCCGCCCAGGCACAGGGGAGCGCGAACGCCATCGGCGAAAGCCGGCCCAAACTACGAGTGGAGCAAGCGATGAAGGGACCCGAGAAGGCGATCGAGGCCATCGTCCGCGAGATAGGCCCGGAAGCGGCCAGGCTGGCCGTCACGACACTCTTCCGCGAGCTTCCCTTTTCCGTCGAGCTCGCCATCCGAGCGGTCGACAGAGTCAGTGACCTTGGACTGGACGCTGAACCCGGCTGCCAAGGCTCAGCTGCGGGGTTTCGCCGGACGCGGTGTCTATGCCGACCCAAATAGAAATGACCATCCCTCGCAGAGGGGTTTTCCAGCACCCCTCGATTAACTGCCACCGCACCCTCAGCCTACTTCGCGGAAGCTTCCTCGGAGCGATAACAAGTGATCCGCGACCTGACCTAAGGGGCAACTGTGGGGGGTGCTAGGCCAAGCGGTGGCGGTGCCGCTGTGGCGCTCGCTTTGGGGGCCTGGTATACTTATGAGCTGGAAAGCCTCAGCATATCCACTGTAGTAGACTCGCGACCTCCCAGGATGTTTTCAGGGGTGTGCGGCTGAACTCGGCGAATGTGAAACAACCGGAAGGAACGAGACATGGCAAATATCCCCTTCAATGAACGAATGCGACGCTCCCGAATCAAAAACGCCTGGTCACAAGGAGAACTCGGCGAAAAACTCGGTGTGGCCCAGGCAACCATTTCAACCTGGGAGATTGGGAAAGTCATCCCAGACCGCGACCAGAAAGCTCGCTTGCGCGAGGTTCTTGGTCTTGACCAGGTTCCAATCAGCGAAGCACCCTCGTACGGCGAGGATCGCTCCGAACTAGCGGGGCCTTCTGCCTTCGGCAGCTGGCTCAACCGAGAGAGACTCGCACAGGGTTTGTCTGTGGCAGAACTCGCGACGAAGGCGGCAGTTTCCGAGCCGGCGATTTACCATATTGAGTCCGGACGTATCAGGAATCCGCGACCAGAGACTGTCCGGCGGTTGGAGGAAGCGCTCGGGAAGAAGCTGCCAGCTGAAACGAAGAAGGAGATTCGGGAAGAGGCAACGGTTGAAGGCGTTGGCGAGTTCTTCGAGTTTGACCCTCATAGTCGGGAGGATTGGCCCGAGGTCCCTGGGATCTACGTCCTTTACGATATCTCGGAGCGCCCAGTTTACGTGGGCCAAGGCTCCAGCATCAGAAAACGCATTCAGGATCATGAGGAAAAATTCTGGTTCAAGGCTCCAATCGTCTCAGAAGCTGCTTATATCAAGATCGAGGACGGAGCCCTTCGAAAGAAAATCGAGACAATTCTGATTCGATTCTTAAAACGAAATGCGGTAATTAACAGACAGAACGTTGAGCGCTGACCTTATTCAAACCATGGTACTGAACGCGGCCGGCCGTTTGGATCGCAGGGCCTATTAGGTTGTCGCGCGCCGGGCCGCGGCCCGGCTGCGACTCACGTGTCGGTCAGCTTTACGAACGACCCACCCCGCAGCACGCTCCGATGAGATCATCAGTGATTACCCGACGCTTACCCATAACCTAAGGCTGCAACGGTCGATCATGGGTAGATCATATAAACCATTTATTGTCGGTTGCTTACATGTTACCAGTAACGGAATTGAACCGCTGACACCGTGATTTTCGGTTGTAAGCAGGTGAGCGCCTTGCGGGTTCAGATCACAGCGCGAGATTTCTGGCACGGCTGAGTCCGAGAGGTAGGTCCCGGCACCGCCCACGCCGCACCCCGCGCGCCGTCAAGCCGAGCGGCCGAGATAGGCCCTCAGCCTCGGGGCCGCCGACTGGAAGGGCCGGCGGGTGAGGACGTTCTGGGCTTGCCAGCGCTCGGCCGGCCCTAGCTCGACCAGGAAACGGGCCTGACGGCCCTCCCAGACAGCGATGGGCTCGCCGTCGCGGTAGAGGACGCGGTTGCCGGAGAGCGCCGGCAGACGCTCGCCGGGCGTCACGATGCCCAGCAGGTTGAGCGGATCGGCGGCGCTCACCGACACCATGGCGCCACGGCGCGGCTCCCGCCGCACCTCGCGCAGGCGGCCCACCGCCTCCGGCAGCGCGAACTGCTCGCCCGAGAAGCCATCCACGAAGCGGCCACCGCGGATCTCGCCGCGAGCCTCCAGGCGGCGGTAGGCACGGAGCAGATCGCGCCAGGGCGGCATCAGCGACTCCCGCTCGAGCACCCGGCGGAAGACCACCCCATAGCGGCGCAGCAGCGCCCAGGCCGCCGCCTCCACCGCCGCAGGATTGCCAGCGTCGTCGAGCGCCGGACCCACCACCGACGCACCCGCCGCCACCGCCCCGCCCGCGGCACCACCTTGCGCTCCCACCTGCGCCGGCGGCCGCAACAGGGACCAGCGGCCGGCGTTCTGCACGCCAAAGGCTGCCAACGACGTGGCCGCGCCGGGCCGCGCCTGACGATCGACTCGCGGCCGCTTGTGGGCCGGCACCAGCAGGGCGCGCAAGCCGGTGAAGCTATCTGCGGTGACCAGCCCGGCCGCCACCAACTCGGCAAGCGCCGCTTCCAGCTGGGTGTGCAGCAGCCGCGCGCGACCCGCCAACTCGTCGAAAAACGATGCCCCTCCCCCGAGCAGCTGCCTGTACACCGCCGCCGCGTCCCCCGACAGCTCCGGCAGGTCACCGCAATTCTCCACGGCCCCTGCGGCAAACGAGACCGCCGAACCGGCCGCCGGAGCAGCCGCCACCGCCATCGGCGCCATCGGCGGCGTCGGCGCCAGTTGCAGCCAGAGCGGCAGGCTGCCCCGCGGCACCACCACGATCGGCGTCGCTCGAACCGGACCGGGACGCCGCGCGCGCGGCCGGTCCTCGGGGGCACTCGCAGCCGCCGGGCCGACAGTCGCGGGCACCTCGCCTCGGACCAGACCGGCCCCAGCCAGACTGACCATCGCCCGATCGGCCGCGGCCGGCGCCCGGACGATCGCAGCCGCCCCCAGGCCGGCCGCAGCCTCCGTCAAACCGGCCAAATCCGCCAAGCCAGCCGATACCGCCAACCCCGGCGAAACCGCCAAGCTCGACGACCCCACGGCGCCCGCCGCGCCCACCGCCGGCGGCGTCAGCCGCCCCCAAACACAGCGGCCCGCAAGGCACAGGGCATCGAGCCACAACGGGTCATAACCCGCCAGCCGGGCCGGCAGGATCTCCCCTTCCCAGGCGGCCGCCGGCGCCTCGAAGCCTTCGAGCTGCGCCAGCAAGGCTGGCAGGCTCTCCGCCCCCTGTGCCGCCACCGCCGCCGCGCCCTGGCCCGCCGCCGGCGCGCCACCGCCACCGCCGCCGCCGCCGCTCAGCAACGGCGCCGCCGCCAAGACCGGTGCCATCGCCGCCACCGGAGCCAGCCCGGCAAACCCTGCCGGCGAGCCCACTGCCGCACCGGCACCGCTCCCCTCGCCGCCCTCGCCGCCCTTACCCTCACCGCCACCGGCCAACCCGCCGCGCTGACCAGCGTGCGAGCCAGCGGGCGATGCGGTCACGGCGACGGCGATCCGCTGCCAGGAGAGCAGGAAGCGCATGAAATCCGCCTGCGACACCGGCTCGATCTCCCGCCGCAGCCGTTCCAGCGTGTAGCGGTGGATACGCGCCAGCAGCCGGCGCTCGCACCATTCGATCTCGGCTTCGGCGGCGGCGCCGTCGCGAGCGCCGGCGCCGACCCCAACCCCAGCCCCGCCGCCAACCCCGCGGCCAGGCGTGAACCTTCCCCGCAGCGCAAACCCCTCGGTCTCGAGCGCGACCAGCGCCGCCTCGACCGCGCCTGCACGCAACCCCGCGTCCGCCGCCAACGCGCTCGCGGTGGTCGGCCCCACCGCCTGCAACCGGCCGCGCACCACCTCGACCGCCGCCTCCTCGGGCGTCCACACCCGGGCGTGGCGTGCCGGCGGCGCGATCGCGGGCGCCAGCAGCGCCCCCGGATGCAGCGCCCCCACCATCGTCAGCCGCTCCGCGGCCACCCACAGATCGACCCGCTCGTCGACTCGCGCGTCAACCCGCTCGCGCTCGCCCGGCCGCCGCGACAGCACCCGCTGCGTCAGCAGAGTCGCCCGCCCGGCTTCGGCGAGACGGTCGAAGAGCGGCTGCCAACCCGCCCGCCGCCCCTCCTCGACGGTGATGAAGGTCAGCGTCAGCAGCGCGTCATGCAGCTCGTCGGGGCTCTCCGCCTCGGGCCAGGCCTCCTGCCGCACCCGCGCGATGGCGGCGGCGTCCAGCGCGCCCAGGTCGGAGGCGGTGTCCGGGTCCAGCCAGCGGCGCACCCGCACCGCCTGCGTCCGCCGCTCTTCGAGCGGCGCGTCGTCGAGGAAGGCATACGGCCGCGCCGCGAGGATCTCGTGGGCGAGCGGCGACGGCTCGGTGACGTCACGCGCCAGCAGCCGCAGCTCGCCGCGCTCCAGGCGCCCCAGCAGCGCCTCGAGCCCCGTGGTGTCCATGGCCTCTTCCAGGCAGTCGCGCAGCGCCTCGGCGACCAGCGGATGGTCGGGGACCTCGCGCTCGCCGACGATGTTCTCGAAGCAGGCCAGCTGGTCCGGGAAGACCACGGCCACCAGGTCCTCCGCGTCCTGGCGCAGGCGCGGCGCCGGCACCCGCCGGCCGGCGCGCCAGCGCGGCACCGCAAGGGCGCGGCTGGCCGTCCAGCGCCAGCGCACCGGGAACAGCGGCGAATCGAGCACCGCCTGGGTCACCACCTTGCGCACGCTCGAAGAGTGCAGGAAGTGGAAGGCGTCCTCGAGCGGGAAGCTGTGGGTCGGCCCCAGCGAGAGGATGATGGCGTCTTCCGACGCCGCCGCCTGCAGCTCGAAGTTGAAGGTCTGGCAGAACCGCTTGCGCAGGGCCAGCCCCCAGGCGCGGTTCAGGCGGCTGCCGAACGGCGCGTGCACCACCAGGTGCATGTCGCCCACCTCGTCGAAGAAGCGCTCGGCGATCAGCGTGGTGCGCGACGGCATCGCGCCCAGCGCCACGGCCGCCGCGCCCAGGTAGGCGGCCAGCTGCGCCGCTGCCGGCTCGCCGACCCCCACCTCGTCGCACAGCCAGGCGATGGCAGCTGCGGCCCCTCCCGGACCGGCGCAGCGCCCGGCGACCTCCTGGCGCAGCCGCGACACCGCCAGCGACAGCTCCTCGGTGCGCGCCGGCGCCTCGCCGAGCCAGAACGGGATGGTCGGCGGCTGGCCATGGGCGTCCTCGACCAGCACCCGCCCGGGCTCGACCTTGCTCACCCGCCAGGAGGCATTGCCCAGCTGGAACACGTCGCCCGCCATGCTCTCGACCGCAAAGTCCTCGTGGACCGTGCCGATCAGCGTGTTCGCGGGTTGCAGCACGACCTGGTAATCGGCGGTGTCGGGGATGGCGCCGCCCGAGGTGACGGCCGTCAGCCGCGCCCCCTTGCGGCCGCGCAACCGGCCGGCCACCCCGTCCTGGTGGAGGTAGGCGCCGCGCCGGCCGCGCCGGGTGCTGAAGCCGGAGGCGAGCATCGCCACCACGGCGTCGAAGTCGGCGCGCGCCAGATCGCGGTAGGGATGGGCGCCGCGCACCAGCGCAAACAGGTCGTCCTCGCTCCACTCCTCGGCCGCCACCGCCGCGACGATCTGCTGCGCCAGGACGTCGAGCGGCGCAGGCGGCATGATCAGCCGGTCCAGCTCACCCCGGCGCACCGCATCGCACAGCGCCGCCGTCTCCACCAGCTCGTCGCGGCTGGTGGGAAAGATCCGCCCCTTGGGGACGGCGCCGAGCCGATGCCCGGCCCGCCCCACCCGCTGCAGGAAGGTGGAGATCGAGCGCGTCGAGGCGAGCTGGCAGACCAGGTCGACGGTGCCGATGTCGATGCCCAGCTCGAGCGACGAGGTGGCCACCAGCGCCGCCAGCTGGCCGCTCTTCAGCCGCTGCTCGCTGGCCAGCCGCTGCTCGCGCGACAGGCTGCCGTGATGCGAGGCGACCCGCGTCTCGCCCAGGCGCTCCGCCAGGTGGCGCGTGGCGCGCTCGGCGAGGCGGCGGGTGTTGACGAACACCAGCGTCGTGCGATGGGCGCGGATGAGCACCGCCAGACGGTCGTAGATCTCCTGCCAGACCTCGCCCGGCATCACCGCCTCGAGCGGCGAGGACGGCACCTCGATCCCCAGGTCGAGGGTCCGCCGGTGCCCGGCGTCCACGATCTCGCAATCGACCGCTTCAGCCTCTCCGACCGTGCCGCCGGCACGGCCGGCCCCGGTACTGCCATCGCCGCCGCCGCCAGCGCGGGCGCCGACCAGCAGCCGGGCCACCTCGGCGATCGGATTCTGGGTGGCCGAGAGACCGATCCGCACCAGCCTGCCGGCGCAGAGATGGTCCAGCCGCGCCAGCGACAGCGCCAGGTGGGAGCCGCGCTTGCTGCCCGCCACCGCATGGATCTCGTCGACGATCACCGTCCGGGCGGTCGCCAGCATGCGCCGTCCGCCCGCGGAGGTGAGCAGGATGAACAGCGATTCGGGGGTGGTCACCAGGATGTGCGGCGGCCGGCGGACCATCGCCGCACGGACGCTCGCCGGGGTGTCGCCGGTGCGCACCAGGGTGCGGATCGGCGCGTCGGGCAATCCGCGCGCCGCCAGCTCGCGGCGGATCTCGGCCAGCGGCTCTTCGAGGTTGCGCTGCACGTCGTTCGACAGCGCCTTGAGCGGCGACACGTACACCACCCGGGTCTCGTCGGCCAGCTCGCCGGCCAGGGCGGTGCGCACCAGCTGGTCGATGGCGGCCAGAAACGCCGCCAGGGTCTTGCCCGATCCGGTGGGGGCGGCGATCAGGGTGTTGCGTCCGGCGGCGATCGCCGGCCAGGCGCGCTCCTGGGGCTCGGTGGGCGCGCCGAAGCGGGCGGCGAACCAGGCGGCGACGGCGGGATGGAACGGACTCAGCGGCATCGTGAAATCCCCCCCGAGCCTAACACCCACATCCGCCGGCCGCATTCCTCCAGCCGGGGTCGGCCCAGCCCCTCGGCGGCGGCGAAAACAGCCATCGCGCGTGTACGGTTTGCAACGCCAGGCACCCCACCGGCACCGAACCGCGCGCCGCCACCCCTCGCCGCAACCCCGGCCCGCCCGGTCCGCTCGATCCGCCCTGCCAGGCATCGAGCTTGCACGCGAATCACCTTTGCCTTTCCGACCTTTGCGGCGAGGCCCGGGCGAAGGAGTCTCACACGACTAGCGGCGTCGACGCGAACGGTTTGGCTCGGGCACCGACCGGCATCGCAGGCCTCGATTACGTGCTCGACGGCGGGCTGCCGGCCGGCCGGCTCTATCTGGTCCAGGGTGATCCCGGCGCCGGCAAGACCACGCTCGGCATGCAGTTCCTGGTCGAAGGTGCGCGCCGGGGCGAGGCGGGGATCTTCGCCTCGCTCTCGGAAACCGAGGCCGAGCTGCGCGACATCGCCGGCTCGCACGGCTGGGACCTGGACGGCATCGCCATCTGCGACCTGCAGGCCGGCCAGCGCCTGCCGCGCGACGCCGCCCAGGACACCCTGTTCCATCCGGCCGAGGTCGAGCTCGGCGAGACCACCCGCGCGCTGCTCGACGCCATCGATCAGATCCGCCCGTCGCGCCTGGTCCTCGACTCGCTGTCCCAGATCCGCCTGCTGTCGCGCGACGCCCTGCGCTACCGGCGCCAGATCCTGTCGATCAAGGAGCATCTCCGCGCCCACGATTGCACCCTGCTGCTGCTCAACTATTCCCCCGACGCGGACCTGCCGCTGCAGAGCCTCGCCCAGGGGCTGATCACCCTCGAGCAGCTGGCCCCCGCCTACGGCGGCCAGCGGCGGCGGCTGCGGATCGAGAAGCTGCGCGGCGCCGGCTTCCGCGAGGGCCACCACGATTTCTCGATCCGGCGCGGCGGCATCGTCGTCTTTCCGCGCCTGGTCGCCGCCGACCACCACCACGCCGGCAGCCTCGAGGCGGTCGGCAGCGGCATCGCCGAGCTCGATACCCTGCTCGGCGGCGGCATCGCCCGCGGCACCAGCACGATGCTGATGGGGCCCTCCGGGGTGGGCAAGACCACCATCGCGGCGCAGTTCGCCGTCACCGCCGCCAGCCGCGGCGAGCGGGTGGTGATCTATCTCTTCGACGAGCTGCCGCCGGTGTGGATGAAGCGCTGCCAGGGGCTGGGCATGGACGTCGAGAGCCTGGTCTCGCGCCGGATGATCGACCTGCACCGGGTGGACCCCGCCCAGCTCAGTCCGGGCGAGCTCGCCCACGCGGTCCAACAGCAGGTCGAGCAGGGCGCCCGCATGGTCGTCCTCGACAGCCTCAACGGCTATCAGAACGCCATGCCGGAGGAGAACTACCTCAGCATGCACCTGCGCGAGCTGCTCGCCTACCTCGACGAGCGCGGCGTCCTCACCCTGCTGATCATGACCGAGCACGGCCTGGTCGGCACCCTGGTCGAGTCGTCGGTGCAGCTCACCTACCTGGCGGACAACGTCCTGCTGCTGCGCTATTTCGAGGCCTTCGGCGAGGTCCGGCAGGCCATCTCGGCGGTCAAGAAGCGCACCGGCAGCCACGAGCGGAGCATCCGCGAGCTGCGGCTGGGCGCCGGCGGGATCGCGATCGGCCGGGTGTTGGCCGAGTTCCAGGGGGTGCTGGGCGGCGACCTGACCTACGTCGGCGGCAAGGATCCGTTGCTCCGACCGGGCGCCGGGGGCGAGCATGGGCTGAAGATGGTCGAAGATGTTTGAGGGCCGGCGGGACGGCCGCGAGGAGAGGGTGCTGGTCCTGGCGCCGACCGGGCGCGACGCGCCCCTGGCCTGCCAGGTGCTCGCCGACGCCGGTCTGGCCTGCACCACCTGCGCCGACGGCGAAGAGCTGTGGCGGAAGATCAAGTCCGGCGCCGGAGCGGCTATCCTCGCCGAGGAGGCGCTGAGCGGCTGGATGGTGAACGGGCTGCTGGCGCTCCTGGCGGACCAGGACCCCTGGTCGGACCTGCCGCTGATCGTGGTCGCCGACGGCGGCGACTCGAGCGCCGCCGTCTTCGCCACCCTCGCGCCCCACGCCAACGCCACCATCCTCGAGCGCCCGGTGCGCGCCAACACCCTGGTGAGCGCGGTGCAGGCCTCGCTGCGTGCCCGGCGGCGGCAGTACGAGGTGCGCGACCTGCTGCGCGGCCAGGCCGAGACCGACCGCCGCAAGGACGAGTTCCTGGCCATGCTGGGCCACGAGATCAGGAACCCGCTGGCAGCCATCCGCAACGCCCTGTCCATCCTCGACCAGCTGGGCTCCCAGGAGCCCGGACCGGTTCGCCAGCGGCAGGTGATCGAGCGCCAGACCCTCAATCTGGTGCACATGGTCGACGACCTGCTGGAGGTGTCGCGGGTGACCCTGGGCAAGATCAGGCTGGATCTGCAGACGGTCGATCTGCGCGAGGCGGTACAACGCTGCCTCTCCGAGCTCGGCATGGAGGCGCTCGCCGAGACCCAGCAGCTGGCGCTGACGGTGGACGCCGAGCGGGTGCTGGTCGAGGGCGATCCGGTGCGGATCGAGCAGGTGATCTGCAACCTGGTGCAGAACGCGGTCAAGTACACCCCGCGCGGCGGCAGCCTGTCGATCTCGGCGAAGGCGGCAGCCGGGATGGGAGTGCTGCGCGTCGCCGACAGCGGCGTCGGCATCCCGCACGAGATGCTGCCGCACATCTTCGAGCCCTTCACCCAGGTGGAGAGCTCGCGCCGCCGCTCGGCGGGCGGCTTGGGGCTTGGGCTCCCGCTGGTGCGGAGCCTGGTGTTGCTGCACGGCGGCAGGGTCGAGGCCCGCAGCGGCGGCCCGGGCAGCGGCAGCGAGTTCGTGGTCTCGCTGCCGCTCAAGCCGCCGGTGGCGGCGGCGGCGCGGCGGTCCCGGGAGCGGCGGCGGGCCGGCGCCGGCGGCGGCAACGGCGGCGATGGCGCCCGCCGCCCGGGCGGCGGCGCCCTGCGGGTGTTGATCGTCGAGGACAACCTCGACGGGCGCGAGTCGTTGCGCGACCTGCTCGAGCTCAAGGGCTACCAGGTGGAGGTGGCCGAAAACGGCACGCAAGGGCTCGCCCAGGCATTCGCCGGTACGCCGGACGTGGCCTTGATCGACATCGGCCTGCCGGAGATCGACGGCAACGAGGTGGCGCGGCGCATCCGGGCCACGCTCGAAACCGACCGCATCGCGTTGATCGCGATGACCGGCTACGGCCAGCCCGAGGATCGGCGGCGGGCCCTCGAGGCGGGCTTCGACACCTACCTGGTCAAGCCGGTCGATCCCGCCGACCTGGAGCGCCTGCTGCTGGAGGTGTCGCGGCGGCAAGCCCTCCAGCGCGCGGAGGGCGAATGAGCGTGGCCGCCGCCTCAGAGCCGGCGATGCTGCCTTACCGGGATGGCGCGCCGCACCCGCTGCGACCGCTCGAGGTCGATCTCGGCGATCGCCAGACCAGGTCCGTCGGAGGCCTCCGCCACCGGCAGCCCCCAGGGATCGACGATCATGGCGTGGCCGTAGCTCTCGCGCAGCCCACCGTCGTCGTGGCGGCCGTGCTGGGCGGGCGCCAGGACCCAGCACTGGTTCTCGATGGCGCGGGCGCGCAGCAGCGGCTCCCAGTGGTCCTTGCCGGTGGCCAGGGTGAATGCCGACGGCACGGTGAGGACGTCGGCGCCCAGGTCGGCCAGGCGGCGGTAGAGCTCGGCGAAGCGCAGGTCGTAGCAGATCGTCAGACCGAGCCTGCCCAGGGGGGTGGCGGCAACCACCAGACCGCGGTGCGGGTCGCCCGGGCCGCCCAGCTCACCCGGTTTGCAGGTCGCCGACTCGGCGAAGCGCACGCCGCCGGGCACGTCGACGTCGAACAGGTGCAGCTTGCGATAGGCCGCCAGCACCCCGCCGTCCGGCCCGAGCAGGACGCTGGTGTTGTAGCACCGCGACGGCTCGTCGCTGCGTTCGGCGAACGAGCCCAGCAGCAGGTGGATGCCGAGCCGGCGCGCCAGCGCGGCGAAGCGTCCGACGGCCGGCCCGTCGAGCGGCTCGGCGCGGCGGACCTTCTCCTCGTGCGGGCCGAGGTAGGTGGTGTTCTCCGGCGTCGCCACCAGGCTGGCCCCGCGGGCGGCGGCGCGCTCGATCCACCCCTGGGCGGCCTCCCAGTTGGCCGCTTCGTCCGAAGTCGAGGTCAGCTGGACGGCCGCCGCGACGAATCTGCCGGACATGGGGTACTCTTGTAGCACACTCCTGACCGGCACGTGACCGCGCTGCCATGACCTCGTCACCGCGCGGTGCGATCCTGCCGTCGGAGGAAAGCAAGCCTTGGACGCCCTCGCCACGTTGCTCTATCTGATGGCGCTGATCGCGGCGGCGTCCCTGCTGGCCGCCCTCACCGCCGCCGCCGCCGCCCTGCGCGTGCTGGCTCGCCCGCAGGTCTCCCTGCCGCTGGACCCGGCGCCGCTCGCGCCACCGATCTCGGTGCTGAAGCCGCTCAAGGGACTCGACGAGGGGTTGTTCGAGAACCTCGCCTCGCTGGCGGCCCAGGACTATCCACGGTTCGAGCTGGTGCTCGGCACCGAGGACCCGCGGGACCCGGCGCTGGCGGTGGCCGAACGGCTGCGGCAGGCCTTTCCGCGGCTGCCGATCACGGTGGTGGCGGGGGCCGCGCCGCTTGGCTACAACCCCAAGATCACCAACCTGGCGTCGCTGGCGCGGCATGCCCGCCATGAGCTGCTGCTGATCTCCGACTCCAACGTCAGGGCGCGCCCGGACTACCTGCGGGCGCTGGCCGCCGAGCGGGCGGCGAGCCACGCCGGCATGGTTTCCTCGGTGCTCGCCGGGGTCGGCGAGGCCAGCTTCGGCGCGCTGCTCGAGAACCTGCACCTCAACTCGTTCGTCGCCGGCGGGGTGTGCGCCGCGGACCTGCTGCGCTCCCCCTGCGTGGTCGGCAAGTCGATGCTCTTCCGGCGCCGCGACCTCGAGGCCGCGGGCGGCTTCGCCGGCGTGCGCGACGTGCTGGCGGAGGACTACGTGCTCGGCTGCCGGTTCCACGAGCGCGGGCTGCCGGTGGCGCTCTCCGCGCACGTGCTGCCGGTGATCCACCAGCACCGCTCGGTGCGCGAGTTCCTGGGCCGCCACCTGCGCTGGGCCCAGATGCGCCGCCGGCTGTCGCCCGCATTCTTTGCCGAGCCGCTGCTCAATCCGCTGCCCTGGCTGCTGGCGCTGGTCGCCGCCGCCGCACTGCGCGGCGGCGCGGCGCTGGCCGCCGCGGCTGTCTTCGCCGCCGCCGGGGTGACGATCAAGGTGACGGCCGACGCGCTGGTGGCGCGGCGGCTGCGCGGCCGGGCGCTACCGGCCGGCGCCCTGGCCACCATCCCGCTCAAGGACCTGCTGATCGCCGGCGTCTGGGTGGCGGGCGCCTTCCGCACGACCATCCAGTGGCGCCAGAACCGCCTACGGATCGGCCCCGGCAGCGTGCTCGCGCCACTGGTGCCGGCGGAGCTCGGCGAGGCGTCCACCGGTGCGGCCTCCCGGCTGCGGGTGTCGGCATGAGCGCCCTGCGCACCGCCAGCCAGGAGACCTGGAAGTGGGTGGTCTCGGTCGACGAGGCGATCCTGCTCGGCGTCCGGCGCTGGGAGTCGGCGCTGATGACCCGGCTGATGCGCATGCTGACCAGGATGGGCGACCCGGCGGCGTGGGTGGTGGTCGGCTTGACGCTCGGCGCCATCGCCGGGGCGCACTATGCCTGGCTGCTGGGTACCGGCGCGGGGCTGGCGGTGGCGGGATCGCAGGTGCTCAAGCGGGTGTTCTGCCGGCCGCGGCCGACCTGCGGGCTCGGCGGCTTCGCGGCGCTGGTGGCGATCCCGGACCGCTTCTCGTTCCCCTCGGGGCACACTGCCGCCGCCTTCGGCGTGGCGGTGGCGCTGGCGGGCGACGGCAGCGGCACCGCCCTGCTGACGCTGACGCTGGCCTGCGGCATCGCCATCTCACGGATCTATCTCGGCGCTCACTATCCGCTCGACGTGGCGGCCGGGGTGCTGGTCGGCGCCGCCTCCGGCTTCGCCGCGCGTCTGTTGATCGACGGCTATCACCTGGTGGTTTTCCTGGGCTACGCCGGGTTGGCGCTGGTTCCTCTCGGGTTCGGCGGCTGACTCCGCGCGATGCCTCCGGGGAGTCCGCTCTCCCGCCGGAGAGCCGGCCTGCCCGGTCCCGGAACTTCCCCATCCATGCTTGCCATTCGCAGCGACCATGACTGAGCCGCCAGCCGCTTATGGGCCGGCCGCCACCCTGGCCCGCTTTCCGGCCGCCCCCGGCCAGCCGTCGCCGACCCTGCCCGCGGCGGCGAGCGCGGCGAACTTTGCGACCGTGGCGAGCGTGGCGAGCGTGGCGAGCGTGGCGAGCGCGGCGGCCACGGCGAATCTTGCGAGCGTGGCCAGCGGCTGGCCCGCCGGCGA
>DATGHG010000473.1:0-9907 GCA_035308185.1 Thermoanaerobaculia bacterium | reverse complement strand
CCTGAAGCGACTCCGCTATCTCCGTCAGGTATGGAGGCGCTGCCTCGCGCCATGCCCGCCGGAGGTAGTCCCTGACCGTCTCGTGAAGATCGTCGCCTGACATCAGCTCGTAGCGGCGTGCGAGGGAGTTCTTGCGACCGCGCGCTTCGACAGCGGTCAGCCGCCAAAAGCGTCGAAGCAGGTCGTCGTCTGCATGTCTCAAGAGGGCCATCGCAGCTATGTCGCGCCGATCCTCCGCTCTGTCGAGGCGACTGTCCAGGTGCAGCATGAACCTTCCGGCCACCTCGCGAGTCACAATTTCCAACGCGCGGTTGACGCTCCCCTCTTCCGCCGCACCCTGTTCCAGCGCGTCAAGATGGTAGAGAACCTGATCTCCATCACGATGCATATTCAAAAGGATGCCGGTTGCAAACGGCACGCCGAGAGTAACTCGATGCATCTGCGCCGCGAGGCTCGGAGTCGCCAATTCAGGCGCAACGACTGTCTTGAGCAGCGCGTCAAGCTCCGACAGCGAAAAGCGCAGCTCTTCGCCAAACGGCACGATGCGGAAGCGAACTGGCTCGACCTCGTTTCGCCATCCAGCTCTCGACCCCAAGGGGAGCCTCGCGTCAGGACGCATGCGTGAGGCAATCATGACCAATACCGCAGACGAACCGTCCAGCAGCCCGATAAGGGTTCGTCGTAGCCAATCTTCGATCGGGTCCGGAAGGAGCTCGCAGGTGTCGAAGAGCAAGACTAGCGGGCACCGGTCGCTAAGGGAACGCATACAGCTTCGCAGGCGCTCTGACAGTAACCGGCTTGGATGCTGTACTTCGGGGCCATCTCCTTGACCGAAATGCGCAAGCCAAGAGTTGAACACGGTCGGTTCTACCTGATCGTAGTCGACCAGCGTCGAGACTAATTTGTCAAGACCCTGACGAAGGAGTGTTGGATCATCCGACCAGAGGCCGGCCTCTTTCATGAGGCGCTCTACCATGCTGATGTCCGAGACGCAAGGATTCTCGCCAGGTTCAATCCGCGAGCGCAGTAAGGGTACCTCTTCATGGTTATTGCGCCAGGCAGGCCCGTGAGCCTGAATGTAACTCAGAGCAGACTGCAGGCCCTCATAAAGATCTCGTACTCTCTTGGCCGCCGCCTCTACCTGGTCATGTGCCGACCAATAAGGCTCGAGGTCTTCGATAGTATAGATTTGTGCCAGGCGGTGTGCGATGGCGTCGAGGGCCTCGAGCGGCCTCCCCGGGGGTCTCTGCGAGGGGTGGTGCCACTCGGGTAGATACCAGTCGATCAATGCGACTTTGGCGCGGGCGCCGACCTCGGTGGCGGCCTGGCGCAAGAACCAACTCTTGCCCATGCCTCCGAGGCCATGCAGCCAAAAGAGCTGGGTCTCGGGCCTTCTTCCCGCAGCTTCCTGGCGCGCCAAGAAGCCGTCGAGGGCCGCATTGAAGTCATTCAACTCGGCGCTGCGGCCGACGAAATGGCGGCGGAAAAGAGCGGCGGGATCAAGCACCGGGCAAGGTGTGATCTCGCGCCGACGCGGCGCTGCAGATGACTGTGGCAAGATCAATGTTGGCGCGGGACTGCCTTCGCCGAGCGGCGGCGGGTGGCGGCGAGCCAGAGGGAAGGCGACGGGTTCTGTACCCTGGTCGACGCCGCTCAGCGCGAATCCGTCGTAGTCCGGTCGGAAGCTCCAGTTGTAATTAGGGGCCGGCTGCGCGCGGCGCGGCCAGACCTTGATCTGGCCACCATTGGTATCCAGATTGAGTCGGATTGCAGAGTAGCCATGAAGGCGCGTCACCGTACCGATTGGATCGGCTTCGAAGCCGAAGAGAGAACCGCCGAGCACGATGCGTCGGGGACTGGACCAACCTTTTCCTCGGCTATCGCCATGGCCGATGTGGAGGTGGCCGCAGAAATGAGCTGCGAAGCGGTCAGAGTGGATGAGGCCGTAGAAGACCTCTTCGCGATTGGTTGTCGTCAACCATGAAGGGGGGTGGTGGGTCAGCAAGATGGCTGTATCGACGGTATCCAGCCAGGCCTCGGCATCGCCACCGCAGGCGCTCTGGAACTGCAGAGGGTGGAGGGCAAGTTTGCCTGCGAAATCCTCGCCGGTCAGTTGCAGGAAGGCGGAATTGAGCCCCACGACACCGAGCTTCCAACCGTTCTTGTCGAAGATTGCCGAGAAATCGCCCGGCAGTTCGCCGGCATGAAACGCAAGGGCCTGGTCCGTGCGCAGTGATGTTGGAAGAGGCCCGCCTAACCAGCTCATATAATTCGCAAAGGCAGCGTCTATGACTGGGCGGTAGTGCGGATCGCGGCTGAAGAGCGCGTCCCAGATCATGGGCCCATCGATATGGTCATCAGCGAGGTGTCTGAGCTTGAGTGCAGCAGGAGTTGGTGCCGGCCGGGAGAGGTCATGGTTCCCGGGTATGCTGACCAGAGCTGGTCGGCAGTTACGGTCCGCGAAAATTTGCCAGAGGTCTTTCAGGAAAGCGTTTAGCTTTTGATATTGCTCCTCGGTGCCGCTCTGGACGAGATCGCCGGTAAAGATCACCAGATCCCAGGGGCCCGTTGATTCGATAGCGAGTAGATCCCTTTTGAAGGATTCGCGGACACTGGGCAGAAGAGAGTCTTGGACCTTGAGTCCATAATGTAAGTCTGTCAAATGCAGAATATTGAAGGACTGCATTGCGAGCGCGCTCCCCTTCGAGGTAAGTCGGTTGAAGAGTTAGCGTAACCGCAAGTGGTCCAGATGGCAAGAGGAAGCCTGCGGCAGGAGACCGCCAGCCCAGGCAGGGGTGCGAGGAGGCGAGCGCTGCGGCATGCTGCAAAGGCAGCCAATTGCCGGCGCAGCTGCGCCGGAAGAGGGAGTGCGCCAGAGACCGACGCACTCCCATCCCGGAGGATGTAAAATCCTTACGGCAGATTCAGCGCCGGGCGCACGTGGCCGCGGTGGCAGGTGGTGCAGTTGACCAGCGGCTTGTGATCGGTGTCGAGGCCCTTGATCTTGGGCAGGATCTCGTTGTTGATCTGGGTGTTCATCCGGATCATGCCGCGGGCGGCCTGCTTCTCCTTCTTCTCGTCGCTCTCCCAGTTGCCGGCGACGTGGCAGTGGGTGCAGGTGACTCCCAGGGCGCGGCTGTAGCCCTTCTCCATGATCGCCAGCAGCTGGCCGGCGGTGACCCCCTGCAGCACGTCGATGTCCATGAAGACCTTGCCGGCGGGCTCGTTCTCCTTGCCGGCAATCGACTTGTGGAGCTCGGCCAAGGCTTGCGCCTGGTCGAACTTCGCCGCGGGCTTGCCGGCCTCGGCGCCGGCCGCCTCCGGCTTCGCTGCTTCAGGCTTGGCAGGTGGGGGCGCCTGCCTGGCGGCGGCGACGGCGGTGAGCAGCAGGGAGAGGCCGAAGAGGACGGAGAAGCTCTTCTTCATGAGATTCGTCTCCTGGTCGGGTCGGTGGCTCGAAGGCGGCTCGAACGGCCGCCATTCTAGCGCAGGCAGTCCGGCGCTCCGCGGCCCGCGTCGATCCCGGCGATTTCGGGTGATCAGGGCGGGCGAACGGCCGGCCCGGCCGTCAAGTCCCCGAGCGGAGGGCCGGCCCAGCCGTCAAGTCCCCGGACGAGGAGACGGCACGGCCGGGCCGCCGTCGTTGTGCCAGTCGCCGCCGGCGGCGATGAAGAGCTGCGCCGTGTCCGCGAGGCGCTGGCCGACGGCGCGCACGTAGCTCAGGCGGGTCTCGGAATAGGTGTTCTCGGCGGAGATGAGCTGTAGCGCGCTGGTCTTGCCGGCCGCGTAGCTCGAGCGCTGCAGCGCCAGAGACCTGGCGGCGATGTCGCGCGCCCGCTGGGACACCGCCACCGACTCGGCGTCGTGCTGCAGCGCGGAGAGCGTGTCCGCGACCTGGCCGAAAGCCAGCAGGATGGTCTGCTGGTAAGTGGCGAGCTGAGCCTGGTAGGCGTCGATCGCGGCGCGCCGCTGCGCGTTCAAGGCGCCGCCGCGGTAGAGCGGCGCGTCGACGCTGCCGCCGGCGCTCCAGGTCCTGCCGGCCGCCTGGAACAGGCCGGCCAGCGTCAGCGCGTCCTGGGCCAGGGAGGCGGACAGCGTGATCGAGGGGTACAGCTGGGCGGTCGCGACGCCGATCGCCGCGCTGTCCGCGTGCAGCTCGGCTTCGGCCGCCAGGATGTCCGGGCGGCGGCGGACCAGCTCCGACGGCAGGCTCAAGGGCAGCTCGTCCGGCAGCGTCAGCTCGTCGATGTCGAAATCCGGCGGCGATCCCTGGCCCGGGGCCCTGGCGGCGAGCACCGACAGCGCGTGGCGCGCGACGCTGAGCTGCTGGTTCAGGGAGGGCAGCTGGATGCGGTCGCTCTCCAGCTGCGCCGCGGCCGTGAGGACGTCGCTCCTGGCCACCTTCCCGGCGTCGAACTCGCGCTGCACGAGGTCGAGGTTTTTCTGATCGTTTTTGATCAGGTCCTCCACGGTCGCGATCTGGAAACGGGTCGAGGCGATGGTGATCGCCTCGGTGACGGTGTTGCCGGTCAGGGTCAGGTATGCCGCCGCCAGCTGGTAGCGCTGGGCTTCCGCCAGCGCCGTCGCCTGCTCGACGTGCCGGTGGGTGCCGCCGAACGCATCGATCGAATAGCTGGCGGTCGGTCCCAGGGAAAAGAGATTCGCCACCCCGCGCGCCGCGCCGGTGCCGGTGCCGCGCCGCGCGCTGGCGCCCAGATCGGCCTGCGGGAACAGCGCGGCGCGGGCCTCGAGGATCGCCTCCTGGGCCTGCGCCAGCGTAGCCCTGGCGGCGGCGAGGCTGTAGCTGGCGGCAATCGCCTGGCGCAACGTCTCGTCGAGCCGCGGCGAGTGGAACAGGTTCCACCATTGGTCGGGGATCTCGCGCCCGAGCGCGATGCGCTGGTTGGTGACCGCCGCATTCTCCGCGCTCCCGGGAGCCATGGTGCTCGGAGGGCTCGCGGTGTTCGCCGGGGTTGCCGGGGTCGCCGGGGTCGCAGGGGTCCCGGGGCTCGGGGGGCTCGCAGGGTTCCCGGGGCTCGGGGGGCTCGCCGGCGGCGGCGGCGGCGCCGGCTCCGGCGGCAGGTAGACGCCGACGTCCGGCGGCGCCGGTGGCTTCCAGTTCGGGCCCACCACGCAACTTTCCATTACCAGCGCCATTACCAGCGCCATTACCAGCGCGAGCACCAGCGCCATGGCCATCGCCAGCGCCCTGGCGCGCAGCAGCGTTCGGTTATTCATAACGCAACGCATCGATCGGATTGAGCCGGGAAGCCTGCCGGGCGGGATAGTAGCCGAAGAAGACGCCGATGGCGGCGGAGAAGAGGAATGCGGCAATTACCACCACGGGGTACAGCAGGGTCGGCCAGCCGGCCACCATCGAGATCACCTTCGAGGCGATGACGCCTGACAGCACGCCGGCCCCGCCGCCCATCAGGCTCAGCAGCGACGCCTCGACCAGGAATTGCAGCAGGACGTGCAGGCGCCGGGCGCCGATCGCCATCCGGATGCCGATCTCGCGGGTGCGCTCGGTGACCGACACCAGCAGGATGTTCATGATGCCGATGCCGCCGACGAGCAGCGAGATCGAGGCGATCGCCGCCAGCAGCAGCTCCATGACCCGGCTGCTCTCCTCCGCCACCTCGGCGATCTCGGTGAGGTCGCGCACGGTGAAGTCGTCGGGCTTCCCGGGCTGGATGCGATGTTCCTTCTCCAGGGTCTGGGTGACCTGCTGCAGCGCCGTCTTGACCTCCTCCGGGCTGCGCGCCTGGACGAACATGGTGTGGACGAACCCCGTCAGCTTGGGCTGGATGCCGAACGGGTTGGGCGGCGGGACGAAGACCGTCGTCTGGCTCTGGGCCGAGCTCGGAGTGGCCACGCCCAGCACCCGCTCTTGCGAGGTGCGGAACGGCATCAGGACGACGTCGTCCTGATCCTGCCCCGACGCCGAGTGGCCCTTGATCGCCAGCACGCCGACCACCTCCATGGCGACGTTCCTGACCCGGATGCTGGCGCCGATCGGGTCCTGGAACTCGCCGAAGAGGTTCGCCAGCACGGTCTGGCCGAGGAGGCAGACCGTGCTGCCTTCGTTCTCGTCCTTGTCGGTCAGCTTGCGGCCGGCGATCACGTTCCAGTCGCGAATGGTCAGGTAGCTCGGAGTCACCCCCTGGACGCTGGTCGACCAGTTCAGGTTGCCGTTGACCACCTGGGCGTTCTGCCGGTTGACGAAGCTGAGGTTGGCCACGGCGCCGTCTTCCTTCAGGATCGCGGCGCCGTCGGTGGTGCGCAGGGTCGAGGCGCTGCCGATACCCGCGCGCACGCCATTGACGCGGGTCGTTCCCGGCAGCACCACCAGCAGGTTGGTGCCCAGGCTTTCGAGCTGCGCCTTGAGGGCGGCGCGCGCCCCCTCGCCCACCGCCAGCATGGCGATCAGGGCGGCGACGCCGATGAAGATGCCGAGCATGGTCAGCGCCGAGCGCAGCTTGTTGCGGCCGATGCCGCGGCCGGCGGCAAGCAGCGCCATCCAGAGGAAGGAGCGGACCTCGGAGAACGGCGCCGGCGGCTCCTCCGGCTCCTCGATGGGCGGCGGCTGGCCGGCCGCGGCCGCGGCGCCGGCGATCCGTTCGTCCGAGACGATCTCGCCGTCGCTCATCATGACGATGCGATCGGCGGCCTCGGCCAGCGAACGCTCGTGAGTCACCAGGACCACGGTCAGGCCGCGCTCGCGGTTCAGCGTCCGGATGGTGCCCAGGATCTCCTTGGCCGTCTGGGAGTCGAGATTGCCCGTCGGCTCGTCGGCGAGCAGGATGGTGGGGTTGTTGATCAGGGCGCGGGCGATCGCCACTCGCTGCTGCTGGCCGCCGGACAGCAGGTTGGGATGGTTGCGCATCCGATCGGCCAGGCCGAGCAGGGTCAACGTCTCGCGCACCTTCCTGGAGCTGTCGGTCAATTGGCCCGAGTAGAACAGCGGCAGCGCGACGTTCTCGGCGGCGCTGGTGCGCGACAGCAGGTTGAAGCTCTGGAACACGAAGCCGATGCGCCGGCTGCGGATCCGCGCCAGCTCGGGCTCGTCCAGTCCCGCGACGTCGATGCCGTCGAGCAGGTAGTCGCCGCTCGTCGGCAGGTCCAGGCACCCGATGATGTTCATCAGAGTCGATTTGCCAGACCCCGAAGCGCCCATGATGGCGACGAACTCCCCGCGCTCGATCGTCAGATCGACGCCGCGGAGCGCGTGGACCTCCTGGTCGCCCAGCTGATAGACCTTGGTCACGCCGCGGACGGCGATGACCGCGTCGGGCCGCGTGCGTGTCTCCTCGCCCGGCGTCATAGGCGCGGCGGCCCTCCCTGGGGCGGCCCCCCCTGCGGCCCCCCTTGGCCGAACCCCTGGCGCTGCCCGGGTGCCGACGGCCCGGTCCGCCGCGGCTCGTTCTGGGTGATCTCGTTGACCACCACCTTGTCGCCCGCGTGGAGGCCGGCCCCTGACACCTCGATCAGGGCGCCGTCGTCGAGGCCGGTGACCACCGGCACCGCTTTCAGCGTGCCATCGCTCTGCAGCACCCAGACGCGGCTGCGATGCTGGCCGCCGCCGGCGGGCCGGCCGCCGGGGCGCCGGCCCTCGCCCGCGCCGCCGGACCCGCCCTCGCGGGCGCCGCCGGGCCCGTTCTCCGCGGCGGCGCCGCGCCTGCCATCAGGGCCGCCAGGCGTTCTTTGGTGGCCGCCGCCGAGCCTGCGCTCGTGGCCGCCAGGTCCACCCTTGGCTGCGGTGCCCTGCCCGCCCTCGGGTCCGCCGGCGGGCCTGCCCTCGCGGCCACCTCCGGGCCGGCCTTCGCCCCGGTGCTGGTGGGCCCCGTCACCCCAGCCGCCGCGCCCGCCTCCAGGGCGGCCCTCGCCCCCCGGTCCCCCGAATCCGTGCTCGCCCTGGTGCCTGTGCCTGCCTTCTGACCCCTCAGGCGCCGCCGCGCTGCCGGCGCCGGCGCCTCCGGCCGTGCCCGCGGTCGCACCCTCGGAGGTGCCGCCCGCCGCGCTCTCGGGCCGCGCCTCGCCGCCGCCCGCTGCCGCGGCCTCGGTGTTTCCTGGTCCGCCTGGTCCGCCCGGGTTGCCCGCGCCGCCGCCCGCGCCGCCGCCCTCCGCCGCCCGCGCGCCTCCTTCCCCGCCGCGGCCCGCGGCGCCGCCACGAGCACGGCCGAGCCCTTCGGGGTTGAAGCGCACGGCGGGCAACGGCACCCGCAGGACGTTGTCGTGCTCGTCGGTCACGATGTGAGCGTCGGCGGTCATGCCGGGAAACAGGATGCGGTCGGGATTGGCCACCGCGACCACGACGTCATAGGTGACGACGTTCTGCACCGTGATCGGCCCGCGCCGGATCTGCGTGACCTTGCCTCGAAAGACCTTGGTGGGGAAGGCCTGGACGCTGAAATAGGCATCCTGGCCGACGCGGATCGAGCCGACGTCGGCTTCGCTGACGTTGGTGTCGACCTGCATGTGGGTGAGGTCCTTGCCGATGAGGAAGAGGGTCGGGCTCTGCAGGCTCGCCGCCACCGTCTGGCCGACGTCGATCGAGCGGGTGATCACGGTGCCGATGACCGGCGACACGATGTTGGTGTAGGCGAGGTTCACCTGCGCCGCCTTGAGCGTCGCCACCTTGTTGACGATCGACGCCTGGTCGAGGCCGATCTGCGCCACCGTCTGATCGAGCGTGCTCTTGTCGTTGTCCACCGTATCCTGCGACACGGTGCCTTCCGCCAGCAGCTTCGAGTCGCGCGCATAGGCGATCTTGGCGTAGACCAGCGCCGCCTGGTCCTTCTTGAGCTGCGCCTCGGCGGTGCCCACCTCGGCCTGGTCCTGATCGACGATCAGCTGGAACGGCACGGGATCGATGGTGGCGCAGACCTGTCCCACCACCACCTCGGTGTTGAAATCGCATCCCAGCGACTTGACCGTGCCCGAGACGTAGGACCCGACCTGCACCGTCACCACCGGATTGAGCGCGCCCGTCATGCTGACGTTGCGCTGGATGTTGCCGAGCGTCACCGTCGCGGTCACGTACTGCGGCCGCCGGCCCCTGGCCCGCCACCAGAGGAAGCCGCCGCCGCCGAGCAGCGCCAGCACCACCGCCAGGAACAGGAACGGGTGGCGGCGCGGGAACGCTCCGATCGCGCCGACCGCAGCCATGGAACCAGTCTCTCTTGCCACTCTACCTCCGGGAGCCGACGGTCGACGGGGCGGTGCTCTGGCGCGAGGACACCACCAGCCCGGCCGCGGACGCGACCGAACCGGCCTGGAGAAAAGACGCGCCCGGGCGCGGCGCGGTTACAGGTGGTGGCACCGGCGCGGTCAGGGGCAGGGGAAGGCGGCGGTGTCCTGGATCGGGGCGAAGGGGGCGCCCTGCGGGTTGACGTAGCGCCTGGCCGCGCCGGTCCTGGTGTCGACCACGGTGGTGATCACCTGGGCGTTGGTGAGGCCGGCGGCGAAGACCCAGAAGTGACCGCCCAGGGCGCAGCCGTCCAGGACCTTGACCAACATCTCGAGGTTGGCGCCGGCGAAGAACCAGAAGGCGCCGGTGTCGCCGGTCAGCGCGATGGTCTGCCCCGGGCCGCTGGCTGCGTCGGGCAGGACGTACTCGGTGGTCACGGCGAAGCGCGAGGTTTCGAGGCACAGCCGGGAGCCGCCCGCCGCGCAGGGGATCGGGGCGGCCGGCCCCTTCCAGCCCAGCTGCACGACCTCGAAGTCGGCGGCGGTGAGGCTGTCGAAGGCCGGGTTGAGGGTGTCGTTGTCCCAGCGGGTGTCGTAGGTCCCCTGGATGTACATGTCGCTGCCGTTGTCGGCGAGGATCAGGCCGTAGGTCTTCATCGCCTGGAAGATCTTCTGCACGTAGGCCGGATAGCCCGAGATGTCCTTGCCGGCCTTCAGG